>DITY01000001.1:0-13640 GCA_002422955.1 Planctomycetaceae bacterium UBA6172
GCGGTCCCGCGATTCCAGCCACCGGTTTTCGGTACTCGCATATTGTTCCCAAGCCCGCGCCCAAGTTGCCCAGCCCCAAAAATGAGGGTAAATCGAGAACTTATAAGAGTACGGAAAATTCGGAAATGGGAAGAATGATGTGCCGCCGATTGCGGATACTCGACGTTCGTTACGGTACTTTGCGAGCAGATTCTCACAGAATGGGAAGAATGACGGTTCTGGAAGGCAGTCGTCTTCCAGCACGATGGCATGATCGACCTGTCGAAACGCATTCGTCAATCCGGAGCTGATGCGTGCTCGGCAGCCCAGGTTGGCGGTCGCATAATCACGCTTGACCTCGCAAGGCCAGTCGATCTCAGCAGTGATCGCTCGGGAGGCCAAAACTTTCGCTTCCTCGCCGGGGCGGTCCGCCCTCGGGCCATCGGATACGACAATCAGCTTGGCGGGCCGCGCCGCCCGGATCCGATCGAAGACCGCGCGAGTCGCTTCAGGACGATTGAAGATCAGAAAGATGACCGGTGTTTTCAAGCGGGTCGACATCGTGTCTCTGCCGTTCGGCGATCAGGCGTTGCCGGTCGGTTTAGAGGCGACAATCGATCTCAGTGTGTTTCTGACGCATATGAGGTTTGAGGTCAGGCGTGCTTTGAACACTCCCCCGACAAACTCGACGCGGCGTAAAAGTCCCGTTCCCCATCGCGGGATTGGGGTTTCCGGCGCGACCGCTCTCAGAAGTTTCAGGTAGTCTTCGCCAAATGGGATATAGGAATCCGCGTTCCAAGGTTTAGTAGGTGCCGAGAAATGCACGATGGCGGGATGGGTTGTCGCTGCTCGCAGATCCTTTCGCCAGTTCGGAAAATGCGTGCGTGTCGTGATCAAAGGAAGTTGCGTGTTCCAACGCAGGTCTAGCCAATGAATCGAGCCTTGAAAGACGACGTTCATCGCATCTTGATCGGGATAGGTGAGGCGATCGCCTAGCGATGCGAGGGTCTGCAGAAGTTTGCCGCGAAATCCGCCCTCGCGCCAGGCGAGGAGGTCCGCAACCAAGACTCCGGAATTGAAATATTTCTGTCCCTGCGGCAGGCCCAGGCGTTGGCGATGTTCGATAAAGGGGCCTCCGCAAAGGTCGGCAAAATCCTGGGCCGCGGCGATGGCATGGCCCTTCATGTCCAGTTGAAGAAGTGGAGCCACGCCTTCACGGATCAGGATATCACAGTCGAGATACAGCATTCGGCTTGAGTGTCGCAGTCGATCGGCAACCTCGAAGCGAAGGTACATCGTGCTGGTGTAACGCCCGCTTGGGAATGACTCGTAGGACTTGTCAAAAACGAGGACATGGACTTCGCGGTTCGTGATCGCCTCGACGCGCCGGAAGTAGTCGAGTGACTCGGCATTCAGACCGTAAGTGCAGACGACCAGTGAGAACTGGTCGTCAGGGGAAGTCGTGGCGGCGGACAGGAGAGTAGTTGCCGCGTAGGCGGCGTATCGATCGTCACAGGCAACCGCGACGACATGGTCGGCCAGGTCGCGTGAGTCAGGCATGAATCACTTCGGCGATCAAACGCTCCACGGCATCCGGCCCGCCGAACTCGTGTTCAAAGGACTGGAAAGCGGGTGTGGTGGTGGGCTCCGCCGTCACCGCTTCGATCGCGTGGGCGATCGCCCACGGGTCAAGGTTTTCGGCGGCCGTGCCCACTCCGTGGCGGAGAATGCGGTCTCCGATCTCGCTGCCCTTCAAACCCACAATCGGTTTGCGAAATGCGACCGCCTTCGCGACAACGTTGCTTGAGCCCTGAAAATCTCGGTAGATCGCGATCACAAGCGAGGACCGCAGGATCAGCCAATTGATCTCAGCGTCCTCCAGCCATCGATCGACCAGATGAAGTCGAGCGTCCGAGCCGGCCAGAATGCTTTCGATCTCCTCTTGTTCTTTTCCAGGCAGCCCTTGGCACCGCAGTTCCCCGGCCAGGACGAGATGGAAATCATTCGCCAGACACTGCCAGGCGCGGAGCAGTTCCAGGACGCATTTCCGTTTCGATAAGATGCCGGTCACCAAGGCGATCTTTTTACCGGTGGCGAGTGCCATTACGGCAGTAAGGTCGTCCCGCGGTTCGTCGGATACTTCCATGTCGATCGGCTCAGGGAATAGGCGAACCGCGGTGGACGCCGGCAGCGAGATGCACAAGTCCTGCCGTTCCTTCTCGGTCAAGGCCCCCAGCATCCGGCAGGACGGGTGAGCGAGGCATAGTTGGGAAGCGTAATCCAGTTGGTGCGCGCTGGCTTTTCGTAGCCACGACGTTCCGACCAACAGCGCGATCCAATTTTTAGGGCGGATGAGTCGCCAAGCGAGCGTATTCCTGCAAAGCATTTGTTCCGCGGATAGGAAGACGCAAAGCGTCTCTTTGTCGATGATCCCGCGAACGCGAAGGCAGAAAACCAGCAACCAAATCGCGAAGGGGTTCGTGGGCGTTTGGCCCTGCGGTTCCCATTCCTTGTCGCCGTGGCGTAGCGGTCGGCGCCACAGCCCGCACCGCTCTTCCGCCTTTCGCCACAGCTTGAAAACCAGATAGGGTCCGAGAAACGACTTCTCGGACCAAACGGAAAGATTCCGCGCTGGAGTCACGGACAACGCTTTCGCGACGGACGATCGGATCCACGAGCTGACGATCACCTCGGTCGGCAGCCCGAGCGCGACGCAGGCTTTGGCGTAGCTACGAATGTAAGAAATGTTGTGACTTCCGCCATAGGTCAAGTCGATGATCGCGATCTTCTGCGTTGGCATCTCGGTCGTTAATGCGAATCGGACCGCGACCTGCAGAACAGCCAAACCATGGGGCCGCGTTTCTCGGTCATCAGTGCTCGCCTGGCCGCGAATGTTAGGTTCGCTGTCCGTTCATCGGCATACTGGTGGGGGCGAAAGTACTCGTCTTGGGAGTAGATTTTCGTGACGATGTGACTGTCGCTGAATGCCGCAACGATTGTCGGAGTGATTGAGGCATCTTTGTAATCGTGGCATTCGATCAGGAGGTCGGAATGTGTCAGATGACGCGAAGTTTCTTGGGTGAAAAGTTGTTTCTCGTATCCTTCGCAGTCGCTGAGAACCAGGCAGCGTTCATCGGCGACGAGCGAGATCAGCGCTCGCGAATCGATGGTATCGAAAGTCGTCAGGCGATCTGCCACGCCATTGATTGTGGCCATCGCGGCGCACAGTTCCCTGGCCGTTGGGGATGTGTCGGCGGCAATGACTTGAGCGTCCGGTTTGCGGATCGCGAAGCCGACAGCGTAGTAGCCTTCCGCACAGCCGATATCGATGATCCGTCTGTAGTCAGCGTCGAGGCACTGTTCGATGATCCCGTGCAGTTCATACTCGTACGAGCCGATCAGCTTCGGCGCGATTTGGCTGCCGCAGCTCTGGAAGTTGGGGTAGGCCATCCCGCGGAACGGACCGCTGGCCACGCGTTTGTCCGCGAACAGCGACTGGAGCGAGGCTTGTTCTTGCTCGTGAGCTTCCCTCAGGCCTCGCACGGTGTGAGGGTGTTGATGGGCAAAAGCCAGGTAGTCCGCCAGGCGGATCACGGTGGCGTTGATGAAAGTCCAGATCGCAGGGATCTGCAAAAATCTGGAGGTGGCGCGAGTGATGGCGAACTTGATGTTCATGATTGATTTCGCAGCGGCAACGACCGAATGTTTGTTCCGTTGCGCGTGTGGGTCCATCATCTCAGTGAGTGATAGCAGGCGACCAGCGCATCCGCCGCTTGGTCCCAAGAGTATCGCTCGAGATTACCTGCTAGGTCCGCGGGCACGGGCTTGCGGAGGCTTGCCTCCGTAACCGCACTTGCCAGTGAATCTGGTGAACGGGGGTCAAAGAAGATTGCCGCCTCGCCAGCGACTTCCCGAAATACCGGGATATCGCTGACCACTGGGAGACAACCATTCCTTTGCGATTCGAGGATCGGCAAGCCGAAACCTTCGATCAAGCTGGGGAAGATGAAGCACAGCGAGTTGTGATATCGCCGACTCAACTCGGTATCGCTCAGGCGACCGAGATGGTGTAGTCGCGATTCCACGCCCACATAGCGGACATAATCTTTTTCGTCCTGCGTCAAGTCGGGGCCGACGATGTCCACGTCGACATCGTTTGGCCACATCTGGGACTTTAGCGCGTCGAGCACCAGGCCGAAGTTTTTGTAGGACAATCGTGCCCCCACGAACAGACAGCGGCGACAATCTCGCGGCGACTCTCCGACAAACTTTTCTAAATGCTCTGAGCCGAGCGGGATCACGCTAACGCGGCCACGCGTGACAGGATAAAACTTTTCGAGGTCCTGGGCTGTCGCGTTTGAAATGGCGAGCAGTTTGGATGCCGACGTGATCGCCGGCCGCTTCAGGGCCTTTTGACTCGCCAGGCCTTGGTCATAGTAAAGGTAGCGTTCGGCCAGCATGTCGTAGACCGTGACAACGCTTTGACGTTTGGGATTCGGATCTCCCGTGAAGTAGGTCGAGTGCCAGATCGAATCGCTCGGCAGGGAGGCGATACGCCTCAGGGAGTTCGCTCGTTTCCATTGACCGACCAAGTCAAATCGGCTGAGCGGCCCGGTGCGATGGCTCGCATCGATAACACGAATCCCCGCCGGAACGCGTTGTAGCGGGGGCTGCGACAGGAGAAGTGTGTAGTCGATCTGATTACTGGTGCGAGACATCGTCTCGTAGAACAGTCTCCAGATCCCGAGTTGTCGGTCGCTCTCAAATACCGTTCCGTCGATAATGACCCTGGGAGTCCGCATCGATATCAACGATGAAGTTTCGGCCTAGGCCGTGGCGACATCAGCGACTCGAAGATGCGGATCGTCTGGTCGGCACACCGCTCCCAATCGAACCGCTTGGAACGCTCGAGTCCCATCTCGGAAAATCGCGTTCGGGCATCGGCATCGCAAAGCAGGAGGCTTATCGATGCGATCAGTGCGTTTTCGTCGGAAGCCGGGATCAAGATACCCGCGTCGCCAATCACTTCGGGGAGGGAAGAGTTGTTGGCGGCGATGACGGGGGTACCGCACTGCATCGCTTCGAGGGGAGGCAGGCCGAAACCCTCGTAAAGCGACATGTACACGAACATGCATGCGCCGGAATAGAGCGGCGAAAGTTCCGCGTCCGGCACATAGCCCGTCACGATGATGCGAGATCTCACGAAAGCGGATGTTTGCCCCAACAGGTCGTCGCTTTGCCAACCATGCGAACCTACCAACACCAGATACAAGTCCTGACTGCCGTGACTTTCGACTAGTTTGGCAAAGCAACGGATGACGTGTGCGAGGTTTTTACGTGGTTCCAGTGTACAGACGCTGAGGATGTAGGTCGCATCGATAGGAATTCCTAAGGCCACTTTGCTTTGGCGTTTGAGAGTTTCGCTTGAGCATGGCTTGAAGGCCGACGAGGCGGCTAAGTGTATGGTATGAACGCGACTCGGGTCGAGTTGCGGGGAATGCTTTAGCAGGTCATCGCGGGTCGCGTCGGAAATGCAAATCACGCTGTCGCTCGTCGTCAGTGAATCGATCGCCTGCTTGACGTTTGCCGCGAGCCCCGGCGGGAGCAGTTCCGGAAAGAGGATCGGGATAAGATCGTTCACATTCAAGACGCAGCGAACCTGGGGTAGTTGCTGGCGAAAATTGGGAAGCGCGTAGACCGGACTGTAGATGATGTCAAACTTTCGCAGCTGTCGCCAATTGATGGGCGGAAATCGTGGCCGCCCAGGGTTGAAGGCCAGACTCGCCGCTTTCCGCAGGGCACGCGCGGGAAGATTGAAGAGGCCGTTAGGTGAGAGCGCCGGGATGATGGGGGCAGCGGCCAGTTGCCCCCGCGAAATCTCGGTTCGCAGCGTCTGTTCGATTTGAAGGGTCGGTGCCAGCCACGCCAGCCGGATTCGTGGGTCCGTGTCAAGCCGCTTGGCGAGTTCGCTCGCGACCCGGTAGACGCCGGTCCGTGCGTTGGTCTCGGTCGCCGCGGATGCGAGGATCGTGGCGTCAAAAAGTACGGCGACGGGGCGTTTGCTCTCGTAATTCAACGGCTTGAGGACGCCTCGATCGGCATTTTGAAGTCGCGCGTGCCGATTAGCAGTTCGGCAAGGCCTGGGAGGTCAGATTGCAGGCCAAGGCGACTTCGCAGGCTTCTTCAATTGAATGGCACGGCGTTTCCCGATTCTGGCAGCGATCCTCCCACGGGGCTAGCGGGATTTCGCGGGTCGGAACGGGGGGCAGCGGTTGCGCGGGTTGTCGGAGTTTCTGGAGGAGGCGGTAGGCCGGGTTGAAGCGTTCTCGCAGCAGCCTAGATGCGAGCAGGCGATATCGATATTTGCGGGGTACGATGCATCCACCCGATGTAAGCTTTTTCAATTCTTGGTGTTTTGCGACATCGGGAATTTTGAGTGAACGAATCTGGCTTTGGACTAAGTTCAGGTAGTTTTGCCAATGGATTTCCAAGTCTTGAAACCATTCGGGGTGTGTCGCTTTCACGGTGAGCAGAACTTCAAGGACTGCCGAGGAGATCGTGCAGGGGATTCCGAGCCTAGAAAATGGATCGTTACCGAACTCCTTAATGAACCCGCTCGTTTTGGCATTGTGCGCACCATAGGTTGCGGTTGCATAGCCATTGCTCCATGCCCCGCTGTGGGCGACGACGAGCGTTTTGTCCAGTTGCAGGTAGCTCGGATAGTAGGCAGCAGCGAGGACCCCCGTCGCGATGTCGGGGGAATTGCCGATGAACAATCGGCCGGTTTTCGCCCGCAACCTGTCGATCGCAGTTCGCGAAAAGAACGAGTTGTAGATCATCGGTGCGCTGTGCAAGTGACGCGGATTGTCGAACCAGCTTTGCAAAAGCGGACGCGTCGGGATGGTGCGAGTATTGCCGTCACAGTGATAGTGATAGAGGATCTTGCGTTCGTCACAAAATCCCGGTTTCCGATAGCAGATAACCTCTGCCGAGTTCGCTTTGATGACTCCGATCGCTCGCGAAATCGCGCCTGGTAACGTGACGTCCTTGTCCGATAGGTAGGTGACGTAACTGCCGCGTGCTAGCTCAAGTCCCCGTTCCCAATTGTCAGGCATGCTGAGTACGCGATCGGACGGTCGGATCTCGATTCGATCATCGGCCCCGAAGTCCGATAGCCGCAGTGATGGGGAGTCCGAATTCTCTAAGACCAGAATTTGGATCGGCAGTGACCGATCGGCGGCTGCCGCGAAGATTGCCCGACGCGCCAGTTCGGGACGATTGCGTGTCGGAATGCAGAGGGTAATCAGCGGTGCCATGGGGCGATTCGCATTCGGAAAGTAAGGGCGAAGTTGGGAATCGCCGATCGCCGATCAAGACGTCGGCCCGCGCCTTATCCTCGCTTCCTCAGATAGCCGTCCGGCGCGACAGTGAGGAGTAATTTGTCGGGGATCGACCTATCGATTTCGAATTCGGGATGGCTTTCGAGGTATTGCCAAACCGCGGTTTTCGGGTTGTTGCCCGGACCCCAGGGGCGGTCGGGATACATCGTTGCGGAGAAATCTTCGATAACCGTATCGAATACGACGCAGTAGCTACCGACACTCGTGAGCGATGCGTAGGCGTTCAGTTCCGCCAGGACGTGCTCGTGGGTGTGATTGGAATCGAGGCAGATCAAAATGCGTCTGAAATCTCTGGCGATCTCTCTGACTTGCGCGATCACGGACGGATCGATGCTCGAGCCCTGGATCATCTGGATTCGCGAGCTCATCGGATGGGCTTCGATCGCAGCTCGGTTGTGACTGCGAATGTCGATATCGATTCCCAAAACTCGACGATCTGATTGCCTAGGGTCCAAGCTGCTGCCGAGTTCGATCGCTTCGCACATGTCAAGCAGGGCGAGCATCGAGGCGCTAAAAATGAGCGAACCGCCGTGTGCGATGCCGGTTTCAATGATCAAGTCCGGCTTGATGTTCCAGATCAGTTCCTGCATCGCAACGATATCTTGCGGATACTGAATGATCGGTCGTCCCTGCCACTCAAAGTTGTATGAGTACTTGGGGGCAGTTGAGGCTTCCATGAAAGCATGCCCGCTGGAGCGGAGTGCTTCGTCGGTTCGCATCGCAGCGATTCGCTCTTGCACTTCGTTGCGGAAGTCGACAGGTGGCATGGTAATTCTGGTGCTTGAAGGGGAAACGGTTGTGTCTACGAGCGATTCAGGTTGAATGCCCGGTTTTGCGAAGAATGCACGACGCTGCTAATCCCCGGCTCCCGGCCTTTGGCATCGTCCCCGGGCCGGCAGTTATCCCCCCAGAGGGCATTTGCTGCAATTCTAACTGGGGTCGGGAAATCAGGGCTTCGCGTTCAGGACATGCCTGTCCGTGAACTGCGGCGGCCAACAACGTAAGCCGGTTCCTGAGGGTTTTCCGATCTTGCCCCAAACGCGAGTAAGTCGCGTCGACCATATTGATCGGCAATCCGCTCGGCCAGTTGTCTTACGGTCACGGGCACGCCCGAGCAGATGTTGACCACGCCTTGCTCCGGCTGCAGCGCGACGTCGGCGATCATTTCGCCGGCCACGGCAACATCGAGATAGTCCCGGACTTGGTTGCCGCTGCTTAATTCGGCTTGCTGCCCCACCGAAAGTTTCGCGTGTAGGTAGGGGACAAGTCTGCGCTCGTCCTCGCCTTCTCCGTAGAGGTAGAACAACCTACACCAAGCGAATGCGATCGCTTGTGTTGGGAGCCATTGGGATAAGGCCATGTAAGTCGCGGCCTTCGCGGCGGCGTACGGCGTCAGAGGGTTCATCGCGGTGTCCTCCCACACCTCGCCTTGGGTCAGATCACATTCCAAGCAGGTGCCGATACCGACGATGCGGCGAACGCCTGCCTGAGCCGCGCCTCGGGCGAGATTGAGCGTTCCGCTGAGGCAATCCAGATTCTTTGGCGAGAGGAGGTATTTTCCCGATTCAACATACCACGCCGAATGCACGACCGTATCGATTCCCTGGAATTGTTCGCACCACCACTCCGGCGATTCGTGGAAGAGATCGGTTGTCGGGATGACGCGTTTGATTTTTGGCAAAGCCTTTGGGTCAAACGCTTTGCCCGTACGTTCAACGACTGTGATTTCGACGTCGTGGCGTGCGAGGGCACGTACGATCTGCTTGCCAACAAATCCCGTCGCGCCGGTGACGAGTACCTCTCGCTTCATGTCACTTGCAGTCTGGGTATCGCCGTCACATATCGCAGGCCATCCGCGCGCGGGTGCGCGGTCTGTTGCCGGATTTCGGCGGCGATATTCCAGGGTAGGATCAGCAAGAAGTCAGGTCGATGATCCTCGAGCCAAGCGGGGGGAACGATCGGAATGTGGCTGCCGGGCATGTACTTGCCTTGTTTCGAAACCGCGGCATCACAAACGTAGGAGACGAGGTCAGGCTTGACACCGGCATAGTTCAACAGCGTATTCCCCTTGGCGGCGGCGCCGTACGCCGCGACGGTCTTGCCGGCCTGTTTCTGCTCGATGAGAAACGCGAGCAGTTCGTTCTTCACCCGATCGACGGCAGTTTGGAACTGCTGGTAGGTGGTGATATGCCGTAGGCCTCGGCGGTCTTCCTCGTTCAGCAACGCCGCAACGGTCGCGGCGGTTGGCCGCGGGTCTGCTTCATGGCAGCCATAAATGCGCAGGCTGCCACCGTGCGTGGGCAATTCCTTGACGTCCCAGATCCGTAGCCCCGCGGTACGAAAAATTCGCTCGGCAGTCGACAGCGAGAGATAAGAAAAATGCTCGTGATAGATGGTGTCGAACTGGGTGTGATCGAGCAGTCGCATCAGATGGGGGAACTCCAGCGTGATCGTGCCGTTGGGCTGGAGCGCCGCCTGGAGTCCGCGGGTGAAGTCGTTGATGTCCGGGACGTGGGCATAAACGTTGTTACCGATGATCAGGTCGGCCTGCCGCCCTTGTCCCGCCAATTCGAGCCCGAGTCGCTCTCCAAAGAACTCTCGCAGCACGGGGATGCCGAGTTGCTCGGCCGCGTTGGCCGTGCTCGCGGTCGGTTCGATGCCGAGGCACGGAATGCCGGCGTGAACAAAGTTGCGCAGCAGGTAGCCGTCGTTGGCAGCGATCTCGATCACCTGGCTAGTGCTATCCAGGTTCAATTGCTGAATGATTTCGTGACTGTAACGCGCTGCATGATCGAGCCAGGTGCTGGAGGTGCTGGAAAAGTACGCATAGTCCGCATTGAACAGGTCACCGGCATCGGCATAGTCTTCGGTTTGTACCAGCCAGCATTGGTCGCAAACCATCGCTTTCAACGGGTAGTAGGTCTCCGGGCGGTGCAGACCTTCCCGTGTCAGGTAAGCGTTGGAAGGGGGGGCAAAACCGAGGTCGAGAAAGACATGGTTTAGCGGCGCTCGGCAATGGCGGCAGTTCATAGGTAGAGTCCCGCGAAGCTATCCGTTAGGAACGGGTGACCGGCATCGCGGTCCGAGAGGTCCTTAATCGGGTGTGGCCAAGTGATCCCCAGCCGCGGATCGAGCGGGTTGATCCCGGCCTCCGCGGTCGGTGCGTAGGCCGCGGTGTGGAGGTAAAGTAATTCGCAGTCGTCGGTCAGGGTTTGAAAGCCGTGCGCGAATCCCTCGGGGATGATCAAGGTGTGCCAGTTCTCGGCCGTCAGGGTTTCACCATGCCATTTCAAAAAGGTCTTCGAATCGTGACGCAGGTCGATGGCGACATCGAAAACCTTGCCCCGGAGGCAGCAAACCATTTTCAGTTCGGCGTGCGGCGGGTGTTGGAAATGCATGCCACGGACGGTCGCTTCGCGGGCTGTATAAGAGTGATTGATCTGAACGATCGCGCGTTTCCCGAGCAGCGGTTCTAGCTCGGTGTGGCAGAACAAGCGTTCGAAGTAGCCGCGATGATCGCCGATGATGTTCCGCTTCAGCAGCATCAGGTCCGCCAGCGGAGTCGGCTCGATGTCAAATCTGGTCATGATCGATCAACAAGCATCGGCCGTGGGAGCCGAATAAGCCTCCAGGTCCAGCAGGCACAGGTCGCGTGTGGGGACTCCGTCAGCTTGTTGGCGATACCAGGTCATGGTTCGGCGGATGGACTCGCTGGTCGACCAGCGTGGTACGAAGTTCAAAACCTGCCTGGCCTTGGAAATCTCAAGTGCCAGTTGGCCGGCTTCGTGGGGGCCATGGGTTCCGTCCCCCCAGACGATATCGCCCTGGCCAAAGGCGTCTCTCGCTTGCCGGATCAGTTGACGAACGGGAACCGCGTCTTGGCTATGGGGACCGAAGTTATATGCCCCGGAAAGCTCGGCGTCGGCCCATAGCGATTGTGCGAGTAACAGATAGCCGTTCAACGGTTCGAGCACATGTTGCCAGGGGCGAACGGCATTGGGTCGACGAATCTCTAGCGACTGGTTGTTGCTCCACGCGCGGACCGCGTCGGGAATCAAACGATCTTCCGACCAATCGCCGCCGCCGATGACGTTGCCGGCNNTCCGCCGCAGCCTTGCTGGCGCTGTAGGGATCATGCCCACCTAGTGAGTCGGTCTCACGGTAAGGGAACGCATGTTCCAGATTCTGGTAGACCTTATCCGTGGTGACCGCGACGATCGCCCGCAGGTTCTTGCAGTCGCGCAAGGCGTCCAGGACATGGGCGGTGCCTTGCACGTTCGTGGCGAAGGTCGTCAGCGGATCGCGATAGCTGGTGCGAACGAGTGGCTGCGCGGCGAGGTGAAAGGCGATTTCGGGATCGGCATCCTGAATCAGCTTCGCGGTGGCGGTCGAGTCACGAATGTCTTGGAGGTGACTGTCGACGACCTGCGAAAGTTTGGCGAGAGAGAACAGATTCGGGGTGGTATTGGGAGGGAGCGAGATGCCGGTTACGTCGGCCCCCAGTTCTCGCAACCACAAGGCGAGCCAGCCTCCCTTGAAACCCGTATGGCCGGTCAGCAGGACGCGTTTGCGCGCCCAAAATCCGGGTTCGGGACGGATGCCAAAGCTCACGCCCACACCTTCCATGGGGCTTTCCCGGAATTCCATAGCGCCTCGAGTTGCACTTTGTCCCGCAGCGTATCCATCGGCTGCCAGAAGCCCTGGTGTTCGAAGGCCATCATTTGGCCACTGTTAGCGAGCGCGACCAGCGGCTCGCTTTCCCAGGAGGTGGTGTCGTCCTGGATCAAATCCAGGCACTGGGGCGAAAGCACGAAGAACCCTCCGTTGATCATGCCGCCATCGCCGCGCGGCTTTTCGACGAAGCCGGCGACGCGGTTGCCATCCATTTCGAGCGCGCCATAGCGGCCGGGGGGGAGCACGGCGGTTACGGTCGCCAGTTTTCCGTGAGCCCGGTGGAAGGCGAGTTGAGCGGCGATGTTGATATCACTCAAGCCGTCGCCATAGGTGAAGCAGAATGCCGGGTCATCTTCGATATAGCGGGCAACCCGTTTCAAGCGGCCTCCGGTGAGCGTCCCTTCGCCCGTGTCGACCAGCGTCACCCGCCACGGCTCGGCGTTTCTGGAATGGACGATCATCTCGTTGCTGGCCATATCGAACGTGACATCCGACATGTGCAGAAAGTAGTTCGCGAAGTACTCTTTGATCACATAACCTTTGTAACCGAGGCAGATCACGAAGTCATGGATCCCGTAATGGGAATAAACTTTCATGATGTGCCACAAGATCGGACGCCCGCCGATCTCGATCATCGGTTTGGGGCGCAGCGTCGACTCTTCACTGATACGGGTACCGAAACCGCCCGCGAGGATTACGGCTTTCATCGGGGATCGCTGCTCAAGGTGGTTACGGCGGTGATTTCCCAGTCGAGCGACGGACGGATCGGGCCAGGGATCGGACCCGCGTAACCGTTTCTGGACCCATGCAGCGTGCGCGTCAAGTCCTCGGTGACCTGCAAGGTCAACGCATCGGGTTGCCAGAAGCAGACATTCACGCCGCGATCGATGCAGGTTGCGGCGGCACCGATCGTGAAGTTGCCCGTATTCAAGAAGGAGCCAGGAAGCTCACATGCGGCGACATAGGTCCCGGGAATCGCCGTATCTCCCGCCACGGGGTAATTTTTGTTGGCGGTCACAAAGAGATGCTTTCCCGAGGAGTCGAAAATGTGGAAGTTCGCGTAGGGCCAGGGAATGTCATCTCGGAGGATCTTATACTCCATCTTGATGAGGATCGGCTCTTCGATATCGAAGCTGCGTTTGCCAGTGCCTGCCTTGTCTTCGGTCCAAACCCGCAGTAGCGATGACCGATCATCGCCGACATGGATGCCCAGTTCACGGGCATCGAAACCGGCGCCACTCCCGGTCTTGGTCGTGGACTGATGTGCCAGTACGGCATCTTCCGCCGTGCCGTCGAAGGCGACTTGGCCATTCTTCAAGACCACGCCACGTTTGCAGATCGCGGTGATCATGCTCATTTGATGACTGACGAAAATGACGGTCCGGCCGTCGCCCTGCATGTCTTGCATTCTTCCCAAGCAGCGTTGCTGAAAATCACCATCGCCGACGGCCAAGACTTCGTCGACGACCAGGATTTCGCAGTTGAGATGGGCCGCCACGGAAAAGCCGAGGCGGACCGTCATCCCGCTGCTGTAACGTTTGACCGGCGTGTCGATGTACTTCGAGCAGCCACTGAACTCGACGATCT
>DITY01000001.1:13645-17265 GCA_002422955.1 Planctomycetaceae bacterium UBA6172
CGCCCGTTCGACCTGATTTCGCCGCGGGTCGGGGCGGTGACTCGGGACAGGAGCTTGAGGAGCGTGCTCTTGCCGGCCCCGTTGCGGCCGATCAGGCCGACGATTTCGCCCTGCTCGATTTGGAGGTCGATGTCGCGAAGCGCCCAGACGTATTCGGGGCCGCCAGCTCCGGCGGATCCTGGCGGCGCTCCCCGCTCCGCACTCGGCGACGAGTTTGTCGATTTCTGTGTCCGGTCGTTGACTTGACCGACCTTCGCATACGGGTCGTCCTTGCCGCGGATTTGGTGCCACCACCGATTGAGGTCGTGCGCGAGGGTGCCGGTCCCGACCGTACCGAGGCGGTAGAGTTTCGAAACGGCGTCGATCTGGATGGCCACGGTCATCCGCTCGTCACACCGTATCCATGAAGGTTTGCTCGGTGCGATTGAAAACCAAGATGCCGAGTGTCAGTGTGAGCACGGTGAACGTGGTCGAGTAAGCGAGCCCGAGTACGTCGGCCTGCCCGGCGCCGAGGAATCCGTACTTGAAGGTTTCGACGATATGGGATAGCGGGTTCCACCACAGGATCGCGCGATACCGCTCGCTGAGGCTGCTCATCGGGAAGATGATCGGCGTCGCGTACATGCCGAGCTGAATTCCGAACGTCAGAAGGAAGGTCAGGTCGCGATACTTCGTGGTCAGTGAGCTGAAGAGGACCCCAAATCCCAGCCCCAGTCCGGCCATCAGCAGCAAGCAATACCCGTTGGCGAGGATCCAAAGGTTGGGATGCACGCTGTCCGTCATCACCCAGTACCACAGCCAGATCACCAGGAAGAGGCAGAACTGGATCAAGAACTTGATCAGGTTGCTGATCACGATCGAGATCGGGACCACCAGCCGAGGGAAATAAACTTTGCCGAAGATATGCGCATTGGCCGTGAACGTGCTCGAAGTCCGCGTGAGCGACTCGGCGAAATAATTCCACAGGACGATGCCGGACATGTAGAACAGGATCGCCGGTAAGCCGTCGGTGCTGATCTGGGCGATGTTGCCGAACACGACGGCGAATACCAGGGTCGTCAGGATGGGCTGCAGGACGAACCAGAGCGGGCCGAGGATGGTCTGTTTATAAACCGTCACGATGTCGCGTTGCACGAACAGAGATGCCAGGTCGCGATAGGCCCACAGCTCTTGCAGATTGACATCCAGCAGGTGCCGCTTGGGGCGAATGACGAGATCCCAATGCTGGGGCGGAGCCGGGGCGATGGGCCGCGCGTTCGCAAGGTCGATCGGGTGGACTTCGGTGGGCGACAAGGGAACGGATTGCTTTAGCGTTGGCGAGGCCCTTGCCAGGCCTCGACGATTTGACGGATCGTCTCTTCGATCGAGACGGTGATATCCCAGGACGGATAATGGCTGCGCATTTTTCGCAGGTCGCTGTAGTAGCAGATGTGGTCGCCGATCCGAGGCTCGTCGAGATAGACGTAATCCATCGGGCGGGAGGTGATGCTTTCGGTGATCTGAAAGGCCTCCAGGATGGAGCAGCTGTTGGGCTTGCCGCCGCCGATGTTATAAACCTCGCCGGACCTGGGAGACTCGATGAAGGCGTGGATGAATCGGGCCACGTCGTGGCTGTGAATGTTGTCCCGGACCTGTTTGCCGAGGTAGCCGAAGATGCGGTATTGGCGACCTTCCAGGTTGCATTTGACCAAGTAACTCAGGAAGCCATGCAGTTCCACGCCGGAATGATTGGGTCCGGTCAGGCAACCCCCGCGCAACGCGCAGGTCGGCAGCCCGAAATATCGACCATATTCCTGGACCATCACATCGGCGGCGACCTTCGACGCGCCGAACAAAGAATGCTTGGATTGGTCGATCGAAAAGTGCTCCGCAATCCCGTGTTCGAATTCGGGATCGTCGTAATCCCAGCGGGTTGCCAACTCTTGAAGGCGGATGGAGTTCGGTCGATCGCCGTAGACTTTGTTGGTGCTCATGTGAACCAACGGCGATTCCGGGCAGGCCTGACGGACCGCTTCCAATAAGTTTAGGGTGCCGACGGCATTCGTATCAAAATCGTCAAACGGAATGGCGGCGGCACGGTCGTGAGAGGGTTGCGCGGCGGTGTGAACGATCGCGTCGGGCCGGAGTTCCGCCAGCAACCGCAGGATGCCTGGCCGATCCCGGATATCGAGCTCGTGGTGAACGAATGCGGGCAGCGACTCGATCAGGCGACGCTGGTTCCAGCGGGTATCGCCCTGCGGGCCGAAGAAGGCCGCGCGCTGATTGTTGTCGATCCCATGTATCTGCCAGCCCAGGCTAGCAAAGTGGACGCAGACTTCGGAACCGATGAGACCGGAGGAGCCGGTGACGAGCAGGGTTTTCATGGGCGGGCGAGTGAGGTACCAGACCGATTAGGGGCTGGTAGCGATCTGGTTGAGGTACTGGCCGTAGTCGTTCTTGTATTGCGCGGCGAGCGTTTGGAGCTGGCCGCGGGAGATGAAGTGTTGCTCGTAAGCGATCTCTTCGAGGCAGGCGATCTTCAGTCCTTGGCGTTTTTCCACGGCCGCTACGAAATTGCAGGCATCCAGCAAGGAGTCTTTGGTCCCCGTATCGAGCCAGGCGAAGCCGCGCGAGAATCGCTCGACGTTCAGGCGGTCCGCTTCGAGGTAGGTGCGATTGACATCGGTGATCTCGAGTTCGCCGCGGGGTGACGGTCGGAGGTTGGCAGCGATTTCCAGAACGGTATTGTCGTAGAAGTAGAGTCCGGGGACGGCATATTGGCTTTTGGGGCGAGGCGGCTTTTCCTCGAGTGAGATCGCTTTGCCGTGGGTGTCAAACTCGACCACGCCATAACGCTCCGGATCGGTGACTTGGTAGCCGAAGATCGTCGCGCCCTGTTCGCGTTTCGCCGCGGCGGCGAGCGTCTTGCGAAAGCCCTGGCCATAGAAAATGTTGTCGCCCAGCACCAGGGCGACGCGTTGATCGCCGACAAACTCGCGGCCGATGACGAAGGCTTGCGCGAGGCCTTCGGGACGCGGCTGTTCCGCGTAGGTGAACGTCATGCCCAACTGGGCACCGTCTCCGAGCAGACGCTCGAAAGCAGGCAGGTCGTGCGGCGTCGATATCACCAGCACTTCGCGGATGCCGGCTAGCATCAGCGTCGACAGCGGGTAGTAGATCATCGGCTTGTCNNGGAGCCGCCAGCGAGGATGATGCCGCGGAGAGGATTGGCCGTTTTCACGTTCGTATTGTCGATGAGCAGGGCTGGCTGATGAGGCCGGTCGGGTAAACGGTCCGGCAACGGACGGAGGCCTGAGAGGCCGAAGGTCGGCTGTGGCGAGGGGGTTAGGTCGCCTGGAGCGATTCGCGGTCGGCCGCCACCATCTGCGCGACGATCCCGTGGAGGTCGGTCTCGGCTCGCCATCCCAGCCGTGCCCAGGCCTTGCCGGGGTTGCCGACGAGTTGCGTCTCTTTGGAGGGACGAGCGAACCGCGGGTCGAGTCGATAATGCTTCTGCCAATCCAGGCCGACCGCTTCGAACGCGGCTTGCAGGAAATCTTGAACGCTGTGCGTAACGCCGGTGGCCAGGACAAAATCGTCGGGCTGAGGTTGCTGCAGCATCCGCCACATCGCCTCGACGT
>DITY01000149.1 GCA_002422955.1 Planctomycetaceae bacterium UBA6172
AAACCGCTCGAAAGACCGCCAACCAACGGCGGCAGGATGCGTGCAACCGCGCTGACCGTTACCAGACTCCAACTCGGTCGCTGGCCAGCCGCATCAGTCGCCACTGACGAGTCGCCCTGACGAGTTGGAGTGGCGGGTTGGAGTGGCGGGTTGGAGGGGGCGGACCGCCTGGGGCTAGCGCGACTGGCGAACGGGCAGTATTTTGAACCGACGTCCGGCGGGGGACGGTCGCCCCGCTCAGCAATTCACAACAACGGAAAGGGGATTCGATGCGAGAACAGACAACCGAGATCGTGCGGCATGGCATCACGCAGCGGTGGTCGGATGCGGTCGTGTTCGGCTCGATCGCCTATTTCGTGGAGGTCCCCGATGACCCGACACTCCCGGCGGCCGATCAATTCCGCCAGGTGCTCGCGCAGGTCGACACCCGCCTGGCGCTGGTCGGCAGCGACCGCACGCGGCTGTTGCAGGTGATGATTTATCTGCCCCACCCCGAGGACTTGGCCGAGTTCAATCGACTCTGGGATGCCTGGGTGCCGACCGGACATGCCCCGAGCCGCGCCTGCGTTCATGCCCAGCTGGCGGCACAGGGCTATCGCGTCGAGCTGGTGCTCACCGCGGCGGTCGGTACCGCCGAACCGTCCGCGGTTTGAGCGACCGGAACCGACCTCGCCTGTTCCCGGGTGGGATGGCGCTGGCGGTCAGCTCGTTCGCTGTTCGCGATACCGACGGATCAGGTGGTTGGTGGAGCTGTCGTGCGCGAGCTCCGGGGTGGCCGCCGATTCCAGTTCGGGCAGGATCCGCTGCGCCAACGCCTTGCCCAGTTCGACGCCCCACTGGTCAAACGGGTTGATGTCCCAAATGGCCCCCTGGGTGAAGACGCTGTGCTCGTACAGCGCCACGAGCTGGCCGAGAACCGTCGGGGTCAGCCTGTCGGCGAACAGCGTGTTCGAAGGCCGGTTGCCGGCAAACACCCGGTGCGGGACCAGCCACTCGGGCGTCCCCTCGGCTCGCACCTCCTCCGCCGTCTTGCCGAAGGCCAACGCTTCGGACTGCGCCAGCACGTTCGCGATCAGGATGTCGTGGTGCCGGCCCAAGGGGCTGAGGGCGTGGGCGAAGGCGATGAAGTCGCAGGGGATCAGCCGCGTGCCTTGATGGATCAGCTGATAGAACGAATGCTGGCCGTTGGTCCCGGGTTCGCCCCAGTAAATCGGACCGGTATCGCAGCTCACCGGCTGGCCGGCGAGCGTGACACTTTTGCCGCAGCTTTCCATGGTCAACTGCTGCAGGTAGGCGGGGAACCGCTTGAGGTAATTTTCATACGGCAACACCGCCACCGTTTGGGCGTTGAAAAAAGCCGTGTACCAAACCGTCAGCAGGCCCATCAGCACCGGCAGGTTTTGCTCGAACGGGGCCGTGCGATAGTGCTCGTCCATCTGATGAAAGCCAGCGAGCAGGGCTCGGAAATGCTCCGGGCCGATGGCCAGCATCGTCGACAGGCCGATGGCGGAATCCATCGAATACCGCCCGCCGACCCAGTCCCAAAAGCCGAACATGTTGTCGGTGTCGATGCCGAAACCGGAGACGAGTTTCGCGTTGGTCGAGACCGCGACGAAATGCTTGGCGACGGCCGCGGCGTCACCCCCGAGACCGGCCAGCAGCCAATCGCGGGCGCTCTCGGCGTTGGTCATCGTTTCCAACGTCGTGAACGTTTTGGAAGAGACGATGAACAGCGTTTCCGCGGGATCGAGCCCCTGAGTGGCCTCGACGAGATCGATGCCATCGACATTCGAGACGAACCCGAAGTTCAGCGAACGGTCGCTGTAATGACGCAGCGCCTCATAAGCCATCACCGGGCCGAGGTCGGACCCGCCGATGCCGATGTTGATGACATTCTTGATCCGCTTGCCGGTGTGACCTTTCCATTGGCCGCCGCGGACTCGGTCGGCAAAATCGGTCAGCTTGTCGAGGACGGCATGCACGTCGGGGACCACGTTCTTGCCATCGACGAAGATCTCCGCGTCGCGCGGCGCGCGAAGGGCGACGTGCAAGACGGCGCGGTTCTCCGTGATGTTGATCTTGTCGCCACGGAACATGGCATCGATGCGGTCCCGCAAGCCGGATTCTTCCGCCAGCCCCACGAGCAACCGCAGCGTCTCGTCGTTGATCCGGTTCTTGGAATAGTCGAGGAACAGCCCCCCCACCTCGGCGGTCAACCGCTCGCCCCGCGCCGGGTCCTCGGCGAACAGAGTGCGGAGATGCACGTCTCGCAGCGACTGGGCGTGTTGCTGGAGCGATTGCCAAGCCGGACGGTTCGCGGTCGGGGTTGCCGAGGAATGCATGAGATGGTTTCGCTTGTCGGAGCCGAGATGGACTGAAAAAGTGGAATGAGATCGCTGACGCAGCGTTCCCCCCCGCCCGGTGTGGTTCGTGTGTCGAGCGGATCATGCGCTAGGCTTTCTCCGGTCGCGCTTTGGCCCGGGCCAGCGAACTCGCTCGCCCCAAGACTATACGGTTTTCCCAGCGACCTGGGGGGCGGTGCGCGGCACGGCCGTCGCTTGGCCACGAGCGACTCCGTACCACAGGGTGATCGCGGTTGCCCCGCGACAGCTCACGCCAAGTCACTGCGAGCGTTGACTCCGTTTCAGGCGACTGTGGCGTTCCAGTGTTCGCCGCTCGGCCTTGGTCAAACTGTCGATGCCGGTGGCCTGGATCTTGTCGAGGATCCGATCGACTTCGGCTTCCTGCTGGACCAATTTCTTCTCGGGGTCATGTAGCCTGAGGTTCGGCTTGCGAGCGACCCAATCGCGAGCTCGCGCCATCCCCGGGACGGTGATCGATTCCAAACGCAGGTGCCTGAGATAATAAACCGCGGCCCAGGCGATCCCCGCCAGGTGAACGTCATAGGCGACGTTTCCGGTACGGCCGAGGAAGCCGAACAGGTTCATCGCGACGTAGGCGACGGCCACGATCCAGGCTTTGATCGGAAAGAGCATCATCACCAGAATGGTCGCGTCGGGGTAATAAAACGCGAACAGGATCGTCACCGCCATGACCGCGCCCGAGGCGCCGATCGTGCCCATCGGCATCGCGGAGATGGCTTCGCCGACCCAGAGGGCGTAGGCGGACCAATGAAGTGAGGCGACCAGCCCGCCCAGCACGACCGCGACGAGATAGAACCGCAGGTATTCCGTTCGGCCCATCCGCGGTTCGACCGTGCGCCCGAAGATGAACAGCCCCAGCATGTTGAACGCGAGGTGCCAAATGTCCTGGTTCGAATGCACGAATCCGTAACCGAGTAAGCGATGCCACTGCCACGGTTTGAAGACCGTGTCGGCGCGGACTTCGAACCACTCGGCCATCACGCTGCGCGCCTCCGCGCCACTACCGGACAGCAGCATGTCGAGGAAAAAGACGACGACATTGATGATGATCAACGTCACCGTGATGCTGGCGCCGGACCCGCCGAATCCGAACGGCGAACCCGTGCTACCGCGGGAACCTTCGCCGGCCCACCAACGGTCGTCCTGGCCGCTGTCACGAGAATAATCGCGATCTTGCAATCCCATGTATCCGTCTTTGCTTGCGTGTTGCGATCGGACGCGGCGCAAACCGCCATCCTTGTGGTCCCTGGGCCTGAGATCGGTCGGCGCGTCCCGGTTAGCCGACCAGCTGATCGACCACTTTCCCAAAAACATCGGTCAACCGATATGGGCGTCCGGCATAGGAGAAAGTCAAACGCTCGTGGTCGATACCCAATTGGTGCAAGATCGTCGCCTGGATGTCATGGACGTGGACCGGGGTTTCGATCGGGTGAAAGCCGAGTTCGTCGGTAGCGCCGACCGTCTGGCCCGTGCGAATGCCGCCACCGGTCATCCACATCGTGAAGGCTTGCGGGTGGTGATCCCGCCCGCCCGAACGGCCGAGCGCGGCGCTGGCTTCGACCATCGGCGTGCGGCCGAACTCACCTCCCCAAACGACGAGCGTATCGTCGAGCATCCCGCGGCGTTTCAGGTCGGTGATCAGCGCGGCGCAGGCCTGGTCGGTAATCTTGCACTGGTTCCTGACCCCGCCCTCGACGTTGGAATGATGGTCCCAGTCGCCGTGATAAAGCTGGATGAAACGGACTCCCCGCTCGGCCAGCCGCCGGGCCAGCAGGCAACTGTTGGCGAACGAAGTCTCGCCCGGTTTGGCGCCGTACAGTTCGATCGTTTCGGCGGTTTCGTCGGACCAGTCCATCAACTCGGGCGCCCGGGCCTGCATCCGATAGGCCATCTCGTAGGCCTCGATGCGGGCGGTGATTTCGGGATCACCGAGTACCGCGAGGCGCTGCTGATTGAGCGTGCGGATCAAATCGATCGTCTGCCGCTGGGTTTGTTGGCTGACGCCGGGCGGGTTGGTGACATTCAGGATCGGATCCCCTTCGCCGCGGAACAGCACGCCTTGATGCTGGCCTGGCAGGAACCCCGCTGACCACATCGCCGCGCCGCCGGACAGATTGCCACCGCTGTTGAGGACCACGAAGGCGGGCAAATCGTTGGCGTCGCTGCCGATGCCATACGACAACCAAGCCCCCATCGCGGGCCGCCCGGGAATGCCGCTGCCGGTGTTGAACAGCAATTGCGCCGGAGCGTGATTGAACTGGTTGGTATGCACGCTGCGAATGATCGCCAAGTCATCGGCGACCTTGGCCGTGTGCGGCAGAACTTCGGCGATTTCGGCCCCCGATTCGCCGTGGCGGGCGAACTTGAACCGCGGCCCCAGGACCGCCGCGTTCGGCTGGATGAACGCATACCGCTGGCCGGCGATGACTTCGGGCGGCAACGGCCTCCCCTCCCATTCGACCAACTTCGGCTTGTAATCGAACAGGTCCAACTGGCTCGGCGCGCCGGCCATGAAGAGATAAATCACCCGCTTCGCCTTGGCCGGGTGATGCAACCCCGACAGGACCGTGGGCTGGGGCTCCGCGGCCTGAGCGGCGACGTCGGGGGCAGACGCCCAGGCGGTTCGCCCGGCTGAGCTGGCCAACAACGAGGCGAGCGCCATCTTGCCCAGCCCGATCCCACAGGTCGAGAAGAGTTGGCGACGATTGACTTCGGCGAGCGAGGGACGATTCATGCGACTGCGATTGCCTAAGGCGATTGCGGGTTGGGGTGCGTCAATATTCAATGTTCGGGTTAGGGCGTCAGGAGTCAATTGCCGCAGCAGCCCTTCGGGTGCTTCGCACCATGGACTCCTGACCCTCTGCCCGGGCGATCAGGGCGTCGTGATCGCCTCGTCCGAGTTCATCAGCGCGCGAGCGACCAGCACCCACGCGGCCCGCGGGTCCACGGGGTCAGCAGCTTCAGCCGGGCCTTCAGGGGGCGCGGCGTCAGCAGCTTCAGGAGCGGCCGCGGGGTCCGCGGCATTCACAGGGTTTAAACCCGCATGGAAGGCGAGGATCGCGGCCGATTCCTGGTCCGTCGGCGGGCGGGTCATCAGCCGCCGGAATAGGTCGTTGACGATCACTTCCGGGGCGGCGTCGGGGCGGCGGCGCAGCACGTCATCGGCCAGCGCCGCGGCCATGTCTTGGAACATGGCATCGTTGAGCAGTGTCAATGCCTGCAGCGGCGAATTGCTGACGTCGCGGCGCGGGATGCAACTCTCGCCCGTCGGCCCATCGAACACGCCGAACGCCGCGAAGGGGGCCGTCCGTTTGGCATAGGTGTAGAGCGACCGGCGATAACGGTCGCCGCCGGTCGAGGCGTTCCACGGGGTGCGGCCGTAAGCCGACGCGGTGACGCTCTCGGGTTGCGGCGGGAAGACGCTGGGGCCACCCCAGGCGTGGGTCAGCAACCCGCTGGCCGCCAACAACGAATCGCGGACCCGCTCGGCTTCCAACCGCCGTCGCGGGCCGGTCGCCAGCAGACGGTTATTCGGATCGACGTCCCGCGCCGCCTCGACCACGCGACTATCGCGGCGATAGGCATCGGAGAGGACGATCTGGCGATGCAACCGCTTCATCGACATCTCGTCGCTGACAAACTCGGTCGCCAAGTAATCGAGCAATTCGGGATGGGACGGCGGTTCGCTCTGCGTGCCATAGTCGCCCGCCGTGTCGACGATGCCGCGTCCGAACAACTCGCGCCAGGCACGGTCGACGGTGACGCGGGCGAATAGCGGATTAGCGGGACTGACCAACCATCGCGCGAACTCGGCGCGATTCTTCGGCGGCCGCTCGCTGAGTGGCACGAACAGCTGCGGGATCGACGCGGTCACCGGCTCGCGCGGGTGCAGGTACTCGCCGCGGTGGTAGATCGACGTAACCCGTTGCTGGTCGCGGTCGCGCGGCAGCATCACCAGCGTCCGCACCGACTCGGGCATCTGGTTGCGGAGCGCTTCGATCGGCTTGCGGAGCTCGGCCAGAGTCTCGCTGCGAGCGATGAACGTCCGCCGTACGGCATCCAAGACCGCGTCGTCGGGAACCTGCGCCGGATCTCGCTTCCAGCGGTAGAACGCCGCCTCTTGCTCCGGCCCATGCGGCTGCGCGGCGACCATGGGGGCGGCAGGCTCTTCGTCGCTCGGGGCGGTCGGTTCGGCGGCGAGCGAAAATCGGAACCGGCCGAGCGGCGCGGCGAAGTGTCGCTCGAAGGTCATTTCGATCGACCAGGGTCCGTCAGGCCGGAAGGGCTGTTCGAACTGCGCGACCCAGCGTTCGGCTTGGCCTTCATGACCGCTGGTCGACCAGCCCGTCGAACCTTCGCCATCCAGGACGTTGGCCGCGTCAGCCGAGCCGCTGCCGATGCTGATCTTGCCATAGCTGGCCGACGCCCGGTGCAGCCGCAGCGGTTGGCCGTTGTGCGTCACCACCATTTCGCTGAGGAAGAAATCGCCGCGACGGCCTTCGTAAAAGGCCATCCCCGGGCCTCCCGCCGGCAACGACGGGTCGGGCAACGCTTCCAGTCGCAGCGCCGTGTAAGAAGAAACCTCCTCGCCCGCCGCGGGCGGATCGAAGTGGAGCGTGAAGACTTCCCGTTTGGTCACGTCTCCCGAAGCCAGGATCGAGCCGTCGTCGAGCGTCCTCAGGATCGGCAGGGTGCTGGCCATCTCGCGCGGCACGACCACCTGCCAAGCGGCGGAGGTGTCACGCAAGGTCCGCAAGAACTGAGCGTACTCGTTGCTCACCGCGGCCTGGCGTTCGGCCAGCAATTCGGCC
>DITY01000204.1 GCA_002422955.1 Planctomycetaceae bacterium UBA6172
TGTCCGATATCTCGTGGTTCATGCGCGCCTTGTCCGAACCGATCGCCCGGATGGCCAATCGCCAGGACGAATGCACCGGCCGCTTCTGGGAGGGACGTTTCAAGGCGCTCCGGATCGTGGACGAAGCGGGACTGCTGGCGTGTGCCGCGTATGTGGACTTGAACCCCGTGCGGGCGGCGATGGTGACCAAGCCCGAAGACGCGGTGCATACGTCGGTTTACGACCGCTACCGGGGTGAGCAGGGGCAGTTGATCGATTCGGCCGCCTTCGATCTGGTTCCGGTGAGCACCGAGTCGGCTGGCAAGGAGATCCGCGAGACGCCGGTGGATGAACTGAAACGCAAGCGGAGGGCGAAGAAGCGAAACCCGACGGGGCGACGGATTCGCCGCGATGGCTGGTTGGCCCCGCTGAGGCTCGACCCGCGACGGCTATCGCTGGAGCCCGAGGTTCATTCGGCAGGCTTGCGTGCCAGCGACAAAGGATTTTTGCAACTCGGCTGGCAGGATTACTTAGCGCTATTGCGTTGGACCGCCAAGCAAGCGATCGATGGGGTGGTCGCCAAGGTTCCACCGAAGCTGGCGGCGCAATTGGCGGCGCTGGGGATCGACGCGTCGATGTGGCGCGAGTTGGTGTGGCACTTCGACAAGTACTTTGGTCGAGGTTCGTGCGCGGGGTCATCCGCGGCGATGGCGTCAGACGCCAAGCGGAGCGGTCTCGGTTGGCACCGCGGTCAAAAGACCGCGCGGGCGTTCTTTGCCGCCACGTAAACTCTGGCGGGGGCAAACTCCGTGTTGGCGCGATACGCCGCCTGATTGTTGAGGCTTCCCGAAGGTTCTGCAGATCCCTCAGCCGACCCTGCGGCTAGCGTATAGCAGTGTCGTTAACGGAACAGCTCCGCGCCCCCTTCCGAGAACGAAATCGTTGCGCAGCGACGCAGGGTCAGGGCGGCCATGCAATCTGCCCTCATCTGTAATCGGGTGTCCAGTTGGGGCTTGGGCAACTCGGCCTCCGTCGCCGCGCTTCCGGTCAGGATGCAGCGTCGAATCGATTAGGATGGATGGCATTTTACCGGCATTTTACAGGCGTTCTACCGGCGTTCTACCGGCGTTCTACCGGCGTTCTACCGGCGGCATTTTACAGGCGCTCTTTGATTCCTCACATCAATGGCCGTCGGATCACCGCACACTTGCACCGGCGGGGGGAAGCCTTGCCTAAATCTCCTCCCCTCATCGCATCGGCTGTCAACTNNGGCGTCTTTTTTGAAACGAGAAAAACGACCGGCGGGTTAACACGAAACGCCTTGCGGTTGTTAACCCGACAGTGCCGAGTTCGATACGGGTTGCTTCCGAAGAGCAGCCAACCGAAAGGGACTCGAACTCGCTAAGTCCATGCCTAGTAACAGGTTACAAAGTGAGCAAAAGAGAGCATTGTTACGAAGCGGGTTCCTTTCGGGGAGGATTGTCGCGATTTCTCTGCATAACCCTGCGTCCTCTGCGGTAAATCCTTGTCAGCAGGACGATCGGGGTGTCAGACCGCTGGGGCCTCGGCCGGACCGGCGTGAACCGAAGCCCGTTCCGGTGCGGGAGCCGGTGCCTTTGCCGGTTTCCAGAACAGCGAGGTCAGGTCGTCGAAGAAGGTGTAGAGCACGGGGATCGCGATCAGCGTCAGGAGCAGCGACAGCGTTTGCCCGCCGACGACCAGGACCGCGATCGAGCGGCGTTCTTCGGCACCGGGGCCGGTGGCGATCAGCAGCGGCAGCAGGCCGGCGACGAACGAAATCGTCGTCATCAGGATCGGCCGCAAGCGATCGCGGTTGGCCTGCAGGATGGCTTGGTCCCGCTCCATGCCGCGACGGCGGAGCACGTTGGTATGGTCTACCTGCAAGATCGCCGCCTTCTTGACGACGCCGAACAGCACCAGCACGCCCATCGCCGAATACAGGTTCAACGTTTCGCCGCCCCAGTAGAGGCTCAGCAAGCCGAACGGGACCGCCAATGGCAGCGACAGCAGGATGATCAGCGGATAGACCAGGTGTTCGTACTGGGCGGCCAACACGATGTACATGAACACGATCGACATCAGGAAGGTCCAGCGGAAATCGAGCATCGTGCGGTCGAGTTCGCGGCCACCACCCAAGACTTGCACATCGAGTTCGGGCGGGATGCCGAGTTCCCGGATCGCTCCCCACATCGCGTCCAAACCGTCGGTCAAGCCGTAGCCCACGGCGATGTTGCCCCGGATCGAGACCATCTTCTGTCGGCCCAACCGGTCGATCCGCGAGGCGTTTCGGCCGAAGCTGAAATCGACCAAGTTGTCGATCCGGGTGTGGCCCGCCGCCGCGGTTTCCTTGGCCAGGTTGTCCATCCCTGGGGCGCTGACGTAGGTCGTGGTTTGGGCCGAGCGGAAATCGTCGGAGGTCGGGATCGCGGTGGTGCGGACATACAGCTGCGAGATCGAATTGATATTCGCGCGATCCAGACCGACCAAGCGGACTTCGACGTCGTACGCGTCGTCGACTTGCGCGTCGTGATAGCGGGACACGCGGTCGTCGCCCCCCACGGCGATCCGCAAGGTTTCGGCGATTTCGGTCACGTCGACTCCCAGAGCCGCCGCCCGTTCCCGATTGATGCTGACCAACAACTCCGGGTTGTCGATCACCAACGTCGAGTAGGTATCGGCCACCGGGGACAGCTGTTTCGCCTTGGCCAACAGACGATCGCTGTACTCGATCAACTGTTCCAGATTCGGTCCGGTGATCGAGAAATCGACGTCGGCGCTGGAGCCTTGGCGGAGCGACGTCAGGTTGCGGACCGAGATCTGCAGGTCGCCGATTTGGTTGAGTTGCTTGCGGATGGCCGCCATCTTCTCACGCTGCGTGTAGTTGCCGCGAAACGCCTCGCCCGGATCGCCGCGCAACAGACCGTTCATCAACCGACCGAACGAAAATGTTCGGGTTTGGCTATCGGTCAAGCGGATGAAGAACGTCGCGCGATTGACGTCACCGAAGCCGCCGCTGCCGACGGTGGTCACGACCTTCTCGATCCCGTCGATGTCGTTCAGTTCCGCTTCGACGGCGTCGATCGTCTGCCGCATCGCCCGAATGGTCGCGCCGCGTGGCGCTTCGACCCGGACTTCGAACTCCGATTCATCGACGTTCAGCGGGATGTAATCTCGCTGGACCAAGGATTGCAACCAGAAGTTCGACAGGCAGGTCAGCACCACCAGCGCCAGCACGCCCCAGCGGAAACGGAGTGCCATGCGGAGGATGGCGAGGTAGGCGGATTCGACCCGTCCATAAAAACCGCCGCGGGAAGCGACTTCGCCCGCCGTGCCATCCGCATTCTCTTTCCGCTTGATCGGCCGGAGCATTTTGCTGCACATCATCGGCGTCAAGGTGAAGCTGACCAACATCGAAACCAGGATCGCGACGGTCGCCGTGATCCCGAACTGGAACAGCATCCGGCCGGTGACGCTCGACAAAAACGAGACGGGCAAAAAGACGATCACCAGCGATAGCGTCGTCGCCAACACCGCCGGACCGATTTCCTTCGTGCCGACGATCGCCGCGTCGAACGGGGACAAGCCCTTCTCTTCGATATGGAAAAAGACGTTTTCCAAAACCACGATCGCGTCGTCGATCACGACACCGACCATCAACACCAAGGCGAGCATCGTGACGTTATTCAGCGTGAAGCCGAAGGCGTTCATGAAGGCGAAGGTGGCGATGATCGAGGTCGGGATCGCCACCGACGCGATCACCGTCGACCGCCACGAGCGCATGAACAGCAGCACGGTGAGGCAGGCCAGGATGCTGCCCGAGATCAGGTGATGTTCGATCTCGTTCAGCGCCGCGCGGATGTATCGGGATTGGTCCTGCACCACCGTAACGCGAACGTCATCGGGCAGCAGCGCCTGCGCCCTGGGCAACAGCCCCTTGATTTGATCGATCACTTCGACCGTGTTCTCGCCCGATTGTCGCTGGACCTGCAGCACCACCGCGGGTTGGCCATCCAGTCGCGCGAGTGTGCGGACTTCTTTCGTCCCGTCGCGAACCTCGGCGATGTCGCCGAGTCGGATCGTCGTCTCGCCCCGCGCGGCGACCACCAAGTCCTCGAACTGGCGGGTTTCATCAAGCCGGCCTTGGGTCCGGATGATCCGTTCCTTCATCCCTTGGTCCAGACGCCCGCCCGGGATCTCGGCGTTCTGTCGCGCGACCGCGTCGCGAACTTCCAAAATCGAGAGCTGATTGGCGGCCAATCGGTCGGCGCTGACGTTGATCTGGACCGCGCGGTCGGCGGAACCGGCGATCACCACTTGGCCGACGCCCTTCGCCGATTCGATGGTGTTTTTGACGAAGTGATCGGCCAGCAGGTAGAGCTCGCGCGACGTCCGCGGCCCGGCGACGGCCAAGGTCAGGATCGGGGAAGAATCGATGTCTCGCTTCTGCACCACCGGCGGATCGATCCCTGGCGGCAACCGGCGAATCACGGCGGAAACCGCGTCGCGAATATCCTGCGACCCGGCGCTGGTGTCGCGATCGAGCTGGAAGGTGACCATCACCAACGACTGGGCATCCCATGAAATCGATCGCATTTCGTCGATGCCGGCGACCGTCGCGACCGCATCCTCGATGATCGCGGTCACTTCCGATTCGACTTCGGAGGCCGCCGCACCCGGGTAATCGGTCCGCACGGTGACCTGGGCCATGTCGATGTTCGGAAATCGGTCGACGCCCAACCGTGGGTAGGATGCCAAACCGGCAACCACCAACGCCGTGATCAACATCAGCGCGAAGACGGGACGACGGACGCAGATCTCGGCTAACGCATACACGACGTAGGAACTCCGATTGGGGAAATCGAACGATCTCCGGTTGGGATGCTATCGCCCGACCGCCGTGATCGCACGACCGGCGAGCCGAGGTCACAACGGGTCACTTCGCGGGGGCACCGGCCAGTCGGCTAGCCGCGCGAGCCGGCGTTGCCGCCGGCTTCTCTTGACCGTCTTCGGCTGTCGATGGTTCACCTTCACCCCCCGCGATCGGCCGCGATGGGCCACTGGCGGGGACCACGCGGGCGACGCGTCCGATCGAGGCGTCGACCAGGATGGTGTCGCCAGCCCGCAACCCCTCGAGCACTTCCGCCATTCCGTTGTGACGGGCGCCGGTGGAAATTTCGGCCTCCCGCGCGACGCCATCGATCAGTTTCCAAACTTTCTCCGAGCCGGCGAACTGGGCGATCGCCGATTCGGGAATGGCGAGTGTCCGCGCCCGCGGGTCGATGATCAGGTCGGCGATGGCGAAGATCCCCGACCGAAAACGTCGGTCGTCGTTCTCGATCCGCGCCTCGAACGCCAGCGAGCGGCTAGCGACGTCCAACGAGGGGCTGATGCGAGTGACCAGGGCTTCGACCGGCTGATCGACCGAGTCGATCCGCACCCGGATCGGCAAGCCGGTCGTCAGTTTGGAGGCATACCGCTCGGGGACCAAGCCACGAAACCAAATCGGATCGGTACGGACCAAGGTCACGACAGCATTGCCCGCGGCGATGAACCCACCCGGCGCGACCAGGCGTCCTTGGATCAAACCGTCGAACGGGGCGGTGATCGTCGCGTCGCGGAGTCGTTGGCGAGCCAGCTCCCACTCGATGCGGCGAACGCCAATGATCGAAATCTTTTCTTCCACGGCATTGATCGCCGCGGCATAGCCGGCCTCGGCAACACTCGCCGCCGCTTCGATCAAGCCGAACTCGCCCGTCGAAATCGCCGACTGCTCGAGCAGCCGCTGTGACCGCTCCAAGCTCGCCTTGGCCTCATTCCACACCGCCCGCTGCTGGCGTACCGGAGGCGAGTTCTCGGGGTTCAAATCGTCACGCCACTCTTCGATCGGTTTGTCCGGCTCTTTCGCCAATCCGACCGAGGCGCGGGCTTGGCCCCACTGGGCTTCGGCTTGCGCAACCATCAGCTCGAACTCGTCCGTGTCGAGGCTGACCAAGGTTTGCCCGGCCTTAACCACGTCGCCTAACTGAACATGTACCTGACTGATCCGTCCGGCCACGCGAGCGCCGATCGCGGCCACCTCATCCGCATACAGTGTCCCTTGAACGCGAACTTCCTGGGGCCAGTCGACTTCCCGCAGCACCATGGTTTCGGCGGTCAACTCTTCCAGCGAATCGCCCTCGGCCGCCGAACGAGTGGCCGGGGGACCGGCGGGCTTGCACCCGGGGGCGACCAGCAAACCGAGGCATGCGAGCGATAAGCCGAACCACCAGCGGGGGGACGGGGCCACCAAGCCGGAAGGTCCCGACAGGCGGCAACGCTGACGATTCCGCTCCGGAGCCGTGGCCGCTGACGGATTCGAACTCATCATGAATTGCCTGGGAGGGATGCGGGCTGGAACAGGGCAGGAGGTAGGGAACGAGCGGCTGGCGGGGGCTGGGCACGGGAGGCAGGAACGAACAAGGCGCGCGGGAATGCTTCGTTCGACCGCCGGCGGCGATGCGAACGAGTTCCTCGGCACATCCTGCCGATGACCTTAGCGCGCAGCGGGGGGATCAAGCCTTATACTAACCGCTGGGAGCGGCAGAGTGTTCCGTCCGTAGGGCGGTTTTCATGACAGTTTCACAATGCGGCTCGTTCAACCTGCTCCATTCCTACCCCTCCAAGCAATGCGCATGATTGTCCGATCCCTCCCAATTGCCGCGATCGTCGTGTTGGGACTATCGACGGTGCTGGGTATCGTTGGGCCGGCGCGAAGTTGGGCCGATCCGCCCGCCGGCCTGTCGTTCAAGGCTGATGCACCGATCACTCGCCGTTCGCCGCTCGAGCGGATGGAGCCGGAAGGGCTGAGTGCCACCTTGGTGCTGTCCGGTGGCCTGGCAATCCCTGCCGACGCGCGACAGGCCTTCGCTAAGGCGCTGCCGCCACAAAGCCGAGTGCTGGTCTTGGTGGCCGGGATCGACGGCGACGACGCGGGACCGCAGGACCAGCGGCTTGAGGAGCTACGGCAATCGCTGACCGCGGCAGGGATCGCCGAACCGCTCGTGATGCGTCTGCCCAAGCCCGAGTCGTCCGAGCCCGAGCTGGCGAATTCCGAACTGACCGAGGCTTGGCGGGCGGTCCGGCAAGATCCGTGGGGCGGCCTGTGGTTGGCCGGTCCCGCCGAACCGTTCGCGGCTACCTTGGATTCCTCGGTCAGCGGCGAATGCTTGCTAACGGCCCTTGGTCAAGTCTGCCGACAAGGCGGCGCGATCGGCGGGTCGGGAGGCGTCACCAGCCTGCTCGGTTCGATCCAGCCTGGGGCCGCCGAGGAGGGTGGCGGCGACCGACCCGGACTGGAGTTGCTCCCCGATTCGATCATCACGTTCGACTCGGACCAAGAAAGCCGCTCGGCGCGGATGCGCGCTGCCGTGGCCCGACGGCCGGACCGTTTCGGCCTGGCGATCGATGACTCGACCGCGGTCATCATTCGCGGCCGGCGGTTCGAAGTGGTCGGTGAGGGTACTGCCGCGATGACGCTGGCCGATGGACCGCGGCGCGAGGCGGCGGAAGTAGCGATTCCGTCCGGTTCGGTCGGCGACCTGACCCAGCTACGCCGCGCGGCCCGTTGGCGAGGCTCGCAGCTCGATCCCGGCGAGCCGACGGCTGGGGTGGGCGAAGTCGCAAACGGTTCGCTGGTGATCGTCGGTGGCGGCGGGATGCCGCGCTCGATCGTCGAGCGATTCGTGCAGCTGGCCGGCGGCGATCAGGCGCGGATCGTCGTGCTGCCGACAGCGGTCTCCCGCGCCGAGGCGTTGGCGAGTCAGCCGCCCCGCTTCCTGACTCGGGCCGGTGTCGCGGAGGTTCGCATGCTGCCTCAAAGCCGCACCGACGAAGTGACGAGCGACGAGTTTCGCGAGGCCTTGGCGACGGCGACCGGCGTCTGGTTCGATGGCGGTCGCCAATGGAACTTCGTCGACGCTTACGAGAACACGCCCGCGGTCGAGCTGTTTCATGACGTGCTCCGCCGCGGCGGCGTGATCGGCGGCAGCTCGGCCGGGGCGACGATCCAGGGCGAGTATCTCGTCCGCGGCCATCCGCTGGGTAACCAGGTGATGATGGCCGAAGGCTACGAACGCGGCTTCGGCTTCTTTCCCGGGGCCGCGATCGATCAACACTTCACGCAGCGTGGTCGCCAGGTCGATCTGATCCCCGTCGTCCAACGACACACCAAGTTGATCGGGATCGGGATCGACGAGGCGACCGCGTTGGTCGTCAGGGGCGGGAAGGCGGAAGTGATCGGCGATCATGCCGCGCACTTCGTATCCGCCGCTCGGATCGCCGCGAGCGACAACGCATCGCCCTATGTCAGCGTCCCCGCCGGCAAGGCAATCGATCTGAAGACGCTGACGCTGATCGAACCGGAGCCGGCGGCTGCTGCATCGGCAACTCCTGAGTCAGCACCCGCGGAACCTGCACTCGAGCCATCGAACTAGCCGATGTCATTCCGCGACGAAGGCTTGATGGTCGCTGGCGAGCACCGTCACGTAGGTATTGCGACCGTTTTCGATCTGGACGACGGCATGGTTCTTTTGGCCGACCGGGCGACCGAGCGCGTCGACAACGCTCAGTCCGATCTTGTGCGAGCCGACCGGCAATTCGGCCCGCAGCACTTGAACCTCGCGGGGGAGCAGTCCCCAGCAGCGGGTGTCGGCATGCTCGGTCATGGAGACCGCGTTGACCGCGGCAAACCGGGTGACCTCGCGGGGCAACCCTTTCAGGCCAACCACCTTCGTCGTTTGCGAGACCGCCACTTCCTTCAGCACCCGACGGCCGATCGAACGGGCCAAGGTCCAAGGCATCTCCGCCTCGCATTGCCGTCGCGCCATCTCGCCGATGTCGACCAAGGGCTGGGTGGCGCCCAGCCACACGCCGGAACTGTCCAGCGACAACGCGGCGGCGGGCGAGGACGGGATGGTCACTTTGGGCACCTTGATGCTGACCAAGTTCGGCAGCATGAAACGCTCGTTCTCGGCGAGCGAATAAATCTGCGTCGCGATCTGCATCGACGCCGTGGTCGCTTCGGCATCGACTTCTTTCAGCATCGGGCCGCGGCCGACCAACGCGATCACATACAGCGCGCCGTGGTTGGGCGGGCTGTGCATGCCGGCCTCGCACCGCTGGATGTCGAGCGCGACCGGGGCGAACGACGGCTGCAGATAGCTGACCTGCTGGTAAGCGCGGAGNNCCCAGCCCACGCGATTGGGCCGCCTGGGCCAGCTCGGCCTGCTTCTTTTGGGCTTGCAGGGCATAGCTGTCGGCATCGCCATCCCCGACGGCAAGGCTGCCGAGCGCCAACATCGAGCGGATCATCACTTCTTCGTAACCGCTGGGCCGATACCGCCGCACGTTGTCATCGGCCACCAGGGACGCGACATTGCCGACGCCCGCCGTCAGGTCGGTCCCGTCGAAATCGTCCCGCAACTTGCGGAGCCGTCGGATCGCGTGATCCGCCTTGCCCGAGGCGATTTCGACCATCGCCAAGTCGAGCGCCGCGGCGGTCGCTTTAGTGGAATGTCCCTCGGCGACCTTGGCCAGTTCCTCTTCGGCCTTCTTGAAATTGCCCACGTGATAAGCGTTGCGGCCCCGTTCGATGCCGCGCTCGGCAAGCGTCGAACAACCGCTCAACAACAGCATCGCCGCGGCCACGGCGAAACGTAGGCAACGCCACGGTGGGCTCATCAAGCCAGCCGTTGTGCGAATCAAATTGGCCTTCCGCAATGCCGAAGCGCCGGCAGCCTCGTCCGAGTGGCCGCGCGATGACACGGCCCACGCGAGAGATGAGTCATCGCCCGCGGAAACTGGCGGTGCCGTGGCACGGGACTGGGGGCCGCCCGAGCCGATCACCCGTCGCCCTGACCTAGTCCGAAGTTCCACCACTTACCCGCCCGCGTTGAGTGATTGGCCGTGCTGATCGCGGCCGATTCCTTGAGCGATTCGCCGTTGTGCAGGTTCACCATTTCGAGCGTCAGCAAATAGTCACGCTGACTCGACTTGTTGCGATCGGTCGTGCCGCTGGTAATCGTCGCGTACATCAGCGTGTCGATCGGCATTCCCTCCCTGCCCAACGCCGCGGCGAACAGTTCGCGGTTGCCGGGCAGAAACAGGGATTCGGGTCGGAGCCGGGTTTCCACCAGCGCGGCGTCGACCAACCGACGACTGACCGAGCGGAAATTGGCCGACTGGTTGATCTGGGAATCGATCCGCTGATAAATCTGGTCCTTGAAGTCGAACAACTCCTCGCCGCTTTTGTTCTCGACCCCGACGAAGCAGACGGTCGAAGTCCCGGTCGACAGCCCCGAACCGGCCGCGCCGGTGATCGGTACCGGCTGACCCGTGTTGGGATCGATCATCGCTTCGCCACCGAACCCCACCTGTTGGATCCCGGGCGGACAGCGGGAGAGGATCTTCGCGACCGCCTCGTCAACCAACGGGTTCCATACAGCGGCGCCCCCCGAGTGGCTGCCGAGCATTGCGGCGTCGTCTTTCTTGAGCAGGTGCGAATAGCGGTGTTTGGCGCAGCCCGGACCGAAGGTGGCTCCGGCTCCGGCGATCCACAGCAGCATGCGACGTCGGTTCACTTGAGCGACTCCTAGCCCAGCGACCGAAGACTCGGTCGTTTCAGCGGTGACGGAAGATTTTCGTTTCATCGACGCATACCTTTTGCGGAAGTCGCAGCGAAAGATCGAATGGGTTGGAATCCTGCAGTCCCGCCCGCCACCGGCGTCCGATACGGACAGAAGTATCGCCGGAGCGTTCGATTTCCTTGACTTTTCGGTTGAAACGATGCCGGTTGTTCCGATTTTGTGGCTTGCGCGGAACAAAGGCCGTAAACTTGCTGGGCATACCAGTCGCCCCAAAGCCCCGCTTTTCTCGCATTTGACTTCTCTCTTCCCCAGTATGACCGGCCTGGAGGGGAGTGCTCCGTCGGTCAAAGCCTCGCCCTCCGCCGATTTGATGGCTAAACTTCCCTCAGCCCGTCGGCTATTCTTTGCGTGTCCGATCCCTGGTGCGCCACGTTGACGGCCGTTTTCGGAATGCTCCCGTGCCGACGCTTTCACAACCTCCGAATCTTCGATTTCCCGACCCGATCCGCTTCACCATGAACCAGTTTTCATCGACCGCTGCCCCAATCGAATCGCCCGATACGCTTGAAGGTTGGCTGGACGACCTGCAGGTGCCGTGCGGTGCTGCTCCGGAGATCGTCCTGAACGGTTCGGGTGGCGATAGTCGCTCGGCTTTCGTCATGCCGACAACGACCGGAGATCGCATTGCCGGGTCGCGCTCGGCGGCCGAAGTGGGGCAACCGCCCGTGATCGGCGGCTCCTGCGTCACCTCGGCCGAGCTGTCGGGGTTTGATGAAGAGGAAGAGGACTTCAGCGACGCGGAGACGACCACGCCCGAAGAAGGGGAAGAGGACGAGTTCGAGGACTTCGACGATATCGACGACGAAGACTTCGATGACGATTTCGACGACGACTTTGAAGAAGAGTTGGAAGACGACTACGAAATCGAGATCGAAGACGAAATCAGCGCCGAGTTCGGACTCAGTGGCGTAGTCGATGTCGATGACGACGAAGACCTAGAAGGCCTAGACGTTGATGTGGACGTCGATATCGATGACGACGTCGTCGACTGAACCTCGATCGTCGTTCCGCTTTGCCCCTACGATCGGCTCTCATCTTCGGAATCTGCCGCTCATGAACACGATCCCGATGGACGCCGCCCAATCCGCTCGGCGAGAAATTACCGCCCCCCGGACGATGCCGACGACGCGACTGCTGCGGGCCGCTTTACGGTCGGCCTCTTTGCGGTCGACCTGGTTGCTGCTGGCTTGGTTGATGATCGTTGGCGCGGCGGCCATCCATACGGCTGAAGCCGTGGAGCCGACATCCGCTGCAACTCCGACGGCGCCACCGAACGTCGTCCTGATCTTCATCGACGACATGGGTTACGCCGACATCGGTCCGTTCGGCGCGACGGCGTACCCGACCCCGAACCTCGATCGGATGGCGGCCCAAGGCAAGCGGTTTACCGATTTCGTCACCTCCTCCGCCGTCTGCTCGGCGTCCCGCGCGGGTCTGATGACCGGCTGTTATCACCAGCGAATCGGGATCGACGGGGCGTTGGGGCCTAACAGTGAAATCGGAATTGGTGACCAGGAACTGACGCTCGCCGAACTCTGTCGGTCGCGCGGCTACTCGACGGCCTGCTTCGGCAAATGGCATCTGGGGCATCACCCGCGGTTTCTGCCGACGCGGCACGGCTTCGATCGCTACTTCGGCATCCCCTACAGCAACGACATGTGGCCGCTGCATCCCGAAAATGTCGCCAGGCTTCAGCGCAACCCGGAGGCCAAATCGGCCTGGCCTCCCCTGCCGCTGCTGCGGTCGGAGGCCCCCGATCAAGTCACCGTGGTCAATCCGGCGATGACCCCGGACGATCAGAAACAGATGACCCGCCAATTCACCGATAGCGCCGTCGGGTTCATCCGCGAAAATGCCGAGCGACCGTTCTTCGTCTACTTACCGCACCCGATGGTTCACGTGCCGCTCTACGTTTCCGACGAGTTCGAGGGTAAAAGCGGGGCGGGGTTGTTCGGCGACGTGGTGATGGAGGTCGATTGGTCAGTCGGTCGTATCCTCGATACGCTCGACGAACTCGGGATTGGCGACAACACCCTGGTGATCTTCACCTCGGACAATGGCCCCTGGTTGTCGTATGGCGACCACGCCGGTTCGGCAGACCCGCTGCGCGAAGGGAAGGGGACGATGTTCGAAGGCGGTTACCGCGTCCCGACGCTGATGCGGTGGCCAGCCCAAATCGCCGCCGGCACGACCTGCGATCAGCTCGCCTCGACGATCGATATCCTGCCGACGGTCGCATCGCTGATCGGGGCGGAGCTGCCATCCCACCCGATCGACGGCAAGGACCTCGGGCCGCTGATCCGGGGCGAGACCGACCGTTCGCCGCACGATTATTTCTTCTGTTTCTACACTCCCCACTCGCTGCATGCGGTGCGGACGCCGCGCTGGAAACTGCATCTGCCGCATCCCTACCGAACGCTCGGCGGCAACCCCGGCGGGACAGCCGGGCAACCGGTCGCTTACCAGGCCGCCCAGATCGGATTGTCGTTATTCGATCTCGCCGCCGATGTCGCCGAAACGACGGACGTCGCGGTGAGCCATCCGGAAGTTGTCGCCGAGCTGATGGCCGCAGCGGAACGGGCGCGGGCCGAACTGGGCGATCGATTGACCGATCGCCAGGGGACGGGCGTCCGCCCCCCCGGCAAGTTGGCCCCCGCGGATCTTCGTCTGACCTGGTAACGCCTTCATGATCCCCATTCGCGACAGCATCACGTCGATCCACACCCCCTACGTCAACTACCTGATGATCGCGATCTGCTCGATCGTGTTCCTGGCCCAGGTCGGCAGCGGGGATAATGGCCAGCGGATCATCGAAGGGTTCGGGATGGTGCCGCTGCGGTTGACCGATCCCGAAGCGGAGGCGGTGATGCCGATTGTGCGACAGGTCGCCACCCCGGCCGGCCTGATGCTTGAGGAACAGTTGCGCGTGCTGGCCCCATCGGCCGTCAATCCTTGGTTGACCGTGCTGACTTGCATGTTCCTGCACGGCGGTTGGATGCATTTTCTCGGGAACATGTGGTTCCTCTACATCTTCGGCGATAACGTCGAGGATCGTTTCGGCCATTTCGGTTACCTGCTGCTGTATCTCGGCACGGGAATCGCCGCGGCGCTCAGCCACTGGGTGACGGCGATGAACTCGCCCATCCCGACCGTCGGAGCCAGCGGGGCGATCGCCGGAGTGATGGGGGCCTACGCGCTGCTTTACCCGCATGCCCGCGTGCTGTCGGTCTTGCCGATCTTCGTTTTTCTGCAAACCTTCGTGCTCCCCGCGCCGATCTTTTTGGGCATCTGGTTCGCCATCCAGATCTTCAGCGGATTTGCCAGCGGAGCGGGCTCGACCGGTGTCGCTTGGTGGGCGCATATCGGCGGTTTCGTCGCCGGTGCCGGGCTGGCGATGCTGGTCAATCTGACATCCCTTGGCCGGACCGAAGCGACCATGGTCAACCGACGCCAGCGGTTTTGATTTGGGGTTAGGGGGTCAGGAGTCCATTGCCGCGGGGTTGCGGGGGACTTGTTTTCGGCGGCCGGCGCGGAGATGATCCCCGGCATGAATCACACGCAAACCTACGACCGCGAAGAGCTGAAAAGCTTGCTCGCGGAGCACTCGCTCAAGTTCGGCAGCTTCACCCTGGCCAGTGGTAAGACGGCGTCGTATTACCTCGACTGCAGGAACCTGACGCTGCACCCGCGCGGCACCAACGTGATCGCGATGGGGATTCTGGAAAAGTTGGCGGCGCTGCCGTCGATGCCCGACGCGGTCGGCGGGATGGCGATCGGTGCCGACCCGATCACCGCCGCGGTCGTGACGGTCGCCGGTCAGCGCGATCTGCCGCTACTCGGCTTCATGGTCCGCAAGGAACCGAAGGGGCATGGGACCGGCCGCCAGGTCGAAGGTCCGGTCAAACCGGGGCAGCGTGTGGTGATCGTCGAAGACGTGATCACCAGCGGAGGCAGCGCCTTAGCCGCCGTGAAAGCGGCCCGTGAGTTCGGCCTGGAAGTGCTCGGGGTGATCGGCATCATCGACCGTCTCGCCGGAGGCGAAGCCGCCTTCGCCGCGGAAGGCATCCCGCTCGAAACCCTGCTCACCGTCCGCGACTTCGGCATCACCGAATAGCCTATCGGTATTCATGGTCTTGGCCCATGATTGGCACCAGATTGATCACAAGGGGCCAGGGCGCCGCGAGTTGGTGTCAGAGCGCTGCTCCGTCCAGCAACCTTTTTGGGCCGTGATTCGGCCGGTTCGTAAGTTGCCTTCGAATTCGCCTGAAGCAACCTGGGCTTGGGCGGGGTATAAAAATCTCGCCACCCTCACTTTCGTTGAGTATGCAGAGGTTTTCCGACACCGATGGCAGCCCCTTGCTGTACGCCAGGCGGCCTTTGAGGGTACTGGGGCGAAGGTCAGTCGCGGGGACGTAGGAAGTCGGGGAGATATTCCGTGGCGGGAGCGGGTTTGGGATCCACTTGATTGGTACGCGATTCCTCGGCACGCAAATCGCGATAGGAACCGCTCAGTAGCCGATCTTCCATGCCCGCGCCGGCCTCGATGATGATCGCCGAAGCCTTGAGTAGGCCCTTGGAAAGCACGTTCACTCCGTAGCAGCGAGTTTGGCACAAGCCGCAACCGACGCAGCGGTCGTTGATCACGACGGGTGCCAACCAACCGCTGCCCTCGACCGGCTGGCCGTCGTCATCCAGCTCCGTGCCGACCCGCGTGAACTCGATCGCGCTGTAGCCAGCGCTAACGCATTCATCGACACACAACTGGCAAGCCTCGCGCCCCGCCAGCGGCAGGCAGGTCGCCTCGTTGAGGATCGCCAAGCCCATCCGCGCGACCCGCTTTTCCTCCAACGGCAGCGCGCGGATCGCCCCCGTCGGACAGACCTGGCCGCAGGCGTTGCAGCTCGACGAACAGCCGGCCCAATCGGCGACGACGTGCGGAGTCCACAGCCCCTCCAATCCCTGCAAGAACCCGAGCGGTTGTAGCACGTCGCTGGGGCAAGCCTTGTAACACTCACCGCAGCGGATGCACAGCTGCAGGAACTCCGCTTCCGGCACGCTGCCTGGAGGCCGCACCGGCCGGGGGGACTGCGGTTGGTCGAGATTCGCGCCAAAGGCCTGGGTCGCGACGGCCGCCGCGGCACCGCCAGCCGTTCCCGCGAGCGTGCCGACCGACGCCGCCAGAAAACTACGCCGTCCGATCGCCGTTTCGTGAGTCGGCGGGTCGTTGGGGAGTTTGAGTTGCACCAGGTCCCAACGGTCGACGAACTTGATCGCGTGGGTCGGACAAACCCCGGCGCAAGATTGGCAGAGCGTGCAGTCGGTGACCCGCGTGGTGAAGTCGGGTTTGATGGCGTCGAACGGGCAGATCTCGACGCACTTGTTGCAGTGAATGCAGCTCGATTCGACCTTCCGTTCGCTGAACCGAAACAGGTTGCCGAGCGAGAACACCGCGCCGCTGGGACAGACGTACTTGCACCAAAACCGGGGCCGCAAGAAGCCTAGCGCCAACACCGCGAAAAACAGCCCCAGCGATAGCAACTGACCCGCGTGCAGCGGCGGGACTTGGTGCCAGCCGTTGGCCAGCCCGTTCTGCAGCGGCGCGACGCTGAATAGCAGGCCGCGGGTGATCACCGGGATGGCTGAGAAAAATCCGCTCAGCAAGACCCCACAGGCAGCCGCCACCAGGATCGCTAGCAGCAAGTAATACTTCACATGCACCCACCAGCCGTCAGCGGCGACACGGAACCGCGTGACCCGCTTGCCGACTGACCAGTCGAACAGGTCGATCAGCGTTCCCAGCGGACAGAGGTAGCCGCAGAACCCGCGCGGCACGAGCAGGCAGACCGCTAGGATCACCCCGGCGGAAGCGAGCGACCAGACCCAAGACCGCGACGCGATCCCGGTCGAGAGGCTGACCAGCGGATCGATGATTAAGAACGACTCCGCGGCGATCCGTTCCTTGCCGGCTAGGTTGGCAGTGTAGTGATCCGGCCATGCAGCAGGGGGACGCTCCCTCAGCGACCAGGGGCCGGAACTGAGCAACAACGCTTCCCGGGCCGCTTCGTCCAGCGGATCGATGGGCGATAGTTCGACCCCGTCGGCCGTGATCCGATCGATGCGGAACTTGCCGAGCAACCCCGCCGTGGTACCGCTTTCGGCAGGCGTCTCGACCACGTACAACGCCGAGCCGGGGGGGAGCGGCAGGGTGGCGCCGCTTTCGCTGGCGACGGTTAGGCGACCGGATTCGGCATCGACGTCGAGCGGCACCCAATCGTTCCAGCTTCTCGCCGGCATGGCGTCGTAGGGCCAACAGACCCAGAAGAACAGCACCAGGAACGTGACGAAGGCGATCGCTTGCGAAGCCCGTCGCAGGGGCGAAGCGAGCCAGGAGATCCCCAGTTTACGAAGCCAGAGCCGCAGCTTGCCGCGCCGTTTGGTCTGCCAATCGGAGAACAGCGACGCGGGCAACCAGCGTTTCGCGATCCGCACCGGCAAACTTCGCCGCCGGGGAGGCTGCTCAGGCTTGTCGCGTCGGATAACGGGCAGGTACCAATCGAGACGCATTTCATTCCAATCCCTTCGACAGCGCGGTCGCGGTCGCGTTGATGATCGCCTCGGAGGTGATCGTGGCGCCGCTGGTGGTGTCGACGCCGACGACGCCTTGGCGAGCGATGATGCTCCGCGGCGTGTCGGTTAGGGATGAATAAAATTGCTTCTCGCGATGCTGCGTGACCTTCACCGCTTCGATCCGTCCGTCGCGCACCGTGACGGCCACTTCGACTTGATCTTCGTAACCCAGGCTGCTGGCCGTGTAGGTACCATCGGCGACTTTGCTGGGGGCGATCTGGTAGAAACGGATCGCCGCCAAGCTCGCTTCGGCGCGTTGTTTGTCGCGCTGGGAGTGGTCTTTGTTGCGAGTGTCTTGGGAGGAGGCGGCGAGGGCCTTGCGGTAGTATCGCTCGGCATCCTCCAGCCGCGACGCGACTCGGCAGACGTCGCCCGCATATAGGTAGGCGGGGACTTCCTTACCCTGCTTGGCGAGTTGTTCGGCGAAGCGGATCGCCTCGGCCGTTTCGCCCATGTCGCCGAGCACCTTGATGATCCCCATCGGATAGTTTCGGGTGTTGCGAAAGACCTCCATCGCCATCTGTTGGTTGCCGAGTTGGAAGTAGCAATCGGCCAAATGCAGCGCGGCCATCGGCTCTTGGGACGGGTTCGAGTCGACGCCGGCCTGTTGGTACCAAAACGCGGCTCGGGCGTAGTCTTCGTGCAGGTTGTGGTACATCGTCCCCAGGGTTCGCATCGCTCGCTGGACGACTTCCGGGTTGCTCTGTGACTCGGTCATGATGTGGTGCATCAGCTTCACCCCTTCCCGCCATTTCGCGGGGTTGGGGTTGATGCGATCCCAGATGTATTGCCCCACGTTTTTGCTCGCGTCCCAGCCGCCCGGCGGTTTTTCGGGCCAGGTGAGATCGAGCGACGCGGGGTGATTGAGCTGCGTGGCGTCGTACCATTCGGGCGGGGTGCGTCCGACCGCTTCGATCAGTTCCAGCACCTCACGTTTCGACCGCGACGTCCGCGTGTCCTGGGCCGACGACCCGTTGCTCGCGGCACTCGCCCCGCCCCCCGTTCCGCCGGCCGGAGTCGTCCCGCCGCTGCCGTTGTCGGGGAGGATCGAGACGACGAGGTTTTTGGGGATCTTGCGTTTGACGGTCCGCTTTCCGACCGTCATCTCCAGCACGATCACCGCCCCATCCTGCGAGATCACTCGGCCGGCTTGCCGCGCGCCCGACTTGAGCACGACCACGTCCTGGGCGGCACCGTTCAGCGGGGCAACCAGCAGCATCGCGGTCCCGAGAGCGAGACGCAGGATCACCGAGGC
>DITY01000289.1 GCA_002422955.1 Planctomycetaceae bacterium UBA6172
GCTCGGCGTTCTTCCAGATCCGCGTCCCCGTCTTCGCATCGAGGCAACTCAAATGCCGTTCGGGTGAATAGGCGTAGATGCGATCGCCCTTCATGCAGACGCCGCGGGCGTCCAGGAAGTCGTCGTCGCGATAATGCCAGACCAGTTTTCCGGTCGCGACATCGATCGCCACCAAAGTTCGTCCGTGCCCGAAGGCGGTGCGTGGGTCGCGGTAATCGTGTCCCTCCCACATCCCCCACGGCCAATGCCCCATCCCCGGCCGGTCGGACCGGATCGTTTCGACCTTCATTTCCAGATTGCCGACCAGCGCGTACAGCACGCCGTCGCGGATGGCCATCCACTTCCATACCGGCCCGTCGCTCAGCTCAGCGGGAAAGGTCAGGCTGCGGCGTAATTCGCCCGTCCGCGCGTCGAACACTTTGCACGATTCGTGATCGCCCAGATACAGCGCATCGGGCGTGGCCACCATCGTGTTGCGATGGATCATGAACCCTTCGGGCAACGGCTTGCGCCACAGGATGCTGCCGTTGTAGGCGCTGACGCACAGCAGCGTGTTGAGCATCTCATTCTGATTCGCCTTGTGCGCGATGTGCCCCATCGCCTTGAACATCCGGCCTCCCGCGATCACCGTCTGTTCCGGCATTGGGCTGAACTTGGGGTCCATGATGAATTGGGTCTGAAAATCCCCTTTCACCCATTGGTCCTGGCTTTGCGGGTTGTTGTCCGGTCCGTGATAGGGGTGACTCCAATCGTCCATCCCGGCGGGCACGGGCTTGACCAACCGGCGATCCCCGACGATCGCGGTCGCCTCCGGACGGAGCACTCGCAACAACTCCTGATCAGCGACCTGCTCCTCAACCGCTGCGTCAACCCAGATCGCGTCCGCCAGGTTAGGTGTCAGCGGGATCGCATCGAACGGGCCGACATCGGCGAACAGGCGGCGTCCCAACAGCCCCGCCGACTCGGCCGCCTCACGCACCTGCCGAACCTGATCGGCCCGTGGCGATTGAAAGTAGATCATCCATTCGCCGGCACCTGCCAACTGCTGGATGAGTTGCGGATTGTCGGCCGGCAGACCGAGCACCACGACCACCCCATTCGTTTGCCCCGCGGCCGCGAGCAACTCCTCGCCCGGCGTTGCGGCGTGACCGCGCGCAGCGATCCAACCGAGCCCTAGCCAACAGCAACAGGCCACAAAAAACAGGCGACCGTTCATCGCATGACGCTCCCACCGTTGAGGTTGATCCGACTACGCGAACGCAGTTTACCACACCTGAAGGCGTCTCATGCGGGCGGTCATTCCACCGGTGGCGTGCTGACAGGTCGGTCGGGGCATGGCGATACGAACGGCAATTTGCCACCTGGCCAGTCGCCTTTGGCTTCGTGTTCGACCTCGGCATAACGCTCGGCGAGTTCCCGCACCGCGTCATCGCTCTGGTCGACGTAGAGTTCGAACCAATGGCCGTCAACGTTCTCCTTGGCGACGCGAATGCCCGCCGCCAATCGACCGCGGTGGTCGCCGCCGGCGCAGTCGCCAGCCACCAGCGCGGCCATCAAACGATCCGCCAGACTGCCTTTCGTCTCCTCATAAGCCCGTGCCATCTCGGTGATGACCTCGCGCCCCTGCAACGTGTTGCCCTGACAACAATAGTACCTGCCGGTCATCGCCCCCCAGTAGCGACTCGCGGGCGGCGCTGTCGTCGGGTTATGCACGGCGGCTCGCCCCGACATGTCGATCACCGCCAATTGACGCATTTCGCGACCGGGGTCATCTCGCAGCAGGTCCGCGATGACCTGTTCGGGTGGCGCGCCGGCCGCCAGCGCATCAAGCGCCGGTTCGCCCCAGGCCGGGACGTGATAATGCTGCGTGCAGATGCCACCGACACCGGCGCGGACGTAGCCCACCACTTTGCCGACGGCCGGGTACTTGCTGGCCACCGCCATCCCTACCGCCCCCGTCTCGGGATCGACCGCCAAGATCGAAAAGGTCGCGGTGATCTCCTCGCGCGGTCGCTCCTCGGCAACCGCCGCGGCGAGGCCAAGCCGGCTGACCACAAGCACTCCCAGCGCGATGAACAGGTGACGTGAGGACATCGAAGGACTCCGTGGCGAAGTGTTTATGCGGCGAGGTTGCGACTGACATCGGTGCGATAGGCAACGGTGGCGGGGAGCAACCCGGCCAGCGTGGCCAACAGCAACACCAACGGCAGGACCAAAAACTCATACTTGCTGACCTTGAAAAATCCGGCCCAGACCCCGGTATGACTTTCGATGTAGGGGCTGGCGATCCAGATCGCGGCATGGGCCATGATCCAGCCGGCGATGCTGCCCAGGATCGCGATCAGCAGGCTTTCAAGCAGAATGATCGCCGTCACCGAATCGCGCCGCGCGCCCAGGGCACGCATCACCGCGATGTCGCGACGCCGATCGTTCATCGAGTTGTAGATCCCGACCAAAATGCTCATCGCCGCGACGACGCAGGTGATCACCGTGATGATGATCAGCGCGGTCAACAGCGGACCGACGATCTGGGTCAACAGCTTGTGAATCTCGCCGACCGGAGCCGCGGCCTGCGCGTCCTTGCCGGCGTTGATCATGTTCATCAATTGGGCGCCCCAGAGCCCACCGCTGCGGACCAGGATCGCCGTGACCTCACGCTCCGGGATGGTGAGCGGAAAAATTTCGTTGCCATCCGGATCGCGCCCCGCCGGCGCCGTCCCGTCGACCATGTCTTCCGGGAAGGTGTCGACCGGGTTCGCATGCCCTTCCATCAAGTAGAAACCTTCGAGGTTCACGAACGCCGCGCGGTCGTTGGGCGTGCCGGTCGGGGCGAGCACGCCGACGACGCGAAACGAATCGCGATGCCCTTGCCCCTCGGGATCGCCGTGGGTCGGAAAAAAAGTGTCGCCAACCTTCAACCCCAACGCCGCCGCGACCCGCGAACCGAGGACCGCCTCGAAGTAGCCGTTCTCTTCGCTGAAAGTCTGCAGGTTGCGGCCTTCGCGAAAGGTGAATGGCTGATCGACCTCGGGGCCATGCAGCAGCTTGTCAAAAAAATCGGGCGTGGTACCCACAATCCGGTACTGGTCGACGTAATCGCCGAGCGCCAGCG
>DITY01000132.1 GCA_002422955.1 Planctomycetaceae bacterium UBA6172
CATAACCTGAAGAAGGTGCTCGCGTCCAAGAAGCTCAACACGGCCGTCGGCGACGAAGGCGGTTTCGCTCCCGACTTGGGTAGCAACCAAGATGCGCTCGACCTGATCATGCAGGCGATCGAAGCGGCCGGTTACCGACCGGGCGAGCAGGTCGGCATCGCTTTGGACGTCGCGGCGACCGAGTTCTACGACGAACACAAGAAGCTCTACGCGATCGACGGCAAGCAATTGTCGGGCGACGAGATGGTCGATTTCCTCGCCGGCTGGTGCGATAAGTATCCGATCTGCAGCATCGAAGACGGCTGTAGCGAAGACGACTGGGCGACTTGGAAGAAGCTGACCGAGCGTTTGGGCAATCGCGTGCAGTTGGTCGGTGACGACCTGTTCGTGACCAACGTCGACCGCCTGCAGCGCGGGATCAACGAAGGGATCGCCAACAGCATTCTGATCAAGGTCAACCAGATCGGCACGCTGACCGAAACGATCGACGCCATCCAACTCGCCGCACGCAACGGCTACACCAGCATTTCGAGCCATCGTAGCGGTGAAACGGAAGATTCCACGATCGCCGATTTGGCCGTNNGCGGACAGATCAAGACCGGCTCGCTTGCGCGTTCCGACCGTACCGCCAAGTACAACCAGTTGCTGCGGATCGAAGAGATGCTCGGCGACACGGCGATCTATGCCGGACCGTTGTTCAAGCGCCGCTAGGCCGATTCCCTTTCGTCTCGGTTGTCAAAATGCAAGCCATTCTCGCCGAACAGCCGCTGGTCATGGCCGCCTTGCTGGCGGCCGTCGCGGCCGTTGCGATCTGGGGGTGGCTGCAAACCGGTGCCCGCGGGGCGCTAGCCGTCGGCGTCATCGCGCTACTGCTCATCCCGCTCCTCGGGTGGCTCTCCCTGCGGTGGGTCACCGACCGCGAGCAGATCAAGGCATTGATCCAGGCGACGGCAGAGGCCCTGGAAGCGAATGACGTGGCGACCGCCGTCGCGGCGATCGACCCGGCCCGCCAGGATCTGATCGCCGCCGCCAAGGCGGATCTCGGGCGATTTCGCTTTAGCAAGGCCAAGGTCAATCGTTATCAGTCGATCGAAGTGATCGAAGGGACCGTACCGCCCGAGGCCGAAGTCGACATGGCGGTGGGGGCGGAATTGTCCTCGGCCGTGGGGGCCTTCACCGACATTCGCGTGGTTCGCCGCGTGGTGCTGCGGCTGCGAAAGTCGGAGCAGGGACGCTGGTTCGTCTATGATTACAACCATTTGCCTTTTTTAGGCGATTCGGACCCGATGAGCCCCAATCCGAACTTCATCCCTCAACTACCCTGACGCGTTGGTCGGCCGGACGATGCCAAGTACTTTCGAAGATTTCGGGGCTAAGTTTCTCTACCCCGACAACTGGACAATCCAGGCTCGCGAACGGGACGATCAGGCCGAAGGGGTGACGCTCGATCTGCCCGGCGGCGGTTTTTTCTCGGTCACCCGGCACTTCGATCAGGCTTCGCCCGAGGAATTGTTGGACCAGCTCGCGCGGTCGATGAAAAAGGAATATCCCGACATCGAAACCGATGCCCTAGCGGTCAGCGCGGAGGACGATTTTTTTATCGAAGCCCGCTTTTATTACCTCGACCTGTTGGTCACCAGCCGGATCACCGCGATCGAGTCCGGGGACGACTTGATCATCGTGCAGTGCCAAGCGGAAAGCCGCGAGTTCGATCGGAACGAGCCGGTGTTCGGGGCGATCCTGCGGTCGCTCAAGGAATCGCTCGAAGCGGCCGATTGATCCGATCGGGCTGAGATTTCCGACCCACGCGCCGTTCGCGTGCTAGACTTGGAAATGGGTTATCCAACGGATGTCGCGCTCGCATCCGCTGGGCTTCGAAAACGGGTAACGGACCGTCGATCATGCCATTTACCAATTCAGCCGCGCCTCGCTGCCGTCGCGATCGTCTCTGCATGCCGGCGGTCCGACGGAAAGTTGCCCTGGTGATCGGCTTCCTCGCCACCGCGCTGCCCCGAGCCGCGTCTGCTCAAGAGGCGGCCAGCGATCCGTTCGCCGCGGCAAGACAGCAGTTGGTCGAAACCCGGATCGAGACGGCTGGGGTCAAGAACCCCGAGGTCCTGCGGGTGATGCGGGAAACGCCGCGGCACGAGTTCATCCCCGAGGCGATGCGGGCCCGAGCCTACTACGACATGTCGCTGCCGATCGGCGATGCCCAAACGATCAGCAGTCCGTTCATCGTTGCCTGGATGACGGAAACGATCGATCCTCAGCCGACCGACCGCGTGTTGGAAATCGGTACCGGCAGCGGCTATCAGGCGGCGGTCCTCAGCCCGCTGGTGCAGGATGTCTACACGATCGAGATCGTCCCGACGCTCGGCGAACGGGCCAAACGGACGCTCGAACGGCTGAATTACGACAACGTGCAAGTCCGCGTCGGCGACGGGTTTCTCGGCTGGCCCGAGGCGGCCCCGTTCGACAAGATCATCGTCACCTGCAGCCCCGAGAACATCCCCCAACCGCTCGTCGATCAGCTCCGCGAAGGGGGCAAGATGCTGATCCCGGTGGGTGAGCGGTTTCAGCAGACGTTGTATCTGAAGACCAAGGTCGACGGCAAATTGGTCGGCGTCCCGCTGCAGCCGACGCTGTTCGTGCCGATGACGGGGCGGGCCGAGGCCGCACGCCAACGGCAGCCCGATCCGGCGAACCCGTTCTTGGTCAACGGCGACTTCGAAGCGGCATTCCCCCAGGACGGCTCCGTGCCGCCCGGCGCGGTTCCGGGATGGTATTACGAACGCCAAACGACCTTGGTCCGCGGCGACGCCTTTGAGGGCGAGCAGTTCGTCCGCTTTAGCAACGACACGCCCGAGTTGGCCGCGAACCTGATGCAGGGCTTGCCGCTCGATGGCCGGGTCGTCACCAGCATTCGGCTGAGCGGCGCGATGCGGACCGAGAATGTGAAACCAGGTGGGTTCAGCGATTCCCTGCCGGCGATCATCCTCAGCCTGTTCGACGAGCAGCGGCGCCAGATCGACATGGTCGTGCTCGGGCCGTTTCAGGGCACGCGGCCTTGGCGAACCTCCAGCCGCCTGGTCCGCGTCCCGCCGCAATCCCGCGAAGCCGTTGTGCGGATCGGCTTGTTCGGGGCTACGGGCACCGCCGATTTCGACCAGATCCGCATCGAGACCGTGCGTTAGCAGGCTGATTTGGCAGCCGTCGGCACCGCGTCGGTTACGCCGTTTCGACCAGCGGCACCGCGATTTCGGCCAAGATCTCCGCGATCGTCTTGTCGGCGGTGATTTTTCGCAGCCGGCTTTCCGGTTTGACGATCACGCGGTGGTTCATCACCGGGGCGACGATCCGCTTGACGTCGTCGGGCAACACGAAGGTGCGGCCTTGGATCGCCGCGAACGCTTGCGCGCAGCGAAACAACGCGATGCTGGCCCGCGGGCTGCCGCCGAGCAACAGGTCTTCGTGGTGGCGGGTTTCATGCACCAGTTGCAGCAGATAATTGCGGATTCGCACGTCGACGCGGACGCCGCGAATCGCGGCCTGGGCGGCGACCAATTCCTCGGCCTGGGCAACCGGCGCCAGCGAATCGACCGGGTGGCTCCGTTCGAGCAGCGACAGCATCCGCAATTCTTCTTCCATGTTCGGATATCCGAGCGTGAACCGCATCAGGAAACGATCGAGCTGCGCTTCGGGGAGCGGGAAGGTCCCCTCATGGTCGATCGGGTTTTGGGTCGCGATCACCAGGAACGGTTGCGGCAGCGTGTGCGTCGTGCCGTCGACGGTCACGCGGCCTTCGGCCATCGCTTCGAGCAACGACGCCTGGGTTCGCGGGGTGGCGCGGTTGATTTCGTCGGCCAGCAGGATCTGCGTGAACACCGGGCCGGCGCGAAACTCGAATTCGCCCGTCTTCTGATTGAAAATCGAAGTGCCGGTCACGTCGCTGGGCAGCAGGTCGGGCGTGCACTGCACCCGCTTGAACTGACAACCGACGCTGTTCGCCAGGGCGCGGGCTAGCATCGTCTTGGCCACGCCCGGCACGTCCTCCAACAGCAGGTGGCCTCCGGACAGCCAAGCGACCATCGACAGCACCAACTGCCGGCGTTTGCCGACGATCGCCTTTTCGACATTCCCGATGATCCGTTTTGCCAGATCGCTAACCGCGGCGACGTCGCCGGCGGTGGCGGCAGCGGGTGGTTGGGCGACGGGACGCGGAGGAGCCGGCATCGTGGGCTATGGGCTGGAGAATGGTTTTGGGAATGTGGGCAGATCACGCCCCCGTCACGCGATCGTGAGGTAAAGTTTGGCGATTGGCACGTTGGTTGCTATTATAGATGAGTGTCTGGCAGTTCGACTGCCAGTTACGACGCAATTTTAATCGCTCTTGCCGGCACGAATGCCGGGCAGGCAGGGGAGACAAGTGTCCGATGGTTACGCCGAGACTGTTAATCAGTGACGACGACCGGTCTTTGAGGCAAGCGTTAGCTGACGCGATGTCCCGCTGTGGGCTAGAAATCGCGACCGCCAAGGATGGTGCCGAGGCGATCCGGGTCTTCGATTCGGGCGACGTCCATCTGGTGATCGCCGATTTTCATATGCCCGGGGCGAACGGTCTGGAAGTCATCCGCCACATCCGCAGCCGCGATCGGCTGCTGCCTTGTATCTTGATGAGCGCCGAATTGCCTCAAGCGATTCGCTTCGAGGCGGAGCGGATGGCGGCTTATGCCATCTTCGACAAGCCGCTGCGGTTGGAGACGCTGCGGCAAGCGGTGATGCGCTCGCTGCAGGAAGTCTATGGCTGGAGAGCGGGTTGAGCCCGTCCGCCAGCGGGATCAAGCCGACTTGCGTTGCTGATGCACCCGCCGGCTGGCTGCGCGGATCCCTTCGGTCGGCACGGCATGCGCCCCAGTCGTTTGCGGGGTGGCGTCGCTTTCCCACATTCGCGCCTCGATTTGGTCGAGTACCCGCTGGGCGACCGCGACGGCCCGAGCTCCATCGGCACCCGACACGGTCGGCTGGGACCGCGACCGGATGCTGATCACGAAGTCATGGAGTTCGTCCAAGATCGCATTCCGCGCCGGGACCTGAACTTGCTCTACCCGGAGGAAGTCAGCGAACAATTCGTCGGCGAACTTGAGCGGCTGGTCGGTGGCCACGTTCAGGTCGAACGAACGATCCTGGATCGCGGCATCGGGACGGACCGTGCGGAGCGTTAGCGTTCCGAAGTCGATTTCGGCGAAGCCGTTGGGACCGTACGAATGCAGCGTCCGCGCCGGTGTCGGGCTGATTCGCGATGCCTTCAGGTTGGCGACCAGGCCGCATTCGAACTCGATCCGCGCTTCGGCGATGTCTTCGTGACCGCTCACGACCGCCAAGCCGCTCGCACGGACGTCACGCACTGGGGCCTTGGTCAGCGACAGCACCAAGTCGATGTCGTGGATCATCAGATCCATCACCACGCCGACATCGAGGCAGCGGCCAGGGAAACGCGAAGCCCGGACGGCTTCCACATACTTAGCACCTTCGGTCACCTCAGCCGCGGCGTTCCACGCGGGGTTGAAGCGTTCGACGTGCCCGACCTGCAGCGTCCGGCGGCGGCTGGCGGCCAATTCGACCAATCGGTCGGCCTGGTCGACGCGAATGGTGATCGGCTTTTCGACGAACACGTGCTTGTCCGCGGCCAGCAATCGCGTCGCCATCTCCGCGTGACAGTCGCTCGGCGAAGCCACGATCGCGGCATCGATCCGGTCGAGCACTTCGTCCATGCTGGCGAATGCCGGGACGCCGAAGGTGGCGGCGGCCGTTTCCCGGGCGGCCGGGAACGGGTCGACGATCGCGACCAATTCGGCGTCATCGACTTGAGACAGCAACTTGGCGTGGATCCGACCGAGGTGGCCTGCGCCCAAGACCGCAATTTGTAAAGGCTTCACGCCGCTTGCTTCCTTCTTTGATCTCGGCCACGGCCATGGCGGCCGGAGCACGATTCGTCCATGAAATCGAACAACTGACGCAACACGGGTCGGATCGGGCCGGCGCTGAGCAATTGCTCGCGAGTCGCCTCCACGCCGATCATGTGCTTGTACATCAACCGAAAAGCCGTCTGCAGGATGCGGACGTCTTCCTCGTTGTAACCGTTCCGCTTCAAGCCGATCGTGTTGACGCAGCGGGGGCGGGCCGGGATGCCGTCCACGACCATGAAGGGCGGGACGTCATGCAGGATCTTCGACATCGCGCTGATGAAACTCATCGAGCCGATCGAGCTGAATTGGTTGATGCCGACGCCGCCGGCGATCGTGATGTCGTTGCCAATGTGGACGTGGCCACCGACCATCACGTTGTTGGCCATCGTCACGCGGTCGCCCACGATCACGTCATGACCGAGGTGTACGTGTGACATCAAGAAGTTGCGGTCACCCAGACGGGTCAGCCCGGCTTCCTTCTCGCTGGCGCGGTTGATCGTCACGTACTCCCGGATGATGTTGCCGTCGCCGATCTCGACGCGGGTATCGGTCCCCTTGTAGCTGAGATCCTGCGGTTCGGCACCGATAACGGCCCCCGGAAAAATCCGGTTGTTCTCGCCGATCGTGGTGTTTCCACACAACGTCACGTGATTGGCGACGACGGTGCCGCGACCGATCCGGACGGCCGGACCGATAACACAAAAGTGTCCGATTTGAACACCGGGCTCTAACTGAGCCCGGGGATCAACTACGGCGGTTGCGGCAATTTTGACACTCATGAAATCATATAAAAGCTGTTCGGCTTCCCCTCCGCGATGAACCGTATTCCACCTTGATCACGCCACGCGACCCCAGGGCATCTTCGAGACGTCCTGTCTCGTGTCGATGGCCCGCATGCATTCCACGACCGACGGTTCGGACCCGTCGGGTGTCACGGATAACCATCCGTTGACTTGAGCGACCTCTGCCAATTGCGTTGCTAACTCGGCGTTCAGCCGATGTCCGCCCCGATTCGAAACGAAATGCCCGACCAAGTCGAAACCGGTCAGGGCCAAATCGCCGATCAGGTCGAGCGCCTTGTGACGGGCGCATTCGTTGTCATACCGCAGCCGGTTGTCCACCAACCCGCTGTCATCGAAAACCAACAGGTCTCGAGGGCCGACATGGGTCCCGACCCCTTCGCGACGCAAGCGATCGACCTGCTCCGCCGTCACGAAGGTTCGCGCCGGGGCCAGTTCGCGAGCGAACGAGTGCGCCGACAGGGAGCCACTGTAGGATTGCGGCCGGATCGGCGAGTGATCGCCGTAGTCCAACCAGTATTCGTAAACCGGATGCCCGTCGCAAACGGGCATCGCTTCGATCCAAGAATGTTCATCGCCGACCCGAAAGTTGCGATTGATCAGATAGCGTTTGCGGGCGGCCGCTTGGACGACCATCCCGACGGACTGCAGCGCGTGGACATAGTCCTTCGCCGAACCGTCCATGCCGGGGATTTCCTCGGCGTCGATCTCGACGACACAATTGTCAACTTCCAAACCGTACAACGCCGCCATCACATGTTCGATCATCTCGAAACTGGCGTCGCCATCACGCAGGTTGGTCCGCAAGGAACCGGGCGTCACGTTGCAGGAAATCGCCAAGCAACTCGGGCGATCCGGCAGGTCGGCGCGGACGAACCGAATCCCGCTGCCGGCCGCGGCCGGACAAAAGCGCACTCGGACTTCGCGCCCGCTCCAGTAGCCCCTGCCGCGAACTTCGCAGACGCCGGCCAGGGTATGTTCGTTGCGCGGACGAATCACCGTGGGTGACTCCCAATGAGATGTTGAACGCCAAATGGAAGCGGAAAGTTACTCAGCCGCGAGGCATCCGCCACCCCGTTTCGGGCGAGTGGCGGAGGGTTCAGCGCGGCGGTCACGACCAGCAACTCGACCAACCAAAAAACGGGGCCAGCCTTAGCGGGCCGCGGGTTGTCCCTGAGCTTGCGGCTTGGCGCCTTCGGCGACACGCAGCGTCTGATCGAGGTACTGCATGACACCCTTGGTCATGTCGAGCGATTCGTCGTGATAGACGATGCTCTTCATCACGCCGCGGATGACCGACTCACCCTGCTCCAGATTCATCTCTTCGCTGTTGTAACGCAGCACGAGATTGATCTTGTAATGATTTGCCAAGAACTTCACACCCGCCGCGATCCGCGAGTAATTCTCGTAGTAGATCTTGGCTTCGGCGTCGGACAGCTCCTTGCGTTTGCGAGCCATGTCCAAGCGGAGCTTCGATTCCATCCCCGCGACCTCTTCTTCGGCGGCGGTGTACTCCGGCGAACCCGGCTTGTACTCCTTCATCATCGCGACGGATTTCTGCAGCTCTTCGCGCTTGGCGGTCAGTTCGGCATCGAAGGTCTTCAACTCGTCTTCGACCTTCTTGACCTCGTTCTGAATCCCCGGGTGATTCTTGAAGATGTAAGCGACGTCGATCACCGCTACCCGGTGACCCGCTTCCTGGGCCAGCGCCGAAGTGTCGCCGCTGGCGACTAATCCCGCGGCGGCCAACGCTGCCCAAACCGACAGGGACTTCAATGCCGCACAAAAGGTTAGATCTGAAATTCGCACTTCCGCTGCTCCTTGCGTTGGTGTTGCAACCCGGCTCTGTTGAATCTCGGTCTCGCATCCGGCGGACCGCTCGTGACTCCCGAGGGAAGGTGCGGCTGGCATCTCCATGCCGGCTAGCCTTCTCCGATCGCGGGGATTGTTCCAAATCAGTGACCCGCGGGTAAAGACCGATTTAGTCGAGTTTTTGATCCGTTTTCACTCCCCGGGACGATTTTTTAAGATCGCCGTGAGCTCCAGTTGCTCGCCAGCCCGCTCCAGCTTCAGCCGCAGCGGCACATCGGCCTCGCGGAGGCCGACCATTTCGATCACTTCCGCGACCTGCCGCACCTCCACGTCATCCAATTTCAACAACCGATCGCCGACCCGAACTCCCGCCGCTTCCGCCGGGCTGTCGGGCGTGATCGCGGTCACAAACACGCTGTCGGGAATCGCCGCTTGGCCGTCCGCCGCCGCCCCTTCCCGTAACGCCACCCCCAGATAGGCCCGCGCCTGCTGTCGGATCTTGACGTCGCGATCCGTCGTGGCATAAGCGGGCGGCGCCGCGGCCGTCGCCAACTCGTGAGCCAACGCCGAGGTCAGATCGGTGATCCGCGCCATCCCAGAGAAATTGATCTTGTCCGGCGTGTCCGAGGGGCGGTGGTAATCGGCATGCAGGCCGGTGAAGAAAAACAACACCGGGATTTTTTGCTCATAGAACGACTGATGATCGCTCGGGCCGTAACCGCTGGCGACCTTGAACAGCGAAAAACCGGTCTGCCGGTTGAGTCGCTCGACCTGCTCGTCAAAGCCGGGCGAAGTCCCCGTCCCGTACACGGTCAGGTCGTTGTCGCGGAGCCTTCCGACCATGTCGAGATTGAGCATCGCGACGGTGCTTTCCAGGGGAAAACGGGGGTTTTTCACGTAATGCTGACTCCCTAGCAAACCGCGTTCTTCCCCCGTGAACGCGATGAAAACGACCCGCCGATGGGACTCGCTGGCGGCTAACATCTGGGTGATCCGATCGACGCTGGCCAGCATTACCGACGTCCCGCTGGCGTTATCGTCGGCGCCGTTGTGGATCGCGACCGTGCCTGGTGCCAGCGACCCGGGGCCGCCCATGCCGACATGGTCATAGTGAGCGCCGATGACGACCGTTTGGTCCGCCAAAGGACCCCGGCCCGGCAGCACGCCGATGACGTTTCGCGTTTCGACCTCCGGTGACGTCAACTCGGTTTCGAGCTCGCCGGTGACCTGCAGCGGAAAGCTGCTCGGTCGGGTCGAGGCGTCGATCTCCGCTTGCACTTGGTCGAGCGTCTTCCCCGAAGCACGCTCCACCAACCGCGAGGCGAGCGGGCGGGAGATACAGACGACCGGCAAGCCGTCGACATACGGGCGATTGCCGGCCGAACCGATTTCGAGCAGCCCTTCGCCAGCGACCAAACGCTTGCGTCGCAGCTCTTCGATCATCGATTCGAGGTCGCGCAGCCGCGCTTGCATTCGCTCGCGAACCTGGACGGCCTCGGCGGGGAGCGAATCGAGCTGCCGTTGCAGCTTGGCCCGACCCTCCGATTCCGCCTCGATTCGGCGGTCGATCTCGGCGATCGATTCCGCGATCGATTGTGGGTCGTTGATCAGGCAGACGGCGATGGCCCCTTGAGCCGCGGCGTTCCGAATTTTGGTTTCGAAGAACGCGTGACGGCTGTCTCGCACCCCTTCCTGTTCGGGCCGGTTCTCCTGGCCTGGGACCGCTTGGCGGGGCTCTTTCCGCAGGATCAGGACGATCGAACCGCGGGCCGCAACACCCTGATAATCGTCATAGGAGCGAGTCGGATCGGTGATCCCATAACCGGCAAAGACCAACGGCCCGCGAACCGCGCCGTTGCCGCCGATCGCCAGCGGGCGGAACTGATCTCCGAGGGTGCCGACGATCCGGTCTACCCCGTTCAAGTTGTTCGCTTCCTTGCCCACCGGCGCCGCGTCGGTCGTGTCGGCCGCGTCGTTCTCGGTCGGTCTGGGCCCACCCGCCCCGCCGCCTACGGGAACTCCCGTGCCGCTCGGGCTCCCGTTCAGAGCGTCCCCACCGGCCGGTTCCGAATTTCGCGAGCCGCCAAAAAACTCCAGGATCAATCGGTTGCGTTCGGCATCGCCGAGCCCCGCGCCGATCGGGATGCTGAACGTTTGGAAAGGGGTTGAATCGAAAAGTTCGGTCTGCAGCCCAGAGCGAACGAACGACTGATAGACATGCTGGGCGGCCAATTCGATCCCGGGCGTCCCCACATCGCGGCCCGCCAACTCGTCGCTGGCCAGGTAGTTCATATCGGCCTGCAGACGCGACAAGACCGCTTCCAACGCACGGGCATCCAGGCTCGTTCGCAACTCTTCGCCCAGGCCGGGTCGTTGACCGAGCAAGGCCACTAAGAACGCCGCTGCCAACGCGAACCGGGCAGCAAGGGCCGAGCGGCCTCGACGCGAAGCGGGATGGGAAACTCGCGTTTGCACGGACGGAGGGCTGAGTGGCATCGTCGAAAAGTTCCCGAGGGAAGATGGAAAAAATCAGCGTCCCGCGCACCGCACGCGACCGGCTACCCGCCCCGCAAAAGACGCTCGACCCGATTCGGTCCGCTTCGTCGGGCACACGGTCCCAATTTCCGGGCCTGGCACCATTCTGGCAATCCGTCAACGCTCGGCAACCAGGCGGGCGACACGCAGACCGCTGTTCATCGCCCCTTGAATCGACGGCGTCTCCAGATAATCGCCACAGACGAACAGGCGACCCTGACGCAAGGGCGGGAAAACCTCGTCCAAGGGGCGAACCGGCAACGCGTACGGTACCGAATAGCTGCGGAGATGCCGCCAGGTCGCGGCCGCGGGGCCGAACCACCGCTGCAGTTGCTGGCGGACCGGTTCCAAGGGGGCACCGCTGACGTCCCAATCGGCGGTCTGCGTGGTGCTGACCGAAATCAACGCTTGTCCCGCCGGGGCATATTCTGGAGCGATGTCGCTCAGCACCACCACCGTCCCGATCGGACCTTGGCCCGGGAAACTGGGGCCCGGGAANNAAACTGGGGCCCGGGAAACTGGGGCGATCATCCGCCTTGGCGGGACCGGTCGCGTTGGTGTACTCGTCGCCGGCGAGCATCAACATTTTCCGCCGATCGGGCGACTGGGGGGCCGCGAAATAATGGTTGACCGTCTGGTTCCACGCGGTCGCCAGCGCGGGCAGTTGCAGCAGTTCGGCCGCCGCATCGCTCTCGGTCGCCACCACGATCGCGGCGGGCTGGAGTGATTCGCCGCCAGTCAGGAACAGCGTGCCGTCTCGGATCGATTCGACCGTTTGCCGCAGACGGATCGTGCCCCGCGGCAACCGCTCCGCCAATTGCCGCGGGATCGCCGCCATCCCCTCGGCCGGCAAAGCGATGTCACCCGCGGCGAACATTCGGAACACGAACTCGAGCATGCGACTGGAGGTTTGCAAACTCGGGTCCAAGAACACGCCCCCCAGGAACGGGCGGAAGAACTGATCAATGAACGGCTCGCTGAAGCCGATCCGCCGCAACCGATCGATGGTCGGCTCCGCGGGCCGGCGATACAGGTCGTCCAAACTCCCTTGGGCCGCGGCCCGCCGCAGACTCAGGATCCGCAGCTTGTCTCCCCAACTGCCGACCGGCGACAACGCGGTTCTCAAGGCCTGGCTCGGCCGCCGCCAAGGATCGCCCAGCGTCGCGAATCCGCCGCGATAGCGGACCAACGCCCCCGGCTCGAAGGGCCGCAGTCGCAATTCGGCGTAATCGAGCCATTCGCGACAGGCGGGATAAGCGGTCAGCAACACTTGGAAGCCGTGGTCGAGCGTAAAGCCGTCGACCACATCGCTGCGGACCCTACCTCCGACCCGATCGGTCGCTTCCAAAATTTGGCTCGCAATGCCCCTGCGGTGCAGTTCAACCGCGCAGCTCAGCCCGGCCAACCCGGCTCCGATGATCACGACCGGTGGCGGAGAATCCTGTTTCAACGGAACGACCGACTGGGGCAAAGGGGACGACGACCACGACACGAACGATCGACCGTTATACTGCGGACCGATCGGTTACGGGACACCCCCCGGCCGCCGAATCGGGGGCTCCGCGACACCTCGCGCAGCCCCGGATCGACGGGGTCTCCGCTACACTCCTTGGGGAATGGGCGGACCGGTCTCCGCCAGGTTGTCGGATGTTGCTCGCGACCCTCGCCGTTACGGAAAACCGCCCTGATGCTTCCCTGGCCGCCCCCGAACTGGATCCTGCCGAACCCGCTTTACGCCTGGACCGACCAACAGTGGCGAGCCGGCTATCGGCTGCAATCTCATGCGGACGGTGACATGTGGCGGGTGCTCTGCCCCCGCGGCGAGCGATTGGCTACGGGCCATCATGACCCCTGTTTCGAAACGTTCGAACGCTTGGCGGGACCGTCCATTCACTTCACGTCCGGGGACCATATCGTCATCTTGCTGCACGGCCTGTTGCGAACGCGCCGCTGCATGAAGGCGTTGGCCAGGACGCTGACACAGGCCGGGATAAAACCCGCCATTCGGCCTGACTACGCGAGCACCCGGATGCCGATTCGCGAAGATGCCGCGGCGCTGCGACGGTTGGTCGAGGGTCTGGAAGGTGACCCCAAAATCAGCTTTGTCGGCCACAGCATGGGGAACATCGTCATCCGGCATGCGATCGGCGATTGGATGGCCGCGGGCGACCCAGCCGGCGTCTTGAACCGCTTGCACCGCATGGTGATGCTCGGCCCGCCCAATCAGGGCGCCGCGATCGCCCGCCAACTCGGCGCCTTGGGCCTGTTTCACATGGTCGCCGGTCATGGCGGCCGCCAACTCGGGTTGGACTGGGAAACGCTCAAGCCACATCTCGCCATCCCCCCCTGCCCCTTCGCGATCTTGGCGGGGGATTTGACCCCTTTCTGGGCCAACAATCCGCTGCTCGGCAAAGCCAACGACTTTCTGGTGACGATTGACGAAGCGCGGCTGGCGGGGGCCGTCGATTTCATAACGCTGCCGATTCCCCATACGACGCTGATGAGCGACCCGCGGGTGCTCGCCTACGTGGCCGAGTTCCTGACCTGTGACGATCCGACCAAGTCGCTCCCCGCCATCCCCGGCGGCACGCGTCTTGCCTAGCAGGCCTGGCCGGCCGAGACGTTCGCGCCGCATCGTTTCCCGTTCCGTACCACACCAAACCAATCCGGTGAGTCATGAAGCCGACCGCAGATCAGGTTCCCGCCCCGGCCGCTGATCCCTCCCGCCGCGGGGCGATCGCCTGGTTCTTGGACCGCATCGAACGGATCGGCAACCTGCTGCCCGATCCCGCCGTGCTGTTCCTGCTGGCGTTGGCGGCGACCTGGGGGTTGTCGTTGTGGTTGTCCCAGGTCTCGTTCGCGGAATTGAACCCGGCCACGGGCAAACCGGTCCAAGTCGTCAACCTCGTCACGGGCCCCGGGATCGCGGCCTTTCTCGAAAATCTGGTGAAATCGTTCACCGACTTCCCGCCGCTGGGCGTGGTTCTGGTCGCGATGCTCGGGGTGGGAGTGGCCGAAGCCTCCGGGTTGGTGCAGGTCGCGTTGCGTGAACTGCTACGGTTCACTCCACAGATGTTGCTGACCCCAATGCTGTTGCTGGTCGCGGTGCTCAGCCATACCGCCGCCGACGCCGGTTACCTGCTGGTGATCCCGATCGGCGGGGTGATGTTTCATGCCGCCGGCAGGCATCCATTAGCCGGCATCGCTTGCGCGTTCGCCGGCGTCTCGGGCGGTTTCGGCGCGAACTTTCTCCCCTCCGGCATCGATCCGCTGCTGGCGGGCCTGACCGAATCAGGTGTCCGCGTCATCGACCCGACGCGTGGAGTCAACGCGCTCTGCAACCTCGCGTTCACGGCCGCCTCGTCGGTCCTGGTGGTCCTGCTCGGCTGGTACGTGACCGACCGCATCGTCGAACCGCGGTTGCGGGACACACCGTTCGAGGATGGCCATGTAAGCGATGCGCCGATCGGCGAGGTCACGCGGCGTGAACGGTTCGGTTTGGTTTCGGCGATCGCCGTCGCGTTGCTCGGCGCGATCGCGCTGGTCGTCTGGTGTTGGCCCGAAGACTCGCCGATGCGGGCCGGCGGTTCGCTCACCTCCGTCAATCCGCGGGCGCCGTTGATGGGCGCGATCGTGCCGCTGATCTTTCTCTTTTTCCTGATCCCGGGCGTGGTCTACGGCTATGTCTCGGGTAACTTCAAAAGCCATCGCGACGTCATCGCCGGGATGAAGAAGGCGATGGAGTCGATGGGCTATTACCTGGTGCTCGTATTCTTCGCAGCGCTCTTCATCGCCTCGTTCCGCGATTCGAATCTCGGCCTGCTGTTGGCCCTCAAGGGAGCGGCGCTACTGGCCAGCTTGCAGGCCGGAGAATCGGTCACGATCGTCGGCCTGATCCTGATCACCGCCTTGGTCAACCTGTTCATCGGCTCGGCCTCGGCGAAGTGGGCGCTGCTGGCGCCGATCTTCGTGCCGATGCTGATGCTGCGAGGGCTCTCGCCCGAATTGACGCAAGCCGCCTACCGGGTCGGCGATTCCACCACCAACATCATCACGCCGATGATGCCCTACTTTCCGTTGGTCGTGGTCTATTGCCAACGCTACGTTCGCCAAGCCGGGGTCGGGACGCTGGGCGCGTTGATGCTCCCCTACAGCCTGTCGTTCCTGTTTTTCTGGACGCTGTTCCTGCTCGGCTACTGGGCCCTCGGCCTGCCGCTGGGCATCGAGGCGTCGTACACCTACACGCCGCCCCAGCTTTGAGCCGCGGCCTGCGGAGCCATCGATCAAGTCGCCGGCTTCGGAGGCTTCACCGGCTTCGGGCTGGCTGAGGCAGCGGCATCCATTTTTGCCCCGCGGCCGGCTCGCCGGACCGCGTCGCCGAGCAGGTATTCGATCTGCGCGTTGGTACTCCGCAGCTCATCGTCGGCCCATTGCTTGAGCGCGTCCAACAGACCGGGGCTGAGCCTCAACAAGACATGATCACGTTTCGCCACCGCTTCATACTCCCTCCTGGCGACCACCAGATGCTGTCCAAATCCGCGGGTCAGTGCAGGCTGCCGGTATTGATCACCGGCTGCGCGTGGCGATCGCTGCAGAGCACGACCAGCAGGTTCGATACCATCACCGCCCGCCGCTCCGCGTCCAAATCGACGACGCCCTGCGCGGCGAGTTGTTCCAACGCCATGTGGACCATGCTGACCGCCCCCTCGACGATCTTCGTCCGCGCCGCCACGACGGCTTGCGCCTGTTGCCGTTGCAACATCGCCGCCGCGATCTCCTGGGAATAAGCCAGGTGGGAAATCCGCGCCTCGATCACTTCGACACCGGCTTTGTCGAGCCGCTCCTGAACGTCGATGCGCAGTTCGGCGGCGATCTCGTTGGGGTTGCCTCGCAGGCTGATGCTGTGGTCGTCGTTGTCGTACGGGTGGCGTGAGGCGAGCGCCCGCAGCGCCGCTTCGCTCTGCACGCTCACGAAGTCTTCGTAATCATCGACCTCGAACATCGCTTCGGCCGTGTTCACCACCCGCCACACCACCACCGACAGGATGTCGATCGGATTGCCGTCCCGGTCATTGACCTTCGAAGGCCGTGCCTGCGTCCGCGACGCCTGCGTCGTCACCTGCCCCGCGGCATTCTTGATCTCGTGCTGAATCTGCGATCCGGTTTCGAAGTTGCGGATCTTCATCGACAGCGGCTTCTTGGTGAAAAACGGATTGACCCAGAAAAATCCCGACTCGCGGATCGATCCCTTGTAATCGCCGAACAGCAACAGTATCCGCGCCTCGTTCGGCGGGACCGCTTGAAACCCGCCCAGGCAGGTCACCCCGCTGATGACCATCGCGATCGCCACCACGACGCGGCTGATCGCAGGACCGCTCACCATCGAAGTGAAGAACAGGCCGACGCCGCCCAACAGCAACACCAGGACGACCACCAACATCGGCCAACCGGACAACGGCTTGTGGATCTTCTCAACCATGACTGCCCCCTGCGAAGGTTTGCGAACTCGTGACATCAGTGATCTGAAACGATACCAATGTGATATCACATTGGTATCGTGTGTCAAGCGTTTGTTCCCCGATTCGTGGCCTGCGACGACGGGCCACGGCGCGACCGGCGAGCTAGCGCCGCGGCCGGACGTGCCTGCCATCCATGAACTTCACCCACTGCCCGTCATCCGCCATTAGCTCACTGGAAAAATGCCACGTGTCGCCGTCGATGATCTCGATCGTGTCGCGATATTCGCCGATTCCGCTGCCATCGAACTTGGGGCCTTCCGACCACAGCGGCAGCCGCTTCCCCGACGCGTCCAAGGAGCCGCGAAAGGGCCAGATCGGAGTCATCATCGAACCGATGAACGTTCCGACATACCGCTTCTGGCCCGGATCGAAACCGAGCGTCATCAGCGGAGGGTGTAACCGCCAACCCGCCGGTAATTTGGGGGTAGCGATCGGCGTTTTGGCAAACGGCCGCAGCCCAAGTTCCGCAGCATCTCGGCTGATTTCGCAAGTCGTTGCCTGACAGGAGTTGAGACTGAAGGGATGGTCGGGGTTCAAACCGCGGCTTTTGCTCTGGTTTAATGTGGCTGAAACGTCCAAGACCAATGCTTGTCCTGGGTTTCGGCAGCGGCGGGATGCCGGTTACACCCAGGCGCCGCTAACCTGGTTGTGTTTAGTAATCCTTTGAATGCTCGAAACGGGTGGGACACAATTCATGACTTACGAGATTGTTGGTATATTTATGCTGGCGATCTTCTGTGTTGCGATGGTTTCTCCTTGGCACCCTTCATGGCCCAAGGCCACGTGGTTCGTTCATCTACCGCTATACTGCTCCCGCTGTGGGCTTGGTACGAAACGCTGATGCCCTTTACGATGAACATTCGGTTCGATCGATTGTTCATCATGGGCGCGATGCGACTGCTGGCTGTCGTCTATGTCCTGCGACTGATCCTGTTTTGGTTGCTGCGCGATCGCAGAGGGCAAAAAGCAGCCCCGTCAGCAATCGACTCGCATACCTAAAAACGAACAGGGTGCCGACGAACAAAGGCATGAATCTCAACACCCGATCGAGCATTGTTTTCAATGTCAGCGTGACCCGTGCGCGACGGGCGATGGTAAACGTTCGTCGTTAATATTGTCACTGGAGGTTTCGATGCATGGTAATTTCCATACAGACAGTGTTCATGATCGTCTTGCTGGTCTCAGCGATCGTTGTTGCGTGGTTGGACGCATCCGAATTGTTCGTCGCCTGGTATTCATTAACGGAACCTCCCCTCTCCGGATTGCGCTTCGGGATGGCGATGTTACGGATCAGTTGCTGCATCGCCATCGTAAGCGTCCTATTTGCGAGTTTCGCTGTCGGTAAGTGATCGGTTTCCGAGCCTGTCACGGCCTTCTAGAAAAGCATAGCAGCGTTGATTCATCTGCCCCAATCTGCTACTATCGATATTTGGAGGATCAAAAATGCAATTTACAGCTGTTTTTATGAAAGTTCCCGAGGGCTATATTGGCTTTGTTGAGGAACTGCCGGGCGCCAATACCCAGGGTGAAACTTTGGATGCCACACGAGAGAATTTGCGTGAAGCTGTCCAAATGGTTTTGGATGCCAATCGTGAAATTGCGGAAAAATCGATCATTGGAAAGATAGTTTCAAAAGAGCCCTTCGATCTGTCAGCGCCATGAAGCGAACTGATCTGGTTCGGCATCTCGAATCCCAGGGTTGCGAACTGCTACGAGAGGGTTCGAAGCACACGCTCTACTTCAACCCGTTCAACGATCAGACGAGCGCTGTACCGCGACATCGCGAGATCAATGATTTTTTGGCGCGAAAGATCTGTCGGGACCTCGGGATACCACAACCGTAATTGACGCTCGGTCGATTCCACCAAAGTCGCAGCCGCTGGTTCGCGAAATTGAATTTTTTTGCCACCAGTCGGAAGGAAATTGTCTCGTCCAGTTTAACCCAGCCGCTCCGTAACGTTAAACGAGAGACTGACCGGCAGTTGGTGCTGATCGAGAGTTGGTCGTCCATGACTCATCCTGTCGCCCAGAATTCGTTATTCGTGGGGTTGATGGTGTCCGGCTTTCTTCCGCTCATTTCCGCTCGGTTGGGGCTGCCGGGTTTGGTTGGTCTGGCGCGTTGATTTTGGCATGGCTGCGAAGGTTCGCCCATGTCACCCCTCCGTTCGGGCTGATCGGTGTACAATGATCGGTGTACAATGATCGATGTACAATGATCGATGTACAATGATCGGTGTTGAGCGTTGGCAGGAATGGGTCGGGGATTCGCGCCACCGGTATCGATCGACTATAGAACCGGTAACGGTCGTTGATGTCGTCCGGATTTAGGTCTGAAATCGTTTGCCTGCGAAAGACGGGCTGCAGAAGCGGTTAGAGCGGCGAGCGATACTCGTTGAAGGCATATTCCCATGAAGTTTCCGAGGCTCTTGATTCCGACGACCAGGGCGGATGTTTGGTCGCGGTCGGCCTTCGACTCGCTTTTTGTGCGGTGCCCTATCTGGCGATTGCGTCGTTGTGGGCGGTTTACCGAGACGACCGGCTATTTCATGGATTCGGCTTCTGGTGGTGTGTCGTCCTGATTCCAGGAATCGGCCTCGTTCTGGATTTGTGGCGACTCAGTCGAGCCAGCGACCAAGAACTTGCCGCGTGATTGAGTTTATGGCTGCCCGGTCGTTCGCTCACGGAAGGATTGACCAAGGCTGTCACCCAAGATTTGTCCACTGTTGCAGCATCCGTGGAGCTGTCGCGTTCTACGGTGTGCACCACCCCGCTCGGGGCTGGTCGATGAACAACGGCTGACGCGGTTTGTATAAGCCGTGCCAAACGCCCGTTCCTAAAAATCAACCTCGGAAAGGGTGCGAAGCTAAATCGCGAGGCGATTCGGATAGGCTCTTACAGCTATCTTTCGGCGTCAAAAATTGGGAAGGATGCTTTTGGATGAAGTATAATGAATTAGATCTGTTAGCTTACCCGAATCTGCTGGAAGCTCTTCGGTGTAATTAAAATGCTGCGACTCGTTGCTGGCGAACAGCATTCGCACCCGTGTGGCTGTGTCGAAAGCAGATTCATTTCGATCTCTTGATGGTCAGCAGTGCGCTGTCGATCAGATCAAGAGCGGATGTGAATGACTGATCGATGTAGTACAGCGCCCACATTTCCTTGCCCGCCTGTTCATCATCGTCGCGTTTAGGGTAGCCGCGCAGTTCCAGCAATTGAAATCCGCGGGGCAAGCTGTTGTCGATTTCGACAGCGTGGACGAGGGAGGGTTGATTGTCATCGGGTTGGTTGATTTCGAGCAACAGACGGTAGGGCGTCGAGTCGGCGGCGTTACGCGGGAGAATGTAATCGGCGGGGTCAAAGGAACCATTCGGGGTCGCTGAGGAGACGCCGTCGACTTCGCCGAGCTGTGCCGCCTCGCCGATTTGCTCCGCCTCGCGTTTGGCTTTTTCCCAACCGGTGTGTTTGAATGCCCAGTAGGGCAATTCCTGCTCGGCGGCGGGGGCAAGCAGGGTTTTGATGTGATAGCCACCCTGATTTTCCAGCCAGATCGCGACCTGTGGCGGCGAATGGGTGTGATAGGCCGAACCCGTTTTGACGGTCAGCCGCAATTGGTATTCCGGCGTCGGGTGGTAATCGAAGACCATTCCTTCCTCGTCCAACTGGAAACGCTCGATGGCCGGGCCGAGGTTGCCACTCCAGCTTAGCATTGTTCGGATGGGCGGCGGTTGCGACCAAAAAAGAAACGTCAGGACGGATGTGGCAGGCAGCGCCATCCAAAACACCTTGCCGCGTAAGTAGCTGGTGAGTGGGCGGCGATTGTTGAGCACGTGCAGCCCGATCAGGGCGATGAAGACGAAGCCCATCAGGGCATGCAGGCCGACGACGCCAATGGAAAACGGCTGGATAAACGCGGCGATCCCGGTTACCGACAGGACCACAAAGGTCGTCGCGGTGAGCAGCGAGACGGCAGGCCGATGAAGTTTTTTGAGACGGGGCATAAAAAGATCATGCATCGCCGGGAATGATGGCGTCGTGGCTGCGGAGCAACTCGTGAATTTGCCGCAGCGGCACTTCCAGCGGAGTGGTTCCCAGTTTTGCGGCCAAGGCAGCCGTGCCACCGGCCGCCTGCCCCATGCCCATGCACGAGGCTTGCACCCGCAGTCCGGAATTTGCCAGCCGGTCACTGCTCACGCAACGTCCAGCCACCAGCAGGTCGCGGCTGCCTTTGGGGACGAGCGCCCGCAGCGGGATGGTGGGAACCGTACCAGGTTTTAACGCCTGCGGCTTAACCCCTGATTTGGTGTGAAGATCGACCGGGTAAAACGCGTAGCAGATGGCATCGTCAAAGAGGCGGCCGGACGTGTAATCTTGGACTGTAATCAATGTTTCGCCCTCGATGCGGTAGCTTTCGCGGAAACCGGTCTCTGGCTGTAAGTGCATCAGTCGTTTCTGCTCCTGACGTACCTTGTTGAGGATGGCTTTTCGCCCCGTCAGGTTTGCCACGGTCGCGGTCCGTGAGTTGGTTGAATCCGCGCCGTGAACGTAGAGCCGGTGGATTTGATTCCGCCCTGGCTCGTGGGCTTCCCCCAACATAAAGAGAAACGATCCCGGCTGGCGTTCTTGCTCACTTAGACGCGGCAGTCCCAGCAAGCCAACCACTTCGGCTCCTCCGGTGCAGTCAACGACCTGCTTGCAACGCACCCGGCGTCTGGTGCCGAATCCAACGCAATCAACCTGCCATCCGTCGCCGATCTTGGTCACTGCCTGAGGGAATTCATAGTACGCGATCTCGACACCCGCAGCCGTACACTTCTCTTCGGCCAGGATCGCATACAGAAACTGGTTGATGTAAACCTGATTCTGCCAATGACGCTGTGGCACCTTAGCGAAATCCGGAAGTTGGCCTTCGTCCAGTGCCACGCACTCCTTGACCAGTTCCCACCCGATACCGGCAATGATCTGTTTGCCCCAGGCATCGAACAGTCCGGGGAAGGCCACACCACCGGTCGTCATCGTGCCGCCCAATTGACTGTTTCGCTCCATCAGCAGGACACTTACGCCAGCCCGCCCGGCTTGAATGGCTGCAATGGTTCCCGCAGTGCCTCCACCGACGACCAGCACATCAACGTCTACCGTCGTCTCGGGCGCGACGGCCTCGGGCAAAGTAGAGGCGCTGACCTCGGTGGTAGAGGCAATGCCCAGCCCCAGGCCAGCGGTCCCCATGACGGAATTCTGAATGAAGTTCCTGCGACTGCTATTCATGTTGTCATCTCGCAAAAATTGATCGTTTTATAAATATTGAAGGTTTTGATTTCTTTGACGGGCGAGAAATGTGGGGCGAAAGATTTGTGTTGATTAGTATTTGGGAAAGATGGCTGGCGTCGGGAAGCGATCTTCGTGGTTGACGTTGAATAGGTATTCTTCCCGAGGCACTTGCATCTTGGGCCAGCTTTCTGGGCGGACGCGGACGACTCGTGTGGGGCGGATGCCTTCGATAATCAGGTCGGTCTCAAACCGAATTTGGATACCACTGCTGCCCAGCGGGATTTCGTCGGTTGCCTCGGTGATGTCAACGATTTTGCCACTGGAGGCTACGTGGCCAGGGCCGTAGTGGCCGGCTGTATGCTTCAAGGTGTTCTCGGCGCCATTCATTTGTGCCCCGACGCCTTTTTGGAAGTCGGCGTAGAGCGCCGGGTCCATGCCGCCGAACAGCGTTGCGGTGACCGTCGCGCGGCCGAACTTTCCATACTCGACGGCATCAATCCAGGCTGGCATCCAGCGGCCGCGGATGAACACTTTGTGCGTCTCCGTCTGCAGTTGGGCGGCGTGCGCAATGGAGGCGTCGTCCAACCAGATGTCCGAGATGTGGAAGCGGGTGAAAGCGCCACTGAGCCCATCTCCTGGTGCGGGCTTCCAAGTGATCCCGAGCAGAACGGGCTGTCCATCCAGATCCTTCTTGCCACTGGCAGGCCACGCATTTTCGGCGACCAGGTCCGCGATTGTGATGCGCTCGCGGCCGCGCCAGATGCGGGTGGCGGCGTCGAACGACAACTCTTCTTCGTTGGCCTTGCCGTCTCCGCCTGCCTTCGGCTCGCGGCTGGCGATGATCTTCCCAGCGTTGTTCTCGAGTTCCACTTCTTTGAGCTTCCAGACCATTCCCTGGTTCAGGCAGTGGCTGGGTTCGTCTTCAAGCAGGAGCACATGGTTCTCAGCGGGTGCGGTACCGGTGCCACGATAATGACCCGCGTCCACATCTTTGTTGTTGATCGGCAGCACCGGCACGGCGGAAATCTTCGGGTCGGGCGGCAGGAACGCCCGGACGTGCATCACGGTGCCGAGTGGGATGTCGCGCAGGTCCGCCGGTCCGCCGTGATACCGGATGACGCCGTAGGGAAGCATGGCGAAGGGCTGCGGGTCGTTTCGGAAAAATCTGCCTGTCCCTTCCACGCGGAGGCTACCTCGGCGGTTGGCATGATCCACGAACACAAGTTCGCCCCGATAAGCGTGCGCCTTTTCCAAGGGAGGAAATTTTCCAGGCTCGGGACAGAACGGTTCGTCAAGTTTGGTCCTTGGTTCTTGGTTCTTGGTGCTTGNNATTTCTCAGGATCCATGGCGAGAAGCTCTTCGGCGATCGTGAAGGGAGAAAACTGTTGGAACACAAAGTTGTTAGTTGCTAGTTGCTAGTTGCTAGTTGTTAGTTGCTAGTTCTTGGTTCTTGGTTCTTGGTGCTTGGGGCTTCGGCGACAGCCGAATGAACGAGCAAGGAACAAACAAGCGACCCGAATCCACAACGGCCAACAAACAAGGAAAAACCAACAACGAGGGACGACTTCATATTTCGACTACTGACAAAAAAAGTTTCATGTTTCATGGTGCTTGGTTTTTCGCCGAATGAACTAAAAACAAAAAAACTAAAACTAAAAACCTTCTCACACTTCAATCACCGAATTACTATCACCAAACTGATCAATCTCAACACCCATCCGCTGCGCCATCATCAGCAGTAGGTTACTCATGTGGGCGTCCGGGTTCGCGGGGCGGCTGCAGAGCCGGTAGTGTTCACCGGGCTGGTCAAGCTGGTAGCCGTCGAAGTGACCTTGGTTGAAATCAAGATGGCTGCCGTGCCGCAGGCCGAGGGCCGAACCGCCAGCGAGCACCAGTGGCAGGTTGGCGTTGCCGTGGCTGTGACCGTAGGACATGCCGCTGCCGAACAGCGACATCGTCGAGTCAAGCAACGGTTTGTCGTTGACGTCCTTGGTCTCGGCGAGCCGCGTGAGAAAGTAACTGAATTGCTCGATGGCGAAGGTGTCGTAGTTGGTCAGCTTTTCCATATAGCCTTGATCGCCGCCGTGGTGGCTGAGCTGATGCCGCGACTCCGTGATGCCGATTTCCGGAATGGCGATGGCCTGGCCTTCGCCACCCATGCTGAAGGTGGCCACGCGTGTCACATCGGTCTGAAAGGCGAGCACCATCAGGTCATAGACCGTGCGGAAATAGTCGCCCGCCATGGTGTTGGCAATGTCGCGGTTGGTGCGTTTGCGATCGGCGTCCGAGACGTCGGGCAGCGGCGTGTCGAGCCACGCATCGGCCCGCCGCGTCCGGATCTCCGCTTCACGTACTGAAGTGAGGTATTGTTCCATGCGTCCTTTGTCGGCAGTGCCCATCTTCTGTTCGAGCCGGCGGACTTCGGCGAGGTTGTCGTCGAGCACGCTGGCTTTACGGCGCAGAGCCCTGCGTTGGGCTGCCACGCCACCTTTCGGCTCCGCGAACAGCGACGCGAAGATCTCGCTGCAACGACGCAGCGATGGCAGCCCGGTACCATCAGCCGTCCAGGCCAGCGACTCCTGGTTGATGGCGATTTCCATCGACGAATAACGAGTATGCTGAGCAGTGATTTCAGCCATCTTCTGGTCGACCGAAATGGTATTGCGATCGGTAGGCCCAAGCCTGCCTCCGGTCAGCCAGATTTTTATGCAGTTATGATGGTGGCCGAGACCTCCCGGGTGATGCAGACCGCTGATGGGCGTGATGGCCTGGCGGTGCTTCTCTAAAGGCGTCAGCGAACGGGAGAGTTGATAGTCGTTGCCGGGCGTGGTGACCTGGTAGTTCAGCGAATGGACGCCGTTGGCTAGGTAGATAAAGGCGCTGCGCCGGGGCGAGGAAGCCGGTTCTGCCGCCCGCAGCGGGACCATGCATTCCAGCATGGGTAGCGAGATGCAAGTGCCCAGTGCGCGTAGGGCGTGACGACGGCTGATCAGCCAGGATTGGGAGAGAAAGTTCATGGTTCTTTGGTCCTTGTTCAAATGAATTCGCGTAAGCACTTTTTGATTTTCCAACCGATTCAGCGAGGCCAGCAGATTTACTTGTGATGGAATCTGCTGGCCTCCCTGAATCCGCCGGATTGAACATCATCGTTTTCGCATCAGGGCTGACAAAGCGACAGCGCGCACGATGTCTTTAACTCCGTACTCGTTGCCTCTTGTTTCTACAACAATGCGCTCGATGTCATCCGCGTCATCCAAGGTCAGCACCCTGCGCAGGGCGTAAGTGCAAAGGTGTTCGATGAAAGCTCGCATAAACTTATCGCGGTCTTCGAGCAGTAACTGTTTGAATTGATTGGCATCTTGAAAATCGCGACCATCGGGCAGCACACCCGAAGCATCGACCAGCGGATCGTCACCTTTGCCGCCTTCGACTTGTTCGCGTGTCCGCCACTGGCCAATGGCGTCATACTGATCAAACGCAAAGCCAAGTGGATCGATGTTGCGATGACAAGCCGCGCAACTGGCGTTCTGGGCATGAACATCCAATCGTTGTCGAATCGTGACTTTGTCACCCTCGGGTGGCACCGGTTCGATCGGATCGACATTGGCCGGAGGTGGCGGCGGTGTCTTGTTGAAAATGGCTTCGCTGACCCACACGCCGCGATGCACCGGGCGATGACGGGTGCCGTCGGAGGTTAAGCCGAGCACCGCGCCCATGGTCAGCAGGCCGCCGCGATGAGCCTCAGGCTTGAGCTGAACACGCTGGAAACCACCTCCATTCGGCTCCGGCAGTCCATAGAAATCACATAACCGAGCATTGGCCACGGTCCAGTCGGAATCGATAAAACTTTCCACAGGCAGGTTGTTGACGAACATCTCGCGGAAGTACTCGACGACCTCGTCCCGCATGCTCGTCTCGAGCCATTCGTCGTAGCCGGGGAAGAGTTTTTTGTCCGGCGGGAACATGCCCACGCGGTGCAGTTGCAACCACTGCCGCGAGAAGTCGTCGACAAAGCGATTGATCCGGCTGTCCGTCAACATTCGGTCGACTTCGTGCTCCAGAACCACGGACTGTAAGTCCGTCGTACAGAGAGAACCGCTTTGCGCGGCAGCGAACAGGCCCTCATCGGGCAGCGAACTCCAGAGGAAAAACGACAGCCGCGAAGCCAATTCCCAATCCGATAGCTGCTGGCGGGCAACCGGTTCGCCCTCGACGAGATAGATGAAGTGCCGTGAAGTCAGCACGCCTTTCATTGCGACCCGGTAGGCATCGGCCAGTGATTCGCCCTCATCGCGTTCGGCTTGGTAGGATTGCAAATAGTCCTCCAATTCATCCTGCTTCACCGGCCGCCGCCAAGCGCGATCGGCGAAGAGTCGCAGATGCTCGGCGACCACCTCCGGCGTCGCGTCGTCGGGCGGCAGCACGCCACCGCGACGAGACTTTTCCGCCTCCGTTACCACCGGCCCTTCCCACTCGATCCAATCGAGGATGACCGTCGAGAAGAGACCGTTCCCTTCGCCGTCAAACATCTGCGGGGCATTCGGGTTCAGCAGCAACGGCTCGCTGCTATGTGTGAAAATATGCCCCCCGCCGCTGGTAAGCGCACCGCGGAACGCACCCCCTTTCCTATCGTCCACCATGTCGGTGGCCACCACGCAGAAATCCAAGTTCGTCGGCATTTCCAACAGCACTTCGAACTCGTGGGTCTCCGGCGTGTCCTCCGGGGCAGTGATGTCAAATTCGATCAGACCAGCGACGGTATCCCCACTCGCACCCGTCGCCTTGCCGATGCTTAGGTGTGCCGGCTGGCCGCCGGGCGGGCGGATTCCGCTGGCCTGAATCCGGACCTTGTACAACCCACTGTGCTGCGGACCGGTCTTCCCGAACCATCCAGGTGACAGCGCCGTTTGGACGCGACCTGGGAAAAGCAGGTAACGCAGCGGCCGCTTGACACCGAACCGCTCCAGCGCCTCCTGCTGGGCCTTGCCGCCGCCATACCGCAACTCGGCAGCCGTTTTGCGGACCTTGCGAGCCTCGGTGGACGTGGCGGAGAACGCTCGATCGAGAACGATGTCCGCGGCGCGATAATAACGGTCAACATGCGATGGGGAGAGCGACAGTTCCGAACCGATTCGCTCATAACCGTGCCACAACGTGTCCTCGTTCAATTCGCCTGGCTGAGTCGGATCGTAGCGAACGCCCAGCAGGTCATAGACGGTGTTTTGATACTCTTTGCGACTAAGGCGGTAGTGAGCCACGGACGGTCGCGCCGCCATCCGCGCCGCTCGGCCTTCTCGAATCAGCGAATCGAGCTTCGTGACGAACGCCGCGATCTCATCCTGTGTCGGTTGCGGCTCACCTTGGGGCGGCATCTCCCCGGAGTTGACTCGTTCGATCAACTCCGCCCACCGATGCGACTCACCGCCTAACTCGAAATCACGCGAAAGCAGGTCGATGCGTAGTTCACCTTCTTGATTGTCGGGGCCATGACAACGGATGCAATGATTCGCCAGGAAGGCTTCCAACGGTTCTGCACTACGCGCGACGACACTATTTCCCGTACCAACGCTGGCGATCAACAGCAGGCATAGACGCATCAACGTTAACCGCGGAAACATTGCTTTTACCGAACAGAACATGTGTGTAA
>DITY01000133.1 GCA_002422955.1 Planctomycetaceae bacterium UBA6172
TTCGCGCTGCCCCTGGCGATCGATCAACGCTGTTGCTTCCACAGATCTTCCCAGCCGAGCCCGCGATAGCTTGGCCCTGAGGTCGTCTCGGGAAAACGGGTTGCGTCACACAGCAAATTCCACTCAAAAAGCTGCATTTTGCCATCTGCGTCCACGCAGGCGTCCCAACCGATGATTCCCGCGATCTTGAACGATTCATGAAACCTCACCAAAGTTTGGATGACTTCATGGAAATGAGGGATTTGGAAGCCTTGGAAGACAAATCCTGTATCAGGGTGGGCAACGAGCGGGCGAAACTCATAGTCATACCCGTGATCGAGGAGTTTTCCGGAACTCAGGTCGATGTTGATATTGATCCCCTCCAAGGGAATGACATGATCCACCGCCGCCCGGGAGACCCTCAAATACGTTGCCCGGACCGAGATATGTCCCCCCGGTTCTCGAACCGTAAATACGCGGAGCGTTGGCCCCGTCTCGGGCAGGAGTCGATCGAACGCGGGGTGAGGTTTCACAATTTGCTGGACTGTTCCGGCGGGTAGCAGCGCCACGTTCACCCGCTCGAAATCGATTCGACGGATTTTCCAGATCCCGCGCCCCCGCCCGGAACCATTACGTTTGAAGATCACCTGCTCCTGGTCCCGAAAAAGATACTCCGCTGCCTGGTCATTTGGCACCGGTTCATAATGCTTCGTGAACACGCTGCCATTGAGCACGTATGCGAGATCGGGCACACAATCGGATCCCATGATCCGTCCCAATAGATGGCGGTGTCCACAACTGGGACCGGGTGGCGCAAGGGTGGGTTGAACGTGCAGATTGTAATAGGACCGTGGAATCCAACCCTCCTTGAAAGTCCCTTGCACGAGCGAATAGAGGTACAGCCAATGGGAGTGAACTGCGCTCCCAAAAACTTCCCGAGAGTACTCGTCTGCGCGTCGTCGAATCGCGAGAGGCAGTGGACCGTAATGCCCCTCCACCCGCTTCATGTATCGAAGCCATTTCCATCGCATGCCTCGATAAATGATCGCCGTCTTGGCAGACGCATACGTTCGCGCGATAACGCCCTTCTTTCGTCGAGACGGGAGATCAACGAATTTCATGTAAGCCATCGATTTTGCGTTCGGATCACCTCGCCTCCCTGTAGCCATCGGGAAGGCATGCCCGTGACTGGCGGAAGCCAATCAAGCCCCATCGCCGGATGAAAATCTGATAATAATTCGATGCCGCAGAATTCCAAGAAAGGCTACCCAGGTTTGGTCGGAAACAAGTGCGCGGCGCCCGTGTAATCCCAAACGGTGGACCAAACGGATTTGCGATGGCCTTGACGATGGATCATTGCCGCCGCTACGCAATTTATCACCCCAACCCCGGTGGATCTGTAGGGATTGTTCTGCACGCCTGACCCGGGAGTTGCGATGCGTCCCCCAACAGGCTGGCATCGGACCGCCTAATTGCGACTGAGCGACCGGTACGTCGCGTTGGTGTCAGGTCATCCGCCGCGCCGCCTTCGAGAGCTCCGGGCGGTTACAATCGCGGGTCGTGAAGAGCGACGTTTTCGAAACGGTGTTTTATCCTGGGAAGCCTGGTGGGCGGGGTGCGATGATGCGCGATCGATGGGCTCGGGTCTTGGCAACGGTTGCCGCATTGATGTTCGCCTCCAACGCCGCGGCGCAAGCCGACGTCGCGGAACGGATCGGCCAGATCCTGAAGACGCCGATCCTCGAGAGCGGGACGACGCTGGCGGAGACCCGCGCGATCGTCGACGCGAGCGTTCCGCGGATGCCGCAAGTCGACTCGCTCGCCGACTGGGAAGCCGAAGCGGAGCGCCTGCGCCGCGAGGTCTTGGACCGTGTCGTCCTGCGCGGCGAGGCGCGAGGTTGGCGCGACGCGAAGCTGGGCTTGGAGTGGGGCGCGGAACTCGAGGGTGGCCCGGGCTATCGCCTGCGCAAGCTTCGTTACGAAGCGCTGCCGGGCCTGTGGATTCCGGCCGTGCTGTACGAGCCGACCGATCTGCGGCAACCGGCGGCCGAGGGCACAGCAGTCGCGGACCGGCGGCCCGTCTTCTTGAACGTCAACGGCCATGATGGCAACGGCAAGGCGGCCGATTACAAGCAGATTCGCTGCATCAATCTCGCCAAGCGAGGCATCATCGCACTCAACGTCGAATGGCTCGGGATGGGACAGCTGCGGTCGGAAACCAACAGTCACGCCGTGATGAACCAGTTGGATTTGTGTGGCACCAGCGGGCTGGCCCCCTTTTATCTCTCGATGAGCCGCGGCATCGACGTGCTGCTAACGCACCCCCATGCCGACCCCCAGCGTGTTGGCGTCGCGGGCCTGAGCGGCGGCGGTTGGCAGACGATCACGATCAGCTCGCTCGATACCCGCGTGACCCTGACGAATCCCGTCGCCGGCTATTCGAGCTTCCTGACCCGCAACCAACACACCAAGGATCTGGGCGATTCCGAGCAGACGCCAACCGACCTGGCGACCGTCGCCGATTACACCCATTTGACCGCGATGATGGCGCCACGCGCGACGCTGTTGACCTTCAACACCAAGGACAACTGCTGCTTCGAAGGGGGCTATGCCCTGCCACCTCTGATGGCGGCCGCCGATCCGATCTTCAAACTCTTCGGCCGACCCGATCGCCTCCGTACCCACCTCAGTTCCGACCCCGGCGATCACAACTTCGGCCTGGACAACCGCCAAGCTTTGTATCGGATGGTCGGCGATCACTTCTACGCTGGCGATGAAGCGTTCGTCGTGGAAGAAATCGCCAGCGAGTCCGAGGTCAAGACGGCCGAGGCACTGGCGGTCGACCTGCCCGCGGACAACGCGTCGCTGAACGGACTGGCGCTGACGCTGGCGCAGTCGCTGCCGCGTGACCCCGCCCTGCCGAAAGCAGCGGCCCTGCCAGCCTGGCAAACTGAGCGCCGCGAAGCGCTCCGCGAAATCGTCCGCTGGCCAGCTTTTTCGGTCAGCGCCGAGAACGTTTCGATCGAACGCGAAGAGGGCTTCACCGCGACCCGACTACGGCTGAAACTCGGTGACGTCTGGACGCTGGCAGCGGTCGAGTTTGCCCCGGCCAACCCGAGCAAGACCGTTCTGCTGGTCACGGAAACGGGGCTCGCCAATTCCGGAGCGGCCGTCAGCGAAAACTTGCAACAGGGGTCCCGCGTCGTGGTCGTCGACCCGTTCTACTTCGGCGAATCGAAGTTCGCCTCGCACGATTACCTCCAAGCGCTGCTGCTCGCCACCATCGGCCAACGACCGCTGGGCATTCAAGCTGCCCAAGTGGCCGCGGTCGCACGTTGGTTGCACGAGCGAGACCAGATGCCGGCCGAGTTGGTGGCGGTCGGCCGTCGCGCGAGTCTGTTCGCGCTGGTTGCCGCGGCGGTGGAGCCCGAGGGAATCGCTGGCGTGACGCTGCAGGGAAGTCGCGCGAGCTTGCGCGAGGTGATCGAACGGAATGAACCGGTCACCTCGGCACCGGAAGCGTTCTGCTTCGGCTTGCTCGAGCAATTCGACACGCCGCAGTTGGGGGCGCTGGTGGCACCGCGGAAGTTGGCTTTCTTAGAATCGACACCGCGGCATCAGGAAACCTTGGTCGAACTGCGGAAGCTATATGGCGATCTTGGCGGCGAGTTGGTGCTGAGCCCCTGACCGCAGTGGGTGGGGCCGCGGTTTCGAAGGTGTTTGTTGCGAGGGTTTCGGGCAAAAAGTTGAGGGCAAGGACCGATGGGGCCGAGTGAACTTGAGCTGCCGGAACAGTTTCCGCGACGGGATTTTCTCGCTGGCGGATCGGTGGCACTGAGCGTGATGGTTGGCAGCGGCATCGCAACGTCCGACGAACCGCAGGCTCAACCATCGGTCCAGCGGGCTCCCGTTCCTCCAGAGTTTCTGCAGGTGGCCGCTTGTCAGTTGCTGACGGGGACCGACCTGACGGCCAACACGGAGCGGATCCTGGGGTACATCGACCAGGCTGCAGGGCAGGGGGTCGACGTGCTGCTGTTTCCCGAAGCCTGCTTGTGCGGCTATGTGAGCGACAAGGCCCATTACGAGGCGTTGGGTGCCGAGGCCATCGCGGCCGCGGAGGCCCGCGTGATTGCAGCGGTAGCGGGGCGTCAGATCGCGGTGGTTTTGGGATCCGTGCATTGGGACCAGGGCGCGCTGTTCAACAGCCTGCTCGTGATCGACCGGGGCGGCGTGGTGCGCGGACGTTATGCCAAGACGTTTCTGGCGGAGTCTTGGCCGGAAAATGGAAGGACGCTGCCGGTGTTCGAAGTCGCGGGTGTGCCGTCCTGTTTCATCATCTGCCATGACGTGCGGTACCCCGAATTGGTGCGACTGCCGGCGATGGCCGGGGCGCAAATCTGTTACTTCAGCAGCCACGAGTCGGGCCTGAGGCTGCGGCACAAGCTTTCCGCTTATCGCGCCATGCCGATCTCGCGGGCTACCGAGAACGGGATTTTCCTGGTGATGGCGAACGCGTCGGCGAACCCGCAAGATCTGTCCGGTTCGCATGGCAATAGCAAGGTCGTTCACCCTGACGGGAATGTGTTGCAGGAGTCCGATCATTTCACCGAAGGGCTCGTGACTCAGCAGATTCGTCTGGCGGACGCCAATCGCTCGATCGCCCAGCGCTGCGAGCGTGACCCAACGCTGCTGCGGGATTGGTTCCGACAGGGCGTCTGTTTGGTGTCGCGGGGCTAAACGTCCGAGGCGACCGGAGGCGACTATCCACCCGCCTTAGGGTCGCGTATCGCCCCTAACTGTCGGGGGGGCAGGAATTTGCGCTGGACAGAATCGGAACGGCTGATAGCTTAATGTCACTGTCAGCAGCAGACGTGTTGCTTCAGCCCTGCCCTGCGATGGATCCGAACGGACCACTGTCAGCGTTCCTAGCGGATCATGTTCGAGACCAGTCGTCGCTGGCCATTCGATGATTGGTCCGGGCGTTTAAGCCCCTAGCCAATAGATCAATGATGTCGTTTTCAGATCTCGGTTTGCCCGAGACCATTGTTAAAGCCGCGACTGCCGCGGGTTACACTCAGGCCACCCCGATTCAGGCCGAGGCGATTCCGATCCTGCTCGCCGGCCACGATTTGGTCGGCTGCTCGCGAACCGGATCGGGTAAAACCGCCGCTTTCGCGATGCCGTTCCTGGCCAAGGTCGATCTTTCCAAGCGGCATCCTCAGGTGTTGGTGTTGGCACCGACCCGGGAATTAGCCGTTCAAGTCGCCGAAGCGTTCGAACAGTACAGCGCCTCGATGAAGGACTTACGGGTCCTGGCCGTTTTCGGCGGAGCCGCCTACCAACCGCAAATCTCGGCCCTCCGCCGCGGCGTCCACGTGATCGTCGGCACCCCCGGACGCTTGATCGACCACATCAAGCAAGAAGCGATTTCGCTCGCCGGCGTCCATTCGCTCGTCTTGGACGAAGCCGATGAGATGCTGCGGATGGGCTTCATCGACGACGTTCGCTGGGTTTTGGACAAGGTTCCCGAGGGGCGTCAGGTGGCGCTGTTCTCGGCGACGATGCCAGAACCGATCCGCGAGATCGCCCAAAAGCAACTCCGCGACCCCAAGTCGATCACGGTCGACATGGCCCAGCGTGGCGTCTCGACGACCCGTCAAGAGCACGTCGTCGTCTCGCCCAAGAACAAGATTGAAGTCCTCTGCCGGTTGCTGGAGGTCGAAAAGACCGACGGCGTGATCGTCTTCGTCAAGACCAAGATCGCGACGGTGGAAGTCGCGGATCGCTTGATCGCTCGCGGTTTCAACGCCGCGCCGCTGAACGGTGACATCGCCCAAACCCAACGTCAACGGACTGTCGACAAGCTCAAGGAAGGCGCGATCGATATCCTGGTCGCGACCGATGTCGCGGCTCGCGGATTGGACGTCGATCGGGTCAGCCACGTCTTCAACTTTGACCTGCCCCACGACGACGAGGCCTATGTTCACCGTATCGGTCGAACCGGCCGCGCCGGACGCGAAGGGGCCGCGATCCTGCTCGTCACCCCGAGTCAGCGTCGTGTGATCCGCTCGATCGAGCGGGCCACCGGTCAGACGATCGTCCATCGCGAACAGCCGCCGGTCGACGAGATCAACGTGGCCCGTGCCGAGCGGTTCAAGGCCCGGATCACCGAAGCGATGACCAGTCGCCAGTTGGATACGCTGGCAGGCCTGGTCAAGGATTACTGCGAAGCGACCGGCGAAGAGCCGCTGCGGGTTGCGGCGGCGTTGGCCGTGATGTCGGTCGGTGACCACCGCTTCTTCGCCCGTCCGATCGATGAGCCGACCTTGGCGCCGCGTGACCGGCCGAAGCGAGATCGGATCGATAACGACTACCCAGCCCGCGAGCGTGGCCCACGCGAATCGTTCCAACGCGACTTCACCGCCGGCGGTGATTCGCCCAAGCGTTTTCGTCGCGAAGGCGGCGACGATGCGGCCGGGTCGACGGACCGAAGTCGGGATGACAAGCCGGCTCGGTTCGAGCGGGGCGGTCGCTCCAGCCGACGTTATCGCTTGGAAGTCGGCACGCAGCATGGCGTGCAGCCCGGACAACTGTTCGGCGCGATCGCTCACCACACGGGCCTAAGCAGCGAAGAGATCGGCAAGATCCGGATCATGGATCAATTTTCGATCGTCGACCTCCCCGCCGGCATGCCGCCTGACGTCTTCAAGGCGTTGTCGAAAACCTGGGTTGCCGGTCAGCAATTGAGGATCCGGGAAGACGCGTTCGTCCCGGGTGATGGGTTCCGCGAACGCGCCGATGCGTCGCCAGCGGACGCCCCCGCGGATCGCCCGGCATTCAAGCCGAAAAAGGCGTTTGCCGGAAAACCCAAAAAGGCGTTTGCCGGGAAGCCGTTCAAGACCGGTGCCGGGAAGCCGGACGGGGCCAAGGCGAACTCCAAGTTCAAGGCCGGCAAGAAGTTCGGCAGCCCCAAGCCGCCGCGCTAAGTATCCCGCAGATCCCGGCGTCCCACGGGATGCCGCGGATCAACGCCGAAGTGATCGGTCTGATCGCCAGATGCTGGCGGTTAATCAATCGGCTGCCATTGGTCGATGCGCTCCAACCAGTGCGTCAGCCGTTCCATCGGCAGCCCAACGACGTTGCTCTCGCTGCCGCCTTCCAAGACGTGAAGCCAATCGTTGCCGTCTTGATAGCCGAATCCGCCGGCCTTGCCACGCCAACGGCCCGAGCGGATGTAGTCCTCGATCGTCGCGTCCGTCAGTTCGCCCATTCGCAAATCGGTGCGAACCGCATCGATGACCCGCCGGCTGCCGACGACGTCCCACAGGCAGATGCCGGTCAGCACATGATGAACTCGGCCGCTCAACAAGCGGAGCATCCGGCGGGCATCCGCTTCGTCGGCCGGTTTGCCGAGCAGCTCGCCATCGCAGACGCCCAGCGTATCGGCGGCGACGATCCAGCCGCGGCGGAGTCGCTCCGCGACGTTGACCGCTTTCTGAAAGGCCAGGCGTTGCACTACCGTCTCGGCGGGCTCTCCTGGTCGCGGCAGATCCTCCGCGTGGTCCTCCGGCAATTCGACCCGAAACGGATAACCGGCCGCCGCCAACAGTTCGGCGCGACGGGGCGAGCCGCTGGCCAAAACCAGCGGTTCGTCGGTCGGCAGCGGCGCGTTTCGCAGGCCACGCATCAGCGGCAGGACAGGATCGGGGGTTGCCTCGCCGTTCATTTTTGACCGAGCGGGATTTCGCCCGACATCAATCGCCAACGTTTGATGTAACTGACCAAGTCCCGCATGGCCTCGGGAGAGATCTGGTTCTCAAAACCTTCGGGCATCATCGACACGCCCGTCGCGCGGAGCTGTTCGATTTGCTCACGGGGTAGGGTGCGTCGCAGCCCGTCTTGCAGCCTCAGCGTCACCGCTTGCTCGTTGCTGTCTTCGAGCAAGCCTTCCAGCAATTGGCCGTCAT
>DITY01000291.1 GCA_002422955.1 Planctomycetaceae bacterium UBA6172
TGGGGTTACTACATCGAGCGGCGTTGGCGAACGATTCATGACCCGCTGCACGCCACGGCGCTGGCGGTCGATGACGGACTCCGCAGCGCGATCGTGATCACGCTCGATCTGATGGTCATCGACGCCGAGTTCACTCGCATGACCCGCGAGCGGATCGCGGAGGCTTGCGGCGTCGCACCGGAATCGATCCTGCTGAACTGTTCGCACAGCCACAACGCGCCTGCCGCGGGCGGGTTGCTGGGCGTTGGCGAGTGCGATCCGTTTTACGAGGACTGGGCCAGTCGCCAGGCCGCGACGGCCGCGATCTTGGCCTGGAACGCCCGGCAACCGGCCAGGATCAGCGCGGCGACGACGACGGTGAAGGACCTGTCGTTCAATCGCACGCGGCCCGGCGGCGTGATCGATGCCTCCTTGACCGTCGCGCGGATCGATCGCGCCGGCGGCTCGCCCCTCGCCATCCTGGCCAATTTCGGCGCGCACCCGACCGTGGCCACCGAGTTGCAGCCTTGGGCGGTCAGTCGTGACGTGCCGGGCGAGGTTTGCGACCGCTTGGAAGCCGCCTACCCCGGGGCGACGGCGATGTACCTGCAAGGCGCCTGTGGCGATGTCAATTTCCTTCGCGAGTTCGCCACGCCGGAGCTGTGCCACGAACCGGGGCAGCGGTTGGCACGGGCCGCGACCCAGGCCTTGCAGGGGGCGCAGCCGTGCGGCGAACCGCTGGTGGCCTCGTCGAGCCGGATCGCGAGCCTGCCGACGCGCCGCTGGACGGAGCAGGAGATCCTCGGCGACCGCAATGAAGCGCGGCGTCGCTTGGACAACGAAGACTTCAGCGGCTGGCGGGAAGGGTTTGGCCGCGCGATGACCAACCGGCCGGACGACATGGTCAAACGCCATGGCGGCGACGAGGCCAAGGCGGTCCGGGCGATGTGCCGCTTCCACCTGGAATGGACCGACAAAATGCTCGGCCATTGGCAAACCAAGCCCGAAACGCTGCAAACGGAAGTCCAAGCGATCCGGATCGGCGACTTGTACTTCGCCGCCAACTCGAGCGAGTTCTTTTCGCCGTTCGCGCTCGACGTGCGGCAGCGCTGCGGCGAACCGAACCTGATGATCGCCTGTTACGCCAACGGACGGATCGGCTACCTGCCCGATGCCCACGACATCCAAGTGCGGTCCTATGCCGGGTACCAGTCGCCGAAGTACTGCGACCAGTTCCCCTTCACCGAGCACTCCGGGCCGGTGATGTGCGACACGATGGTCGCGGCGATCGAAGATTGCCGGGCCGCTGGCGAATCGTGATTCGCGAAACACAAATCGCGAAATAGAATCCGCGAAAGCGAAGTCACGAAATACAAGTCGCGACGCCAGGCCGGCCCGCGCCCCGCCACGTTGGGGCGGGTTGCTGCCGCAAACACGGGGCCGAGGAAAACCACACGGCCTCCGGGTTCAAAAATGCGGTTCAGACCTTCGGGGCCGCGTCGCGCATCTTGTCCAGCAATCGCCCGGGGCTGCCCATGATGTTGTAGCCGCAGTCGACGTGCAGGACTTCGCCGGTGATCCCGTTGCTGGCGGAGCTCAGCAGGAACGCCCCCGTGCGACCGACTTCCTCGTGACGCACGTTGCGGCCCAGCGGGGCGATGTGTTCGTACATCGACAACATCTCTTCGACACCGGCGGCACGACCGGCCAGCGTCCGCACCGGCCCGGCCGACAGGGCGTTGACACGTACGTCCAACGGCCCCATGTCGTATGCCAGATAGCGTACCGACGCCTCCAGGGCCGCTTTGCAAATCCCCATCACGTTGTAACCGGGGACGCACTTCTCGCCGCCGAAATAGGTCATCGTCGCGACCGCGGCTCCCGGGTTGAACAGGTCTCGCGCGGCGGCGGTCACGGCCAACAACGTGTAGACGCTGACGTCCATCGCCAATTTGAAGCCGTCGCGGCTGGTGAAGACCGTGTCACGGCCCAAGTCTTCGCGGTCGGCGAAGGCGATCGAATGGAGCAGGAAGTCGATCTTGCCGAACTTCTCCGCGGTCGCCGCCATCACGGCGCGGATGTCCTCGTCCTTTTGGGCGTCCATCGGCACCAAAAACTCCGCCCGCTCGTAATTGTCGGTCAGCTGCGAGACCCGCCGTCGATTCCGCTGACGCTCGTCATCGGCGCGGTCCGGCAAGTGCGTGAAACCACAGGTGCCGCCCGCGTCCATAATCTGCTGGGCGATTGCCCAAGCGATCGAATGGTCGTTGGCGACGCCGAGGATGAGCCCCTTTTTTCCAGTAAAATCCATTTAACCTACCCGATCGAGAATGCCCGTGAGGGAAATGCGTAAACTACCAGGGAAACTCGGTGCGTCCCGCCCTTTGGTAGGGTCGAACGTGCCGTTGCAAGCTTCCTAACCGCCGCAGCATAACGTCTCGACCGCCGGTAAGTCCATTTGGGTTCCGCCGAGCCGTTTGCGACCTGGCGTCGCGGTGTGGTTGCCAACGACTACCGCCCGCCCGGCCCAACCCGCCCGGCCCAACCCGCCCAAACATCCGATGAACAGTCCCCCTAGCGAACTCGAGGCCACGTTCCGCGAGCTGTCGGCCCGTTGGCTGGGGTTGCTCACCGC
>DITY01000022.1 GCA_002422955.1 Planctomycetaceae bacterium UBA6172
GGGATTGCGGCGAGCAGCCCGAGCGAATCGTCGAGCTGACGGTCGGGGGCGTTGCCGGACCGCGGCGCGTCGCCTTGCAGTTGTGGCCAAGTTTGCGCCGCCTCAGTACCGCTGGCCCAACCGAGCCACGCGCCGACGGCCAACGATGTGAGCAACCAAAAGCGGGGAAACATCGCGGGCCTCTTGGGCAGTGGGTTGGGACGGGATGGCGATCCGGCGGGACGCTAGCGATAGCGTGGACTAACTCAAGATATCGCGAACAACGGTGCCGTGGACGTCGGTCAGGCGATAGTCGCGGCCTTGGAAGCGGCGGGTCAATCGCGTGTGGTCGAGCCCCAAGGTATGCAGAATCGTCGCCTGCAAGTCGTGCACGTGAACCTTGTCGCGGGCGATCGAAAAACCGAGCTCATCCGATTCGCCATGCATGTAGCCGCCTTTGATTCCCCCGCCCGCCATCCACATCGAATAGCAATCGGGATAATGATCGCGGCCGAGGATATCGCCCTTGGCCGTTCGGCCTTCGCGGAACGGCGTCCTGCCGAACTCGCCGCCGCAGATGATCAGCGTTTCGTCGAGCATCCCCAGCCGTTTCAAATCCTTGATCAACGCCGCGATCGGCTTGTCCATCGTGGCGCACTTCTTGGTCAACCCGTCGCGAATGTCTTCGCCCGGACCGGTGCCGTGAAAGTCCCAGCCCCAGTCGAAGAGTTGCACGAACCGCACCCCTTGCTCGACCAGGCGGCGGGCCAGCAGGCAGTTGTTGGCGAACGACGCTTGCCCCGGCATCGCGCCGTAATCCGCGATCGTCTGGGCCGATTCGCGGTTGATGTCCATGACCTCGGGGACTGAAGTCTGCATCCGGAACGCCAACTCGTACTGCGCGATCCGGGTCAGCGTTTCGGGGTGACCCCACCGCTCGGCTTGCATCGCGTTCAGGTCGCGGAGCGCGTCGAGCGTCTGGCGGCGGAGGCCACGGTCCATGCCGGGCGGGTCGGAGGCGAACAGGACCGGGTCGCCCTGCGAGCGGCACTGCACGCCTTGATACACCGACGGCAGGAAACCGGCGCCGAACGAGTTCTTGCCGCCGTTGGGCTGCACGCCGCTGGAAATCAACACCACGAAGCCGGGCAGATTTTCGCTTTCGCTGCCCAGCCCATAGGTGACCCACGAACCCATCGAAGGCCGACCCGATTGGGCCGAACCGGTGAGCAGCAACAGCTCGGCGGGGGCGTGATTGAATTGATCCGTCGTCATCGAACGGATCACGCACATTTCGTCCGCGACTTCCTGCAGGTGCGGAATGGCATCGGATAGCCAGACCCCCCCTTCGCCGCACTGTTTGAACTGACGCGGCGTGCCCAGCAGCGTCGGCGTCCCGGTGGTGAACGCGAACCGCTTGCCTTTGAGGAACGATTCCGGCGCGTCTTGCCCGTTGAGCCGGACGAGTTCCGGTTTGTAGTCGTAGAGGTCGAGGTGGGGCGGGGAGCCGGTGAGGTGCAGGTAAATCACCCGCTTGGCCTTGCCCGGGAAGTGCGGCTCGCGCTGGGCAAGCGGATTGTCGACCGCGGACGCCGGTGGGGTCGCATCGGCCGCGGCCTCGCCTTTTGCCCGGTCGGCCATCAGCGTGGCGAGCGCGAACCCACCGAGCCCGACGCCGGACTGCTGAAGGAAATGGCGGCGGGTTTGCGACTGCAGGTTTTCGAGCAGAGGATTCATAGCGTTTCGTATCAACTTCGCTTTTCGGCTGATCGTTAGGACTGTCGTTTNNCGCATCAGGGTTTCGTCGAGGTTCAGCAGGACGTTGGCGAGCGTCGTCCAGGCCGCCATCTCCACGGCGTCCGCACCTTCGGGGAGTGGTCCGAGAGGATCGGTGGCCAAGCGTTTGGCTTGTTCCGGCTGGCCTTTCAAGTCTTCGACCGCTTGCCGAAACAACTCGACCAACCGCTCGCTCTCAGCCGGCTCGGGGGCTCGCGCCAAGCAAAGTCGGAAGCCATACGCCAGCCGTTCCGCGGTGTCGCTCCCCCCTTCGGCGACCATCCGTCGCGCGAGTCCTTGCGCGGCCTCGACAAAGACCGGGTCGTTGAGCGTGACCAGCGCCTGCAGCGGCGTGTTGGAGCGGCTGCGGCGGAGCGTGCAGACTTCGCGATTGGGGGCATCGAACGTCGCCATCGAGGGATAGGGGTTCGAGCGACGCCAGGTGGTGTAGATGCCTCGGCGATAACGATCTTCCCCTTCGCTCGTCTTCCAATCGATCCCGCTGCCGAACGCGGCCGACAGCCCGATCGAAGGCTGCGGCGGATTGACCGGCGGGCCATGGCGTTTGTCGCTCAGCAACCCCGCGACGGCGAGCGCTTGGTCGCGAATCGTTTCAGCCGACAGGCGAAACCGCGGGCCGCGGCTGATCAACCGATTGTCTGGGTCAAGCTCGAGTGTGGCCGCATCGACCTGAGAGGATTGGCGATAGGCGGCCGACATCACGATCAATTTGATCAGCGCCTTGGTGTCCCACTTCGACTCGAGCAATTCCATCGCTAACCAATCGAGCAGTTCGGGGTGCGTCGGCAATTCGCCTTGCGAGCCGAACTCTTCGCTGGTCGAGACGATGCCGATCCCGAACAGCTTCTCCCAGTAGCGATTGGCGATCACGCGGGGGGTCAGCGGATTCTGCGAGTCGACCAGCCACTGGGCCAACGCCAACCGGTCGGCGGGGCGATCCTGAGGCAGCGGATGGAACGCGGCGGGCGTGCCGGGCTGGACCTCTTCTCCCAAGACCATGAAGTTGCCGCGCTGCTGAATGCGGGTCACGCGAGCTTGCTCCGCGGGCAACTCGCGGAGCACCGGGACGGTGATCGGCTGGATCGCCGCGATCTCCTTCTCAATCTGCCCAGCCCGTTCCCGCTGCGGGGCAAGCCCCGGCGCGATGCCGAGGTAGAACTCGGTCAGCCGTGCGGTTTGGGCTTCGGTCCGCTCGGCGGTCGCGATCGCCAGGGCCGCGATCACGTCAGCCGGCGTGCCCGCCCAGACTTCGGTTCGCGGGTCGGTGCTGGTCGACAGCCGGAACCGTCCGAGCGTGTGACCGGTGTGAGGTGACTGCTGGTCGATGACGAACGTCAGCGAACTGCCGGCTGGGATCACGACGGGCGCATCGGTCATCAGAACGATCGCGTGCGACTGGCCGATTCCGCCACCGACCGCCCAACCGTTCGCCGGGGCCGGATCGAGCACACCCTCGGGGGCGAAGCCGGCTTGATTGAAATCCGCAAACGCCTTGGCGAAGCGGAGCGGGCGAGGGCCGCCGACCGACAGCTCGACACTCGGTCGAGGCGCCTCGGCGACGGTCTGCTCCCAAAGCACTTGTCGCTGATCGTCGAGGATCGTGATGCGGAAGTTCTTCAAACGCTCGACGGTCCCTTCATCGGTCCGGTTCCAGACCATCAACCGCTCGATCGGCTGCGGCGACTTGAGGTCTAGCTCCCACCACGGGTCGTCGGAAATCGCGGTGTGAGTCGTCGACATGGCGGCGGCGTAGCGGCCGTCGGTGTTGCCGTCGATCGCCAACGCGGCGGGGCCGCCAAAACCGGTCGAGCTTTGGGTCGCCTCACCACCCTTGGCGACATTGGCCTGGCCCGCAAAGACTTCGACTTCGGCCAGCGACAGGATCTGCTGCTTGCCGGGGACTTCGACGCGAACGAACCGGCCGCGAATCGCGGAATCGCCCGGCGGGGTCCAGCTGCCGCGGATCTGATCGATCACGAAATTGCCAGCGGCATGCCCCGGGCCGCCCGAAGGCAACGACGGATCGGCGAGCGCTTCCAGTCGGATCGCGCGGAGCGGTTGGTCATCCAGTTCCAGCGGCAAGGTGACCTGATAGCTGTCCTTGTCAGGGCCGCCGGCGACGGAGACGATCGCGCCCCCCTCGGCCGCTTCGATCCGCACTTCGCTGGCGGCTTGCGAGGTCACTTCGCTCGGTCGGGGCGAACGCCACGTCAGGTCGTGAGGAAACTCGCTGGCCCAAGCGTCGCGAGCGGCCATCAATTCCGGTGTGGGTGTCGCGAGCATGCCACGCAGCGCGGCCAGTTCGGTCTCCAGCCGCTCGCGGGTCTGCCGCTGCTCGGGGGTGAAGACCGAATGCAGCGGCGATTCGTCACGGCGGTCGGCATCCGCGGAACTGTTCAGGATCGCGAACACGCGAAAATATTCTTCTTGGGTGATCGGGTCGTACTTGTGCGTGTGGCACTGGGCGCAGGCCATCGTCGTCCCCATCCAAACCGCCAACGTCGTGTTCACTCGGTCGATGATCGCCGCGTTGCGGAACTCTTCGTCGTCCGTGCCCCCTTCGTTGTTCGTCAACGTGTTGCGATGGAAGGCGGTGGCGACCAGTTGCTCGTCGCTCGGGTCGGGCAGCAGGTCACCCGCCAGCTGCTCGATCGTGAATTGGTCGAGCGGCTTGTTGGCGTTGATCGAATCGATCACGTAATCGCGGTACAGCCAAATCGTCCGCGGCGGGTCATCGGCGTAGCCTGCCGAGTCGGCGTAGCGGGCCAGATCGAGCCAGAACCGCGCCCAGTGTTCGCCATAGCTCGGCCGGCTCATG
>DITY01000013.1:0-11530 GCA_002422955.1 Planctomycetaceae bacterium UBA6172
CGAACAGGTCGTCTTTGGGGCGGGCAGGTCGATCCACGGTGATGCTGTCTAGAAAGGTAGGTCGATCGGGATTCAGATTTTCGGGGGTTTGCGGCTTGGCCGCTCAAGCGTTGTCGTTTTTTCCGCAGCGCGGCGACGGCAGACTCCCCCTCGGTTACCAACCAGACTAGTCTAACATCGGAAGTCCGAGATTGTCTTGCCGAACTGTAACCTGGAGTGGTCCGACCAAGCCGGATGGATGCTTTACTGTTTCAACCGTTACTCAAACGCCTGGTTTGGGGCGGCCGTCGGCTCGGCGAACTGCTGGGCAAGCCGCTCGGCGAGGCGTCTGATTATGCCGAAAGCTGGGAGATCGTCGACCACGGGGCCGATCAGAGCGTCGTCAGCGACGGCCCGCTACGCGGCAAGACGCTCCACCAACTGGTCCAGGAGCACCCCGCCGAGCTGTTCGGGCGCGACGCTCGGTACGAGGCGTTCCCGCTGCTGTTCAAGTTTCTCGATTGCCACCGCGTGCTGTCGGTTCAAGTTCACCCGGGCGATGACTACGCCAGCCGCATGGCCGTCCCGGATCTGGGCAAGACCGAAGCCTGGTACGTCGTCGATGCCCAGCCCGGCAGCCTGATCTACGCCGGGTTGAAGTCCGGCGTCGACGCCGCGGCACTGGAGCGGGCGATGCTGGCCGGGAAAGTCGACGACGTGCTGCACTCGGTCGAGCCCCAGGTCGGCGATTGCTATTTCATACCGGCCGGTACCGTTCATGCCCTGGGTGGCGGGCTGGTCGTTGCCGAAATCCAGCAAGCCAGCAACACGACCTTTCGCCTGTTCGACTGGAACCGCGTCGATGAACAGGGGCGGGGGCGGGAGCTGCATGTGCGCGAGGCGCTGGCCGTGACCGACTTCGACCGCGGGCCGGTGCGGCCGCAAGTTCCGCAAACCGATCTCGATGGGCTGCGGACGTTGGTCGACTGCGATCGCTTCGTGCTGCGCAAGGCGGAGTTGTTCGCCCCGGCGTCCGCTGCCGGGCGGCTCACTCAAGTCGTCCTCGGCGGGGATGAGCGGATGCGGATCGTGTCGGTGGTCGGCGGGAGTGCCTGTCTGGCGGCGGTTGACGGACCGCCGCACACGTTGCCGATGGGCCAATCGGTCTTGGTACCAGCCGCGGCCGGGCAGGTCAGGGTCTGGGCCGAAGATCGCGACGCGACCCTGTTGGTGGTCAACCTTCCCTCTCCAGTCGTTCCGTGAGCTGACGCACTCGGTTGAATGCTGACATCGCTCCGCGATTCCGATCCGCGGGCATCGCTTCGTGATTCGGAAATGTTGGCATCGCTCCGCGGTGGACCTCGCCCCGCGTTCCCAACCTTCCCTCACCCTCGATCCTCGACAGGAGTTTTTTTTCCGCGGAGCCGCCGGTTGTTAGGCTCGGCAAGATTTTCGGTGTATGATGAGCATCCGTCGGGCGTCCTGCCTGACCAACCCCTCCCGCCGTCATCATCCCACCTTCCTCGAGCGAGTCGATCGTGCCCGTGTTGATCGCTTCCCGACTTTCGTCTTGCCGGTTGATGATCGGGGCTGTCCTAGCCGTGATCCTGCCCGCGACCGCGAGCGGCCAATTTCCCGAAATCGAATTGGGTTGGGTTCGTCCGACCGTCGGCCAAGTCGGCACGCAGTTCGAAATGACGGTTGGAGGCGGCAACCATCTCGATCAAGTCGGGCGGCTGGTTTTTTCCGACCCGCGGATCACGACCGAGCTGATCACCGCTCCGGGCGAAGGCGCGGATGCCGCCCCGGTGCCGCAGTGGGGCCGCTTCAAGGTTTCGCTCCCGGCGGATCTGGCGCCAGGCCGCTACGAAGTGCATGCCGTGGGTGCTTATGGGATCAGCAACCCCCGCGTTTTTTGCGTCACGCCGCATGCCATCGCCACGGCCCCGGCCGTCGGCAAATCGGCCGCCACGGCGACGACGCCCGAGCCGCCACCCGCCGCGGACACCCCTTGGATCTTCGAAACTCGCTCCACGGCGGCGGCCGTCGATTTTTTCCGCATCTCCGGTTCGGCGACGCGGGCCAGGCGTGTCAGCCTGGTGGCCCAGGGGATCGATTCGCGGATGATCGGACAGATCAAGCTCTACTCGGCGGATGGCAAGCTGTTGGACACGGCTCGCGGCGCGGATAGTCATGACCCCAGCCTGTTGATCCCGGCAGGTGCCGATGGCCAGTTCGTGTTGGCGGTGCAGGATTTCCTGTTCCGCGGTGGCGACCCGTTCTTCTACCAGCTGCGAGTCGATGCTGATGATTTTCGGCCCGCTCCCGCCGAGGGGACAGCTAAGGGTGTCGACTCGCCGGAGCTGACTTGGCTCGCTTCCGTCGCCGGTGAGCCCGTCGTGCCGCCACCGACCGCCGCCCTGGGCGACGCGGCCGTGACGCAGGTTCCCTATTTCGATGATTTGGAAGCGGTGACTTTGGGCAGCGTGCTGAGCGGCGCGACCTTGCCGATCCCGCTGACGCTGTCGGAGACCCCGGAACAGCCGGTCGTGGTGCAGCCCCCGTGCCTGGTCGCGTCTCGGTTCAACAAGCCGAAGTTTGGCCTGTCGCTCTCTCAGGTGGTGTTCCAGTTCGATGCGGTCAAGGATCGCAAGCTGCAGATCGAAATCATCTCGCAGCGGTTGGGCCAGCCGGCCGATCCGAGCCTGACGATTCAGCGCCGCGAGGCCTTGCCCGAAGGGGGCGAAAAGTGGGTGGATGTCTCGTCCGCCAACGAATCGCCGCTGCTCGGCGACTTTGCGATGCGGCTGCGGGTCAAGGACCCGATCGTGCTCTTCACCGCCCCCAGCGATGGTACCTATCGCTTGCGCGTGCGGAATCTCGACACCGGTTCGACGCTCACTTCCACGCCGATTTACTTGATCAGCATCCGAGATCCCGAGCCGGATTATCGGTTGGTCGCGATGTTCCCGTTCCCGCACAACGATGCCGCGAACACCCGGCCCCGCGGCGCGCAAGTGATGCGGGGAGACAGCCGCACGATCCGCGTGCTGGCGTTCCGCAAAGGGGGCTTCGGCGACGCGATCGAATTGACCGTCGAGGGGCTGCCCGAGGGAGTGACCTGCAAGCCGGCGATGATCGCGGCGAATCAGACCGAGGCCCATTTGACGCTGGTCGGTTCGGAGCAGGCGGCCGCTTGGACTGGCAACCTGCGCGTCGTCGGGAAGTCGGGCGAACTCGTTCGTCCGGCGGCCGCGGCGACGGTGATTTGGGGCCGAGGCGATCTGCGGGATACGGTCAGCACACGGCTTTGTACCGCCCTGCCCCTGGCCGCGGCGGATCAGGTCACCACGCCCGTTTCGATTCTGTTGGGCGCGGACCAGCCGCTGGTCGCCAAACCGGGCACGAACGTTTCCCTGCCCGTCAAGCTCACCCGGCGCGACGGTGGCGGAAACCCCGTCGTCCTGCGTCCGCGCAACCTGCCCCCCGGGGTGACGGTCGCGGAGGTCACGATCCCCGCGGACCAGTCCGAAGGGGCGGTCGAGTTCAAGATTGCGGCCGATGCCAAGTTGGGGAATTACACCCCTTGGTTGCTGGCCGAAACGAAGGTCAAGTTCAAACCGATCACCGCGGCGGATCCCGCCGAGATGACCGTTTTCATTCCCACCAACGCGGCCAACCTCAATTTGGCTGACTCGCCATGATTGCCCTGATGCGTCCATCGCTCTCGTTGCTATCCAACCGCGTTTCGGCGGCCTGGGTCGTCGCCGCGTGGTGCTCCCTCGCCCCGATGGCAGGTGCCTTCGCGATCGACTTGCCGATCCCGATCGAGGAGCCCCAGCGGGACACCGAGGTCGACTATCACTCCGAAGTGATGCCGCTGCTCCGCCGCGCCTGCTTGGCTTGCCACAACGAGAAAATCGCCGAGTCCGGCCTGAACATGGAGACGGTCGCCAAGATGCTCGCCGGGGGCGACAGCGGTCCGGCCTTGGTCGCCGGTGACGCCATGATGAGCCTGCTGATCAGCCGTTCGAGCGGCGCGGAAGAGCCGTTGATGCCGCCCGAGGACAACTCGGCCGGCGCCAAACCGCTGACCCCTCAAGAACTCGGGCTGCTGAGCCTGTGGATCCGTCAGGGGGCCAAGGAGGGCGAAGCGAAGCCGAGCGATTCACCCGCTTGGCAGCGAATCCCCGCGACCTTCCAGCCGATCTACGCGATCGACGTTTCGCCGAGCGGCCAATACCTCGCCACCAGCCGTGGGAGCGCCGTGGTCGTGCATGAAGTCGCCGGACTCGCCGAAATCGGTCGACTGATCGATTCCAGCCTGCCGGAATCGGCCGGCGGCGCCGCGGCCGACATCGATCTGGTGCAAGCGATCAGTTTCTCGCCCGACGGTTCGCAAATCGCCACCGGCGGCTACCGTTCGGTCAAGCTTTGGAGCAAGCAGAATCGGGCGCTCGACCTCGCCACCAAGCCTTGGGCCCAAGGGCTCGGTCCGCTCGCCGCGGCGAGCGAATCGGCCGTCCGAGCGATCGCGCAAGCGGACTTTTCGATCCGCGTCTTCGAAGGCGACACGCCCGAACCCAAGGCGACGCTGGTCGGTCACGGCCAGCCGATCGTCGGCATGGCCTTGAAAGGGACGGGGGAAACGCTGGTCAGCGTCGACGTCGCTGGCAATGTCATCGTCTGGAACACGCAGACCGGCCAGCCCTTGACCCGCATCGAATTATCGCGGGCGATCGATTCGCTCGTCGCCCCGGCTAGCCTGTCGCATTTCGCGCTGCTCGATGGCCTGGGCGGGATTCATCTGTTCCAAATCGTCGCCGGCGAACCGATGACGATCCAGCCGCATGTCGCCGAGGCGACCGCTCCGATCCAGGACGCCAACGCGATCGCGTGGGTCGACGCCCCGGCGCCACTGCTGGTCGTGGCGACTGAAGCCGGCCCGGTTTCGATTCTCGATGCCAACACCGGTGCCGCCGCCAAGGCGATCGATGCGGGCGCGGTCGTCGATGCCTTGGCCGTCGCCAAGCCGTCCAACCTGATCGCGACCGCGGGTCGGGATGGTCAGATCAAGGTCTGGGATTCCGCGTCGGGCGAGCTGAAGCGGACCTTGCGTGGCGACCCGCGGCGGGTCCACGGCGCGGACCAGGCGACGCGGAGCGTCATGCGGCAAGGATCGCTGCTGACCCGGTTGGGCGCGGTCGGCGAAGAGCTGAAGAAGCGCAAGGAAAGCGAAGATGCCGCGGTGGTGAAGGCGACCGAGACCCGCGACAAGTCGGCGGAAGCGGTCAAGGAGCCGACGCAAAAGTACACCGACCTGCAGACGGATCTCACAGCGACCGAAACCAAGATCGCCGACACCACCAAGCAGGTCGAAGCGTTGAAGGTGAAGATCCAAGAGACCACCAATCGGTTGAAGGTCGCGAAGGAAGGTGGGGTCAAGGCCGAACCGGCTCCCGCTCCCGCCGCGGCCCCAGCCCCAGCGGATGCCGCCGCACCCGCCCCCGCTGCCCCCGCGCCGGAAGCTCCGGCCGCTGCTCCGGCACCGGCCGCGGAACAGCCGGTGACGGTGCAGTTGACCGAGATCGTGGCTGACCTCAAGAAACAGTTGGAAGCGGCCGAGGCGGATTTGAAGCAACTCGAAACCTCCGAGGCGGAACTGAAAGCCTTGACGGCCAGCATTGAGGAAAAGAAGAAGGCGGTGGATGCCTCGAAAGAAGCCAAAGACAAGGCTGATGCCGAGTTGGCCAAGCACCAGCAGGCGCTCGATGCCGGCATCGAGGCCCGCGACCGATTGGTCGGTTTGATCGGCGAGCATGATGGTCGGGTTGGCGGAGAGACCCGGCAGGCGAAATGGCTGACGCGTCAGAGCCAGCGTTACCAACGTGAGCTCGGTGAGCATGCCCTGGCCGCGGTATCGCTCGCTTTTGCCCCCGCCGGCGATCGTTTGGCAACGGTCCATCGCGATGGCAGCGTCCGACTCTACGTCGGTGACGAGACGGTCGCCCGCACGGTTTTCGAGGCGGGTAGCTTGCCCGTCGCGCTGACCGCTGACCCGCAAGCGATCTTCCCGGACGCCGAGTCGTTGGTGCTGACCGGTTTGGGCGGCCAGTCGATCGGCTGGGAATTGAAGCCCCAGTGGCAATTGACCCGCACGATCGGCAACCCGCTCGACCCCAGCCAAGAGTCGCCGATCAGCGACCGGGTGACGGCGCTCGACTTCACCCCCGATGGCAAGTTGATCGCCGTGGGCAGTGGTCCGCCCAGCCGCGCGGGCCAGTTGCTGATCTTCTCGACCGTCGACGGCAAGTTGGTGAAGGAGCTGGAAGGGGTGCATAGCGACACGGTGTTGGCCGTCCGCTTCTCACCCGACGGACGGCTGCTCGCCTCGTCGGCCGCGGACAAGATCATTCGCGTCATCGATCCGGTTCAAGGTTCCGTGCTGCGGTCGCTGGAAGGCCACACGCATCACGTGCTGTCGCTCGCCTGGCACGACAACGCCGCGACGCTGGTCTCGGCCAGCGCCGATCAGACGGTCAAAGTCTGGGACGCGGAGAACGGGACCCAATCGCGGACCATTCCGGGGATCGGCAAGGAAGCGACCTCGATTCGGTTCGCCGGCACCACGGGCCAGATCCTGACGGCGGGGGCGGACGGCAATGTCCGGCTGCATGAAAGCGGCGATGGCAAGGCGATTCGCTCGTTCGCCGCCGCCGGCGATTTCCTGTTCGCGGTCGCGGTCACGCCCGACGGCAGCCAGGTGTTCACCGGGGGACAAGACGGCATCCTGCGCGGCTGGAAAGTCGCTGACGGTGCCGTGGTCGCGGAGATCAAGCCGCAATAACGCGTAGGGCTAAACGGCCCGCGTGACCAATTCGAAAGTGACGCGCGTTCTCGCTCGTCTCACATCGCCCGGGATGGTCGAGCCTCGCTCGCTCATCCCGGATTTCATTTTCCCTGTCCCTGGTGGCGCTAAGAGCATCTGGCTGTGTCCCCAGCCGAGTGGTCTGGGACAGCAAATGTTTAGGGTAGCGGAACTCGCCAAGAGTTTCGGCCGCAACGGAAACGACCGAAAGTCTCTGCGACTTCCGCTACGTCCCAATCCGAAATTTTAAGTAGCGGAACTCGCCAAGAGTTTCGGCCGCAACCTAACTTTAAGGTGTGACAAAGCACTAGGCGGGCTCCCCAAGTGTTGATCTGGCGGGGTTCCACCGTGGCATCAGGCAGCTTGCCATCGCGGCATCAGGCAATCCGCCATCGCGGCATCAGGCAATCCGCCATCGCGGCATCAGGAGAGTCTCCATAGTGGCATCGAACGGGCCTGTATTTCGAGCCGCCGTAGCTTGTCGCTACGCGCATGCCCCATGTTCTCCCGAAGATTCCTTTGACCCTGCCCCAATTTCGGGTATAGTTAGGGGTGTAAGAAACACATTAACGTGGTTACGAAAAGCCTGTCAAACAGGTTGCTTCTTCATTGAGATCACAGAGCATTCGTTAGGTTTGCTTGGGTGTCGGATGCGTGGCTGGGTGCATCCGAATGGTTGCGGTCTTTCGGATCGCGGCTCGATAGCAGGTTTCTCCCATCGCATCGCATGTCACTCGGTAGTCGCTTGCTTGGTGAACGGGTGCGTGGCGTGTGCGAGCCACTGCGTCGGAGGGTTGATGTCTCACCATGTGATTGACGCGGTTTGCGCCTCATTTGCGAGACCCGGCTTGCAGGCGGCTGCTTGCTGCTGGAAATGATTTGCTCATAAGGAAATGTGAAATGGTTGGAACGATTCTGTTGGTGCTTTTGATCCTGATTCTGTTGGGTGCGTTGCCGACTTGGCCGCATAGCAGGAATTGGGGTTATGGACCGAGCGGCGGTTTGACGCTGATCGTGATCATCTTGGTGATCCTGCTGCTGATGGGCCGCATTTAGCTGCGCTGGGCGACGGGCGTTGGTCCCGCGCCACCGCGGTTTCGAGACGTTGCAACGTCATGTCGATTTTATCTCGCTTTGTCCCCGACAAAGCCTCTCCGACTCATTCAATAGAAAGGTATCTGATGTCAAACTCGAGCGATTCGCCTGCTGGTCAATCCCAGTGGGATCAAGCGTCGGTAAGTGCTCAAACGGCGGCCAACGCGGCCGGTCAAATGGCTGGGCATGCCGCTTTGGGCGTTGGCGAGTTGGCCGGCCAGGCCGTGGGTGAGGTCGGCCGACGCGCGGATGATGCCGTGGCGAGTGCCGGTCATGGAATCCAGGAGCTGGGCGAAAGGCTCCGGCAGCGGGCTCCCGAAGGCGGCCCGTTCGGGGCGGCTTCACGAGCGGTCGCCCGTGGTGTCCAGGAGGGCGGCGAATACTTGGAAGAATCCAAACTGAGCGGGATGGCGGACGACGTCAGCAATCTGATCCGCAAGCATCCGATCCCTTCCATTTTGATCGGGATCGGGATCGGTTGGTTTGTCGGCCGCAAACTGAAAAGCTAAGGAATGTCAACCGAAGGAGAACAGCCGGCGCAGCGTTCGATCGAAAGCTTGTTGAGCGGAATCCTCGGCGACGTGCAGCAGCTCGTCGACCAACAGATTCGGCTGACTCGCCAAGAGGTCGAAACGCAGATCCGCTTGGCCGCGGTGGCGGGAATTTGGTTGGGCACGGGCATGGCGATGCTGTTATCCGCCGTCATCCTGCTGTCGTTTTCCGCCGCTTATTGGCTGCATTGGCTGGCGTCACCGCCGGATGTCGATGCGGCTTCGCTGCCGCTGTGGGTTTGCGACGCGATGGTCGCCGCGGCACTCGCTGTCGTCGCGCTGATCTTCGTGTTCATCGGGCGGGCAAAATTCAACGCGCTGGATCGGGCCAAGAGCCCGCCGACAAAGAATTCGCAGGAATTGATCGATGCATGATACGGCCGAGGGGATTCGTCGCGAGATGGACGAAACCAAACAGCAACTTGTCGAAAAGGTCGGGGCATTGGAGCACCAAGTCTCCGCGACCGTTCAATCCGTTGGCGAGACCGTCAACAGCACGGTGGGCGCGGTTCGCGATGTGGTGCAGTCCGTCGGCAACACCTTTGACATTCCGCGTCAGGTCGCGCGGCACCCTTGGTGGGCGCTCGGCGGCGCGGTCGCGCTGGGATACCTGGCATCGCGGATGCTCGAAGGCGAAACCGAGGCGCCCTCGCGGGTGACCTTGCCGCCGCAGGCAACGAATCTCCAGGCGTCCAATCCGCTGTTCGACGCTGCGGTTGCCGAGCGGACTCACCCGCAGGCGGTGGATACCGATGCCACCGTCGCGGCCGTCGCCGCGGCCTATGAGACATGCATGAAAAATTCGGCCGGGAACGAACTTCGCGCGGTGGCGTTCAACGCCCTGCTCGGGACGGTTTCGCAAGTCGTATCGAAGGTCGTGCCGTTGGCGGTCGACTACTGGATCAGTAAGCAGGATGCCCATCGAAATGGGACATCCGAAGAGGGTCGGGGAATTTCCTGATTCGGCGCGGCAACGCCCGAAGTGACTCTGTTTGGTAGACGTTTTTTCAATCGGACTGGTGAATTATGTTATGGACCGTACTGCTCATTCTGTTGTTGATGTGGGCTCTGGGGATCGGATTCAGCGTCGGCGGTAGCCTGATTCACATCCTCCTCGTCGTCGCGCTGGTCGTGTTGGTCATCAACCTGTTGCAAGGTCGCCGCTCGATCTAACGGCTCCCCGGCTGCTATCCCGCTGGCTTGAATCGCCCTGGTCGAAGGAAACGGTTGGATGGCAAGGACTGATCCGTTCGCAAAATCCACCCTGACGATCGCTTCGTTCATCCTGGTGGTCGCCGCGGTCTATTTCGCGAAGGGCGTTTTGGTCCCGATCGCGCTCGCCGTGCTGTTGAGTTTTCTCCTCAGCCCGGTCTGCGATTGGTTCGAACGTCGTGGGCTCAGCCGGGTTCCGGCAGTCCTCTGCACCGCGTTCCTCGCCTTTTCGCTATTCGGACTCGTCATTTGGACAGCGGTCCATCAGATGTCCGAGCTCGCGCCGAAGTTGCCCGAATACCAGGACAACATTCGCGAGAAGTTCCAGGCGGCGAACAGGCAATTCGGTTCGGTGTTGAACCGGATCACGGCTACAGCGAAGGACATCAGCCAAAGTCTGCCACTGGCCGAGGAGCAACAGCTGTCGCTGGGAACACAGCAGCGTCCGTTCTCCGTTCGCATCCTCTCGGAGCCGACCAGTCCGCTGGAAGTGCTAAGCGTTACCTTCGGCCGGTTGGTCGAAGTGTTGGGGCTGGTCGGGGTCGTGGTTGTCCTGGTGATCTTTTTCTTGATCCGTCGCGAAGACATGCGCGACCGGTTCATCCGTCTGCTCGGCCGGAGTCGTCTGCCGGTCACCACCCAGGTGCTTGAAGATGCCGCGGCACGGGTCAGCCGGTATTTGCTGATGCTGTTCGTGATCAACGCGTCGTTCGGGATCTCGGTGACGGTGGGGTTGTTTTTCGTCGGCGTTCCGGCGGCGATCCTGTGGGGGATCATGGCGACCACGCTGCGGTTCATCCCGTACATCGGCCCATGGATCGCGGCCGCCATGCCGATCAGCCTGTCGATGGCGATCTCGGCGGGCTGGTTTCCACCCGCCATGACGATCGCGCTGTTCGTGGTCTTGGAACTCTTCAGCAACAACGTGATGGAGCCTTGGTTGTATGGCAAGAACACGGGGATGTCCGCGGTCGCCGTGCTGATCGCCGCCGTGTTCTGGACTTGGCTGTGGGGGCTCCCGGGGTTGCTATTGGCGACGCCGATGACCGTCTGCCTGTTGGTCATCGGCAAGCACATCTCGCAGTTCTCGTTCCTCGACACCCTGCTGGGCAACGATCCCGTGTTCGACGCCAAGCGGCGGATCTATCACCGCTTGCTCGCCGGCGACCAGGAGGAGGCGGCGCAGCTGGTTCAGCAGGAATTGAAGACCGCGTCGCTGCCGGAGGTTTTCGATAACATGCTCCTGCCGGCGCTCGCGTTGGCTCAGCTCTCGCGGCAGCGGGATGAGATCGAGGAGAGCCGGTATCATTCGATCCTGGAAAGCCTCGAGGAACTCGTCTATGAAATGAGCGACCTGACGCTGCCCACGGGCGCCAGCACGGACATCGTGTCGCCGCCACATGACCGCATCCTCTGCTTGCCCGCCCGAGACGAATCGGACGCCGTGGCCGGCATGATGCTGGAACAACTGTTGACGACGACGGGTTGCTCCGTGCAGCTCACGACGTCACGCCCCAACTTCGACGAACTCGCGAACGTGGTCGAAAAGAGCAAGGCGACCCTGATCTTCGTGTCCGCCATGCCGCCCTCCGCGGTGACCCACGCCCGGCATCTCTGCCGAGGCCTGCGGGCTCAGTTTCCAAACATCCCGGTGATCGTTGGCCTCTGGAAAGCCCAAGGGGATTTGGAAAAAGCGAGCTTGCGGATCGGGGGTGGCCGCGGGGTCGAAATCGTGACCTCATTCCCAGAAGCGATCACCAAGGTTCAAGCCATGACGGCACCGGCAGAGACGCCGGAGTCGGCCGCGGCGCGGAAATTGGCGGAG
>DITY01000013.1:11606-16426 GCA_002422955.1 Planctomycetaceae bacterium UBA6172
GAAAAAATGTTGTCAGCGCCGTTCGGCGGATGTTAAGATTCCGCTTCGAGCGGTCGCTCGACTTTTCAGCGCGTCGTATTCGCCTTGCATGATTGACTCACTTCATGGAAAGAGACTCATGCGCATTCGGACTTTGCGTCGGCCGTCCGGTTTCACCTTGGTCGAATTGTTGGTCGTGATCGCGATCATTGGCGTCCTGGTCGGGCTGACGTTGCCGGCCGTGCAAGCCGCGCGGGAGTCGGCGCGAAGGATGAGTTGTGGCAACAACCTGAAGCAGATCGGGTTGGCCATGCACCATTACCATGACACGCACCGCCTGTTCCCCTATGGCTTCGGGACGAACCAGGAGTTCTGGAGCGCGCTGATTTTGCCACAGCTCGAACAGGGCAATTTGCACGGCACGTTGGTCTGGGCCAATTCGGCCTATGCCGGCGCGGCTCATGGGACAAATTGGACGAACTTTCAATCACCGAACCGGCGGGCTTGCGAGACGGTCGTCTCGACCTTCCGCTGCCCGAGCATGGCGCAGCCGGAGCATTTGAACTACAACTCGATCGCGGCGCGAGTTCCGGCCAGTTATCGCGGCGTTGCCGGGGCCTACGTCGCCTCGGATGACGCCAGCACGCGACCCGCCGGATACAACACCGCGAAGTTCACCGCTTTGGAACAGACCCAGCTCGACGGGGTCCTGTTCGGCGCCAGCAAGATCGGCTTTCGCGACATCCTCGACGGGACGACCAACACGCTGCTGATCGGCGAATCTTACACAGATTGCGAGTTCGTCAAAGACGGCCAAGGGATGGACTACTTCGCCTTCTTCAGCCCGCAAATGGGGCTGTGGGCGCCGGGCCGTTTGACGGGGACCGAGCATTCCGAAGGGCTGGGTTCGGCGATCGTCCCGATCAATTCGCGGCTCAATCCGACGATCCATGGCGTGCTGATGGAAATGAGTTTTGGCAGCTATCACGCGGGCGGCGCGATGTTCACGCTGGCGGATGGCTCCGTCCGCTTCCTCGCGCAGTCGATCGACTTCGCGATCTACCAAGGGTTGGCCACACGGTCGGGCGGCGAAGTGGTCAGCCATGCGGATTGACGCGGGGGGCGAAAATTTCCAATCCTTCCACCAAGGAGTCTCGCATGCGAATCGTTTTCGGGATGATCATCGCGTCGGTCATGATCGGCTGCGGCAAGCCCAAGGCGGATTACAGCTTGGTCGACTTGGTCGATGGCCAGGGTACCGTGACGCTCGACGGCCAACCGCTGGTCGGCGCCGTCGTCACGTTCGAGGACCCGCTCGATGGCACCTTCTCGTACGGGCTGACCGATGCGGCGGGCAGCTACGAATTGCAGTTTGACTCGGAGATGCAGGGGGTGAAAACCGGCAAGAAGGTCGTGCGGATCAGTACCTCGCGCGTGCTGCTCGGTTTGAACTCCCGGCCCGGCCAAGCCGAAGAAGGCGAGGACGGCGCGACGACCGGAGCCAAGGCAGAGGAACGGGTTCCCGCTCGCTACAACCGGGACTCCGAATTGACGATCGAGGTCACGCCCGCATCCGGCGCGTTCGACTTCGCTTTGACCCGCGACTGAGTGACAGCGAAATCCTTTCCGCCCGTGATCGCGGGAAGGGTGCGGCGGTTGCAACTGTTGCGAATCGGCACGATTCGTTACGATTGCGGAGTCGGTTTTCGGCTCGCCGCGGCTAACCGCTCGAGTGCGAAGTCTCCTCCACCCCCGCCCGTTTCCGTTCGTTCGAATGGGAGTTTCGATGACCACGGCATGTCCTCCGTTCCGATCGCTGTTTTTGATTTCCGCTTGGCTCATCGCGGCCGTGGTGGCGTCGTCAGCCGCGTTTGCGGCCGGCCCAGCCGCCAGCGGTGACGCGACGTGGCTGTCGGTCAACGAAGGTGACAAGTTGGTCATCATCGGCAACACGCTGGCCGAGCGGTTGCAACACGACGGCTACTTCGAGACCGCGCTGCAAGGCCGCTTTCCCGGCAAGCGACTCGTCGTCCGCAACCTCGGTTGGTCGGCGGACGAGATCGATTTGCGGCCGCGAAGCGCGAACTTCGACGATCACGGCCATCGGCTGGTCGATCATCAGCCGTCGATCGTGCTGGCGATGTTCGGCTTGAACGAATCGTTCGCCGGTCCGGCGGGCTTGGAGGCCTTTCGCGACCGGTTCGAAAAGTTCATCGCCGACACCCGNNCAGGCGACCAACGCCAACCTGCGCGAGTACATCGGGGTGATGAGTTCCGTGTCTCAGGCGGCGGGACTGCGGTTCGTCGACCTGTTCACGCCGATGTTGGCGGCGATGGAAAAGTCATCTCGTCCGCTGACCATCAACGGCATCCATTTGAACCGTCGCGGTAACGAGGTCTTGGGGGGCGTGTTGGACGTTTCGCTGTTCGGGCCGCGGCCGGCGACGACGGGCATCGATCTGGAAAAACTTCGCGCCGCGGTGGCCGAAAAGAACCTGCAGTTTTTCTACGACCACCGCGCCGTCAACGGCTATTACATCTACGGCGGCCGCAAGAATCCGTACGGCGTGGTGAACTTTCCCGAAGAGTTCGCCAAGCTGCGGAAGATGATCGCGGTGCGCGACCAGCGGATTTGGGACATCGCGGCCGGCAAGTCGGTATCCGACACGATCGACGATTCGCAAACCGGCGAACTGTCCAAGATCGAAACCAACTACACCGGCAACATCACGTTTCTGACGCCGGAGCAGAGCCGCGAGCAGTTCGTGCTGGCGGACGGTTTCGAAGTCGATCTGGTGGTGTCCGAGCAGGACTTCCCCGAGATGCGGAACCCCGTGGCGCTCGACATCGACGCCCGCGGCCGGTGGTGGGTCACGACCAACCCCACCTACCCGCAGTACCTGCCGGGGACTCCGCCGGATGACAAGATCCTGATTTACGAAGACACCAATGGCGATGGGCGAGCCGACAAACAGACGATTTTCGCCGACAAGTTGCACCTGCCGATCGGCATCGCGCTGGGCGACGGCGGGGCTTACGTTTCTCAGCAACCCGACCTGATGTTCCTCAAGGACACCGATGGCGATGGCCGGGCGGATAGCCGCGAACGGTTGCTGCACGGCTTCGACTCCGCCGATTCCCACCATTCGCTCAGCGCGTTCACGTTCGGCCCCGACGGCGCGTTGTACTTCCAAGAAGGGACCTTCCACCACTCCCAGATCGAGACGCCGCGTGGCCCTCAGCGGCTGAAGGATGCGGGCGTCTTCCGTTACGAGCCCAAGACCGAAAAATTCGGCATTCACGTGTCGTACAACTTCGCCAACCCGTGGGGCCACTGCTTCGATCGCTGGGGGCAAAACTTCGTGGCCGACGCGTCGTCGGGCTTCAATTACTTTGCCGCGGCGTTCAGCGGCGACGTGATCTACCCGCACAAGCACCGCCAGATGCCGCAGTTCCTGGTCAAGCAGTGGCGTCCGACCGCGGGCTGTGTGATCGTCGGCAATCGCCATTTTCCCGAAGCGATGCAAGGGAATTATCTGATCAACAACACGATCGGTTTCTTGGGGACGCTGAATTACCAAATGAGCGAGGCGGAGAGCGGCTTCAAGGGTTCGCCGGTCGAGCCGCTGATTTCCAGCAAGGACACGAACTACCGCCCGATCGACATCAAGTTCGGCCCCGACGGAGCGTTGTACATCGTCGACTGGTTCAACCCGTTGATCGGTCACATGCAACACAATTTGCGTGACCCCAATCGTGACCAGAGCCATGGGCGAATTTGGCGAGTCCGTTACCGCGACAATCCGTTGACCGAGTTGCCGAAAATCGAAGGGGCCCCGATCGACCATGTCGTCAGTTTGCTGGAAAACGATGACAACACGATTCGGCATTTGGCCCGGATGGAATTGCGGCTACGCGATACCGACCAGGTTGTCGCCGCGGTCAATGCCTGGTTGGCGCGTCAGGTCGGCGAGAGCAGCGACACGGAGCACCGCCGGCTCGAAGCGTTGTGGGTGATGCAGCAGCACGATCGCGTCGACACCGAGTTGCTGCGAAAGGTGCTCGACAGCCGCGACCATCGCGCCCGAGCCGCCGCCACGCGGGTCCTCAGCTATTGGCGCGACCGGGTCTACCAAGCGACGCCGTGGCTGATCGCCTTGGCGGCTGATGAGGCGCCGCGGGTACGGTTGGAAGCGGTGCGGGCAGCCAGTTTCTACGCCGATGCCGATGAGGGCCGACGGATCGTCCAGGCCGCTCTGGGCAAACCGCTCGATGAATATTTGAACTACGTGATCGCGGAAACCAACACGACGCTCGACCGCCGCGGTACGTCCCGTCCCGCCACCGACGATCGGATGGTGCGGCAGATCGCTGCCGGCGAAGTCGACGATTCGCAGATCGTGCCGCAGGTTCGTGCGGCGGTGGCGCAGGCCAATGCCGCGCAACTGGGACGCTTGGCCGATGCGATTCTGCGGGGCGAGTATTCGCCCGCCAATCGGGCCACGGCGCTGGGCGAAGTCCTGGTCGCCTCCCAAGGCAAGGGGCTGCAATCGACGGTCGATGTCGAAACGGCGGTGCGGCGGTTGGAAGAGGCGCGAAAGTCGGGAGACGCCGAATCGATCGTGCGGATCGCGCAGCTCGCCGGGGCGTGGGACGTCAAGGAGATGATCTTTCCGCTCCGCGACGCGGCCCGTGATCCGGCAACGCCCGCCGCCGGTGTCGACGCGGCGCTGGCGGCGATGGTCCGCTTCAACGCCCCGTCTGCCAGCGATACCCGCGGCCAATTCCTCCGCGATGACTTGCCCGCCGAACTGCGGTTGCGGTTCGCCGCCGCGGTGGCG
>DITY01000013.1:16457-17614 GCA_002422955.1 Planctomycetaceae bacterium UBA6172
ACCCAGACCGGCTTGCCGCAATTGACCGAGGCTTTGAAGCCGGCCACGCTCGACGCGGATACCGCCAAGCTGTTGCTGCGGTCGCTGTTCGCCGCCGAGGTCCGCACCGGGCCGCTGGTGGAAACCCTCAGCCAAACGGCGGGGATCGGCGGGCCGACCGAACCGTTGACGGCCCAGCAGCGGCAGGAACTGGTCCGCCGCATCGATAGCCAAGGTGATCCGCATCGTGGCCAATTGATCTACCGTCGCCAGGAGTTGAATTGCATCCAGTGCCACGCGGTCTCCGGCGCGGGTGGCAATGTCGGTCCTGACCTGAGCGGGATCGGCGTCAACAGCCCGACCGAGTACTTGTTGGACAGCATCCTGCTGCCCAGCGCCACGATCAAGGAAGCCTATCTGACCCGCCAAGTCCTGACCGGTGATGGGGTCGTCGTTCGCGGCGTGCAGATCGATCGCGATGACCAACGATTGATCTTGCGCGACGAGAATGGCCGCGAAGTCGTCATCCCGATCGACGACATCGAGCAGGAATCCGAAGGCAAGTCGCTGATGCCCGAAGGCTTGCATCAACTGCTGACGCAGGCCGAGTTGGTCGATCTGGTCGCGTTCCTGGGGGCGCTCGGCAAGCCGGGCGAGTTCGCCGTTCACAGCCGACCGACCATCAACCGCTGGGACGCGTTGGTCGAAATACCGAGCGGCATCCGCTGGGGCGAATTGACCGATCCGCAGTTCGCCGGCCAGTTCGAATCGCTGCCCGATGCGGCGTGGCAGGGGGTGTATTCGCTCGTCGACGGCTCGATTCCCGCCGACGCGATCCCGGCTCAGTTCCGCGAGCGGTCCGTGGGACCGGCGTTGCTGCGTGGCCAGATCGAAGTCGTCGTGGCGGGCCCCATCGGGGTGCGGGTCGACGGCGCATCCGACGCTCGCGTCGTCATCGACGGACGGCGTGTCGAGCCGGATGGGGCGATCGAATTGAAGCCGGGACGGTACCCCGTCTACCTGTTGATCAGCGACCCGGCGGACGTGCAATCGTTGACGACGGAAGTGACCAAGCCGTCCGGTTCACCCGCCCAAGTCACGGTGCTCGGCGGCAAGTGATCGTCGGTGGCCGCGAGCGGACCGTTACCCAACGTCCGGAGCCGCGGAGCGGCGGCAGC
>DITY01000297.1:0-2629 GCA_002422955.1 Planctomycetaceae bacterium UBA6172
TATCAGCTCGCCTGGATCCGGCGGATCGAGTCGGAGATGCCGATCGTGATCAGCGCGTTGCGGCTCAACCGATTTGGCATCCTGCACCTGCCGGCCGAATCGTTCGTCGAGTATCAGCTCGCCGCCCAAAAGATGGCCCCCGACCTCCTGCTCGCGACGGCGGCATATGGCGATGGCGGCCCGTGGTACATCCCCACGGCCGAGGAGTACGACTGCGGCGGGTATGAGGTCAGCGTGGCGTTCAGCGATCGCGCGATCGACCCCGCCCTGCGCGACGCGATCGGGCGTGTCTTGGGCGACGGTTAAACTTTCCCCTTGGCCCCTCGCGAACGCTCTCGCCCCCGCCTTCACACTCCCTCCTGACTGTCCGTCGCTTCCTCCCACCCGCGATTGCCCCATGATCCGACGACGAACGTTGCTGCAAACGACCGCCGCACTCCCGCTGGCCTGGCTGGCCAAGTCGGCCGTGGCGGAGCAAGCGAACCCGGGGGGGAACACGGGGTCGAATGACAATCCGATCGAACGCCTAACCGGGCGGCTCAATCCCCAGATCGCCGAAGCCCGCGAGGTCGCCTTGGCGATTCTCAAACCGTCCGCGAAGGATCTCGAGCGCGGGCTGCGACTGCACGCCGAATCGGTCGTCTTCGATACCTATGGGTTTTCGCCGCGTTCGGCGATCGATGGCGCGGCGCTGGCGAAGGAGGTTGAAGCTGGGGCCTCGGACTTGGAGTTGAAGGATCTCCGCGAAGAAATGTCGATGACCCGCTGCGTCACCGACCCGGTGCAGCAGCAGGAGTATCGCGACGCCTGGCGGGCCTCGGGGGTGACCTGCGTCTTTCAGAATGCCGGCGAGGAGGGGCAGGACCCGCTGCTGCTGCTCAAGCGACTGGCCCGCTTCACCTTCGTCACCGACATGCTCCGCGGCTTCGTCACCAAAGCCTCCGTCCCCGCGGACATCGAGCAGGCCAAACGCGAAGGGGCCCACTGCCTGTACATGACCGGCAACGGCGTGCCGCTGGCCCAACAATGGATTTCCATCCCGGACGAATTGCAGCACCTCCGCATCTTCTTCCAACTCGGGATTCGGATGATGCACCTGACCTATCAGCGCCGCAACATGATCGGCGACGGTTGCGGCGAACCGACCGACGCGGGACTGAGCGATTTCGGCCAGGCGGTCATCGCCGAGATGAACCGTGTCGGCGTGATCCCAGACTGCGCCCACTCCGGTTGGCGGACCAGCCTCGAAGCGGCGCGTGCGTCGTCCAAGCCGGTCGTCGCCAGCCACACCGTCTGCGCCGCCCTCGACCCACGACCTCACGCCCGCAGCAAACCGGACGAGGTGATTCGCGCGATCTGCGACACCGGCGGGATGGTCGGCATCTGCTGCATCCCGCAATTCCTGCGAGGCGCCGGCGACATCGCGATGTTGTTGAATCACATCGACCACGTCGCCAAGACGTTCGGCGTCGATCACGTGGGGATCGGCACGGACGTCGCTTATTCGGCTCAGGACAGTTCGCAAGAACAACGCAAGGTCCCGGCGGTCCGGCGGACGCGCACCGACTTCCGCACGCTCTGGCGACCGGACGAGTTCGCCGTCACTCCGCAAATGACCAAAAGCGTGGCTTGGACGAATTGGCCGCTGTTCACCGTGGGGCTCGTCCAACGAGGCTATTCCGACGACGACGTTCGCAAGATCATCGGCGGCAACATGCTGCGGGTTGGCCGCGAGGCCCTGGCCAGCGGCTGAACGATTCCACGGGGACTAGCGATCGAGCCAATCGAGCCCGAACTTCGCCGCGACGATCGCGTTAGCCCCTTCGTACAGGCACAGCACCGTGCCGTCGGGCAACACCGCCAAGTCGGAGTAGGCGCTGGGGCCGGGTTCGAGCGTCCGTTGCCGGGGCCACGTGCGACCATCGTCGCGGCTCAGTTTGATCGTCAGGTTTTCACGCTTACCGCGGCCCGCCGGAATTTCTTTGCCGTTTTTGTCGATCGCCAGCCGATGCGGATTCGAAAACAGGAGCGTCCCCGGTTGCGCGGGATGCGCGATCACGCTGGCCATGCAGATCGGTTCCCACAACTGATCATGAAAATGGCTCGGCTGCCAGCCGCTCGCGCCGTCGGGCCCGATCGTGATCAGCTTGCGGTTCGGCTTGGAAACGCTGCGGCTGATCAGCATCACGCGGCCATCGGACAATTCGGTCAGCATCGTTTCATTGGGATTGCCGAGCTCGCCTTCGTTGGGGACCGCGATCTCGCCCGCCTGCCAAGTTCGTCCCGCGTCGTCGCTGTAGATCGTTCCAGCGGCGGACGGGGCATGGTCGCCCGTCTTGCCGTAGGCCAACCAGATCGGGACGACCATCCGTCCCGACCGAAGTTGGATACCATGCCCAGGTCCCGTGGCGATCACCTTCCAGTCATAGCGTTTGCGAAAGGGCTCAAACGTCGCGGTGATTTCGACCGGGTCGCTCCAGGTCACTCCATCGTCGGCGCTCCGCATCGAAAAGCACCGCGCGTAGTTGATGCAGTACAAGAAGGCGATCTCGCCGCTCGTCCGATCGACGATCGCGACGGGGTTGTTGACCGTCTGTTCCCGTTGGCCCGCTTCCGGATTGCGTGGGTT
>DITY01000297.1:2707-7524 GCA_002422955.1 Planctomycetaceae bacterium UBA6172
GTCGGTTCGGCCGCCGTCAGCAGCCCGGCGAACAGGCAGAGCGAGACGAGCACAACGTTTCTCATGGCGATCGATCCGGATGATGAAGGGAAGAGGCTGATGAAAGGAATCGGGGTGGGAGATTGTGAACTCACGCAGGCCGGTTGCTCGCTACTCGGGTGGTGACTCCGTCGCGTCCCAGGACCACACCGCTGGCGAGCGAACGCCCGGCCGCACTTCGCCGCTGGGCATCACATCGGCATCCCGCCACCGCACCATCGTCGTCGTCACGTGGCTCGCGGGGAGTTGGCCGGCATCAGCCCAATCGTCGGTATCGGTGCGATACAGAAGGATCGAGCGGGCGAAACCCGGATGCGTTTCCGGCGGTTGCCAATCGACGTCAGTCCCCGCGTCACCCCCCAGGACCAGCAACCCCTTCGCCCCTGATGCCGGCGCCGGGGTCGGTGCGGCGACGGCCGGGCGTGGCAGATCGGTCAACCGCTTCCAGCCGGTTTCCGGAGAGTATCGATACGCGTCCGACAGATAGCGGCGAGCCGGTCGGCCATCCTCGCCCGCGGACAAGGCCGCGCCGCTGAACAGATAAAAGTGACCCTCCGCCTGGCCGGCCACGGCCAACATCCTGCCCGGTCCGGGCCAAGGTTCCAGCTCTCGCCAGCGAACGGTTGGCTGACCGAGGTCGAGCGACCAAAAGTTTTTCAGCGCGGTCGTTGCCAGGGGGTGATCCGTACCTCCGGCGAGATAGATCGTGTCGCCGATCAGCGCGGCACACGCATGCGCGCAAGGTCGTGGCAGCGGAGGCAAGGGGCTGGTCACCCAGTTGCCATGTTCGAATCGCAGGCGAAAGCATTCCGCGTGATGCCGCTGCGCATCGCTGCCACCCACGCAGACGATCCCTTCGGGGGTGCTCAGCGATACGCCATATCCCAGCGGTCGAGGCAGTTTGCCGGCCACTCGCCACGGGCCAGCGGGGTCAGCGAGTTCGAACAGCGTGTCGCGCCAAACCTTTACCCCGCCTCGCCAGGGTGGGGCGTCGGGGAAGTTCGCGCCACCCGCGACCACGAGCCTAGCCGCATGCGTGCCGGTAAAGGGTCCGGCCACACCGAGCGGGTCGGGAAGCGGCGGCAACTGCCGCGGGGCCGGCAGTTCTTGCGCGACGAGGCGACTGGGAACGACCAGGCCTGCCAGCCACGCGACCAGGAACGCTGTGAGGGCGTTCGTCATCGCGTCGCGCCGGTCGCGGTCCCGCCCCCCGCGAAGATCGGAGTCCTCGGCTTCACGTAGTCCCACACGCCACTCGCGTCGAGGCCGGCCTGCAACCGATCGAGTTGTTCCGGTCGTGGATCGCGGAGCGGTAATCGCGAAGGTCCGCAATCGACGGCCAGTCGGTTCATGAACCACTTGAAGGCCGTGATCGGGTGCGCGCCGCAGTCAACGAAGGCCTGAATCATCCGGGCCGCTACCTGCTGCGTTCGCTCCGCCTGTTCCTGATCGCCCGCCTCGAAGGCTCGAATCACCGCCTGGTAAACGGGGGCGGCGAAGTTGTAAGTGCTCCCCACCGCGCCACGGGCACCGGCGCGGAGCGCCTGGAGCAGGATTTCGTCACGGCCGAACAACAGATCGAACCGGCCATCCCGCAACTTCACGCAGCGGGCGAAATCGGCCAGATCGTCGTGCGTGTACTTGGCCCCGACCAGATTCGGAATCCGCGGCTCGGCCAATTCCAGGAAGCGACTCACATCGACCGTCACGCCGGTCATCGACGGCATGTTGTAAAAATAAAACGGCAAATCGGCCGCGGCCGCCGCGACGTGGTCACACCAATCGACCAGCGTTTCGACGTCCGCCGGCTTGAAGAAAAAGGGAGCCATGCAGGAGACCGCCGCCGCGCCGATCGACTGGGCATGCGCCGCCAGCTCGACGCAATCTCCCAGCGACGTGTGTCCCACGTGAACGATCACCTTCAGTTCGGACGGCGCGACGGCCAGCCAACGTTCGGCGAGTCGTTGGCGTTCCGCGGTGGTCAGCGACATGCCTTCGCCCGTCGTCCCGCAGATGAAGGCCCCGATGACCCCTTGGGAGACCAGCCACTCGGCGTAGCCCTCGACCGCGTCGAGGTTCAAGGATCGGTCCGGATGGAAGGGGCTGAACGGGGCGGCGATCAGCCCGACGGTTTTGGAAGGGGTCACGAGATGAGTTACCGGAGTGGGAGGCAGAGACCGCGCAGGCCTTCGCGCGGCGACAAGCGGCGCCATTCGGGCGTGCGCTGGTTCAGGGGTTCAGGTCACGGGCAGAGCAGACCGATTCAGAAACAGACCGGTCGGACTCAAATTCAGATCATCCGATTCAGATCAATCGGGCGGTGCTATCGCCAAAACTTTCCGCTTCGATTCCCATGCGATCGAGCATCGACAGGTAGAGGTTGCACAGCGGCACATCGGCTTGCAGGTGCTGACCGCTGTCGATCGTACCGCCCGCCCGTCCGCCGAGCAGGATCGGCAAGTTGTCGGGGTCGTGGCGATTGCCGTCCGACATGCTGGAACCGAACAGGACCATGCAGTTGTCCAGCAGCGTACCCGTCCCCTCGGGGATCGACTTGAGTTTCCGCAGCATGGTCGCGAACTGCTCGACGTGCCAGCGATTGATCCGCTGATACTGTTCGATCTTTTCCTGCTTGTTTTCGTGATGCGACAGCTCGTGGTGGCTGCCGCTGACGCCGTCGACGAACGAGAAATTACGCCCCGAGACGTCGTTGGCGAACATCAGCGAACAAACCCGCGTCGAGTCGGTTTGGAAGGCCAAGACCATCAGGTCCAGCATCACGCCGATGTGCTCACGGAAGTCGGCGGGGACACCGGGCATCGCCGCGCGAACCTGCTCCTCGTCAATCGCCGGTTGCCAAGGTCGCGGGTCTTTCCGCATCGCGAACTCGATCCGCTTTTCGACGGCCCGTACGGAATCGAGGTACTCGTCCATCTTGAATTGGTCATCGCGGCCCAACCGCGGCCGCAACCGTTTGGCGTCCTCGAGCACGAAGTCGAGCAGGTTGCGGTAGGACTCGGCCTTGGCCGCATCGCCGGAGACCGATTTGCCGAACAGCCGTTCGTAGACCAACCGCGGGTTGATTTCCTTAGCGACCGGACGGGTCGGCGATTCCCAAGAGATGTGCGAACCGTACAGCCGCGTGTAGCCGACGTTGCTGTCGATCCCGGTGATCACCGGTTCGGTACCGAGTTCCAAGGAGGGGAGCGGCGTGAAGGCGCGGGTCTGTTGGGCGATCAATTGGTCGATCGAAATTCCGCCGCTGCTGATGTCCTTGCCCGTCGTCTTGGCGACGTGCAACCCGGTCAAGAAGTTTGCCGTCTTGGCGTAGTGGCCATCGCCGCCATGGCTGTGCTTTTTATCCAAGCCGCTGACCACCAGCACATCGTCGCGAATGTCGGCGAGTGGTTCCAAAGAGGGTGACAAGGTGTAGTCGCGGCCGGTCTGCTCCGGGACCCACAATTTCTCCCACACGCCGTTGGGGAAATAGATGAAGGCCGAGCGGATCGGCGGCTTGCTCGCTTCATCCGCCGAAACGCGTCCGGGGATTAAGGACCCCATCCAGGGGAGCGCTAGCGCCGTGCCGCATCCCCGCAGGAAACGGCGGCGGGAAACGGGTTGGGCGATCAGCATTCGGTCGCTCATCGATGCAATCTTCCGGGCGGGCGAAAAAGGGAAAGGTTTACGGCCAGGCAGGAGGGGCAAACTTGTATCACGCGGGGTAGGCACCGCAAAACCGATGCGGCAGGTGGCAGCGACCGGTTGCCAAGGGACCAGCAAAACCGTGTTAAGCTGGGGACCTTTCTATTCGTCAGCGGGGCTGCTTCTCCAATTATACCCCATCCTGTGGTGCGGGTGCGAGCAAACGCGTGGGAACTGGGAGGTGACGCGATCCCCGTTGGTACCAGAAAGGCAACGTGTTTCGGCCTCGTTTTCGGCTCCATCCGGGGAATTTAAGTTGCCGGTAACGGCTAGCAAAACTCCCCAATGGCCCTTATCGTGTGAAGCTGCGATAGGGGAATGGTGAAGGATGGTTCATGGCGGGGGGGTAGGACCGTCGAGCGGGGCTTGGTCGTCAGGCGGTCGCTCGATCAGCGTCGCTCTCTCGGGTCCCGTTGCGGCCGAGGTTTGATGAGCGAGATTCTATTCCACTACAAACGACCCGACCCCACGACCTGGGTGTATTTGTCGTCATTCTTGACGATCGGTCTGTTTTTCGTTTTCCATCGCTTTTGGAGCATGCGCAACCTCGATCTGGTGTTGCTGATTTTGCTCGCGCCAGGCCTGTTGATCGTCTACGAAGGCCGCCGCGGGCGGATGCTCGAAGAAGCCGCGGCCAAGTCGGCGGAAGCCCGCGCGGCGGAGGAGGCCGAGTCCAAACCGATCACGGCGGATGTTGGCGGCCCGAATGGTCCGGATGGCCCCAACGGGCTGAATAGCAACGATGGCGGCGAAACGCCGCCCGCCGCGACTGTCACCAACGCGAGCACATCGGCGGCCGACCAGGATGCCGCCGCGAGTCCGGAAGCGGGTGAGTCGAGTGCCGAGTCCGCCGCTGCCGATTTGTCCCCCGTGATCTCGACCTTCGCCGCCCGCGATATCGAGCGTTACGGCTTTGTCTGGATGTTGTTCGTCCAGGTCCTGATCCTGCTAAGGTTGCTGTTCGATCCGCTGATGGTCCGGCGTCCGCTGCTGGACCCGAATCTGACGGCCGGCGGTCTGATGTTCATCGGCATCTGGTTGTTCATCTTCATGATGGCCAACGTGATCACCAGCAC
>DITY01000297.1:7599-7859 GCA_002422955.1 Planctomycetaceae bacterium UBA6172
GGGATCGTTGCCATCGGCCACCGGCATTTCGGCAATTCCCGGGGCGGGATCGGCTGCGCGACGCTCTACCTGCTGCTGCCTTACACGGCGCAGATGACGGGTCGTGTCGACCATGCGCTGCCTGCCGCCTTCTTGGTTTGGGCCGTCTTCAGTTACCGCCGCCCGTTCTTCGCCGGCTTTTTCCTGGGCGGTGCCGCGGGTCTGGTTTACTACCCGTTGTTCTTGCTGCCGCTCTGGATCTCCTTCTATCGCCAGCGGGG
>DITY01000075.1 GCA_002422955.1 Planctomycetaceae bacterium UBA6172
CTGGAAGCCGAATCGATTCGCGATTCGTTGCTCGCGATCAGCGGCCAGTGGAATCGCCAGATGTTCGGACGCGGCTATGACCTGTTCAATCAACGTGGCGGCCTGAGCGGCTTCACGCCGATCGAATCGTTCGGCGCCGAGGGGCTGCGACGGATGATCTACGCCCATAAAGTCCGCCGCGAACGCGAAGCGGTCTTTGGTGCCTTCGACTGCCCCGATGGTGGTCAGAGCGCTTCACGACGCGAAGAGAGCACCACGCCGATCCAGGCGCTCAACTTGTTCAATAGCCGCTTCACGCTCGATCGCGCCGCGGGCTGGGCGGAGCGGCTGCGGGCCGAAGCGGGGGCGGAAGTCCCGGCCCAGGTCGCGCTCGCCTACCGCACCGCGATCAGCCGCTTACCCGATGCGGAGGAAGCGGCTGAGGCTGCCGAACTCGCCCATCAGCACGGCTTGGAAACGCTCTGCCGCGTGCTGATGAATAGCAACGAGTTTTTGTTCCTGCCCTGACATCCGTCCCGCGGCGGTTGGCGAAGATTTTTTTGGATCGCATCCGGAGTTCTCGATGTCGCCCCATTTGCCTCATGGCCATCACGGCTGGACCAGTCGCCGCGAGTTCTTCAATCACGCGGCCGGCAGCCTCGGCACGATCGCACTGACCAGCCTGCTGGCCCAAGACTGCTCGTTGGCCGGCCCGGCCCCGCTGATCGATCCCGCGCGTCCGTTGTCCCCGCGGCCAGCGCATTTTTCCGCGGCCGCCAAGAACGTGATCGTCATCTTTTGTGCCGGCGCGGTCAGCCAATTGGAGACTTGGGATTACAAGCCGGAGCTGATCAAGTGGGACGATAAGCCGCTGCCCGGCGGCCCGGCGGTGACGTTTCAAGGCCCCGCCGGCAACCTGGCGCGGCCGCAGTACGATTTCCGCCAGCGTGGCGAAACGGGCAAGTGGGTTAGCGATCTGATCCCGCACCTGGGCGAATTGACCGATGACATCGCCTTCATCCATTCCTTGACCAGCCATTCCAACACGCACGGACCGGCGGAGAACGTCCTGTCGACCGGCTTCGCGCTCGACGGGTTTCCCAGCCTCGGCTCGTGGGTGACCTACGCCTTGGGCAGCGAGAACCAGGACCTGCCCGCTTACGTCGCGATCCCCGACCCCCGCGGCGTGCCGCAGAACGGTTCCAACAATTGGGGGCCTGGCTTCCTGCCCGCCGCGTTCCAAGGGACGACGATGAGTTCGAGGGATCCGATCCGCCATCTCGCCGCGACCGGTGTCGCGCCCCCGGCCGACCTCGCCGCGCGCGATTGGCTCCGCAGGATCAACCAGCGACATCTCGACCGCTACCCTGGTGAGCAAAAGTTGGCGGCCCGCATCGCGAGTTACGAATTGGCCGCGCGGATGCAACTGACCGTCCCCGACCTGGTCGACCTGAGCAGCGAGCCGGAACATCTCCTGAAGCTCTATGGCGCCGATGACACCCAGAACGCCGACAAGGCCGCGTTCGCGCGAAACTGCATCCTCGCCCGACGGCTGGTCGAAAAGGGGGTCCGATTCGTGCAGCTGTTCAACGGCGCCTACGCCAGCGGCGGCAAGCTGAATTGGGATGGCCACAACGCGCTCAAGGAACAGTACGACGTCCACGCCGCGATCCTCGATCAGCCCGCCGCGGCCCTGATTCGAGATTTGCGCCAGCGGGGGTTACTCGAAAGCACGCTCGTCGTCTGGTGTACCGAGTTCGGACGGATGCCCTTCTTTCAAAAAGGTGCCAAGGGCCGCGACCACAACCCCGACGGATTCACCTGCTGGCTGACCGGTGCCGGCGTGAAACCGGGGGTCAGCCATGGCGAGACGGATGAGTTCGGCCAACGGGCGATCAAGGACATCCACCCGCTGTATGACCTCAACGCCACGATCCTGCACCTGCTCGGGCTGGACCACGAACAGCTGACCTTCGAACACAACGGCGTCCAGCGGCGACTGACGAACGTCGAAGGGGAAGTGATCAGCGAGGTCGTGGCGTGACCGACGCCCCCGCTCTTTAGCTTTCACCGCTCTCGGACGGACCGGTCCGTGAGCTGTTCACCCGGCGTTCAGACCGCGACCGCGGCTTTGATCGCGGGATGAGGATCGTAATCGGACAATTCGAAATCCTCATAACAGAACCCGTCGATCCGTTCCGGCGTGCGGAGGATTCGCATCGTCGGCAACTGCCGTGGTTCACGCGATAATTGCAGCCGCGCCTGATCGAAATGGTTGTGATACAGATGCACGTCGCCGAAGGTATGGATGAACTCGCCCGGACGCAGCCCAGTCACCGCGGCCATCATCATCGTCAACAACGCGTAGCTGGCGATGTTGAACGGCACGCCGAGAAAATAATCCGCGCTCCGCTGATACATCTGGCAACTGAGTCGCCCGTCGGCCACATAGAACTGGAATAACAGGTGACAGGGCGGCAAGGCCATGTGTTCGACTTCGGCCACGTTCCACGCCGACACGATCAGGCGACGCGAGTTGGGGTTGCGACGAATCTCCGCTTCAACCGCCGCGATCTGGTCGATCGTCCGCCCATCCTTGGTCGGCCAAGAACGCCATTGGTGGCCATAGACCGGCCCCAATTCGCCGTCGGCATCAGCCCACTCGTCCCAAATCGTCACCCCATGGCGATTCAGCCAGCCGATGTTCGTATCGCCGCGGAGGAACCAGAGCAATTCGTAGATGATCGACCGCAGGTGGACCCGTTTGGTGGTCAGCAGCGGAAAGCCGGCTTCCAGGTCAAAACGCAATTGACGACCGAACAGGCTGCGGGTCCCGGTACCCGTGCGGTCCCCGCGGTCGGTGCCGGAATCGAGAATTTCTTGGAGCAGTTCCAGGTAAGTGCGCATGGCGTCATGAACAGAGAGAAAGGCGGTCAGGCGCCGACCCGACCATCGAAAGTCCAGTGTCGGTCGCTGGTCAACTTAACGTCATCCGGCGATAAACCGAAGGAGCCGAACAGCTGACGAACCTCCTCCAGCGACAGGGCCGCCAGCAGCGATTCACGAAACATCGTCCGCGACCCTTCCGTCTCGTGGCTGGCATACAACGCGACCAACCGCTCGACTTCACCGCGTGCCGCCGGTCGCACCAAGTCGCGGATGAACAACCTGCCACCCGGACGCAACAGCCGCAAGGCCGCTCGGATCGCCAGCGCCGGATCGGGCAGATGATGAATCAGCGAATTGCTGATCACGCTGTCGGCCATCCCCGCCGCGAACCCCGCCATCACCTTGCAATCGGCCTGCTGCAGCTCAATCCGGTCCTTCAGCTGCTCGATCTCCAAATGCCGATTCGCCAGATCGAGCATCGAGGCGCTGGCGTCGACCGCCAACACCCGGACGTCCTTGATCCGGCGGCAGAGCTCGATCGGGATCAGCGCCGTCCCCGTCCCCAGATCGATCACGTCGGCCCCGAGCGGACCTCCGGCCAACAGGTCGTCGACGAAGCGACAATTCACCCCCGCATGATCCATCTGGTCGTAAGCCCAAGCCTCCTCCCAGGTGTCCATCACCTCAGGCTCCAACACCCGCGTCACCAACGGCTGATCCGCCAGCAACACCGCGCCCGCCGCGCGGTTGTCGCACGCTGCGTCCGCGCCACCCCCAACCGACGGCTCGTGGATGTCAGCGGCCAATTGACGCAAGGGAACGACCAAACCCCACAGGCTCAGCAATCCCGCCGCCGCGACATAGCCCGCCGCATATTCCCAAACGTCGCCTCGATGCTTTGTGTCGAGCACCCAACCGCCCCATTCGCTGGGCCCGTAAGGCAGGAACAGGCGGTTCTCGGCGAGCGGCGAATGGATCACGCCGAACAGCGTCAGCCCGGCCGTCAGGCAGAGCACGCCGGCGGCCGTCGTCAGCTTGCGATCGATGATCGATGCCAACACCCAGGCCCACAGCAGGCTGGTCAGGATGAAGCTGTTGGAAAGCATCGTCAGCGTGACCAACCGTTCCTGCAAACGGACATCGCTCAAGCTGCCGGGCGAAATTTCCGCCGCGATCATCGCCGGATCGCCGAACAGCTGATTCGGCAGCGACAACGCCAAGAACGCCAGCGCCGGGATGCAGCCGAACGCGACCGCTGGGTAGTGCCGCCGAGGCGTTGCGGAAAAACTCTGCGCCGTGATCTCCAGCCCGACGAAGACCAGGATCGGCAACACCACCGGGATCGGTAGGTAATGGTTGAACCACTCGAAATAGCCGAACAGTCCCGCCGTGCCGATCAACACCGCGGTCGCCAACGTGTAGGCGGCTCGCCCCCCCATCGCCTTGTAGGCCGGATGTCCGATGTAAGGTGTCGTCTGAATCACGCCGCCCGACAGCCCCGCCACCAGCGTCGCCAAACCCTCGATCGCGACCACCTGCCGGGTGTCATAGTCATCTCCCGCCGCCGCTGCCGACTCGGTGCAGTCGATGCCGCCGACGACGGTCATCAGCGCGAACGGAAAGGCGATCGGCAGGTAGGGCAAGGCATCGTCAAACGCCGACAACCAGCCGAACGACCAGGCGCCGAGCCAATCGCTAGGGAACCACGTCACCGCCGGCGCTTCACGCAACTGGTAACCGTCGAAGCCGAGCGCGACCATCAGATAATAGACACCGCCGGCGACCAAGAGCGCGCCGATCGTCCCGGGCAGGTTCCCCGGAAGCGGAATGCGGCCGACCAGCGTCGTCAGGATCACCACCAACGCCAACAACCCCGGCAGCGGATGCGACAGGATCTCGAGCATCGGCATGAAGCTGATCAACACCAGCGCGATCGCGGCCAACGAACCGAGCAAGCCGGCTCGCGGCACGACCGCCCGGATCCACCCACAGACCGGGGCACAGGCCAGCTTCAGCAGCCCGCTGAGCACCAGACACCAAATCCCGATCTGCCAGGTCCGCATCGCCGCCGCCTGCTCATCGAGCCCCAGCGTGTCGCGTCCGGCGACAAACGACGGCCCCAGGACGAAGAACACCATCCCGAACAGCGAGGGCGTGTCGATCCCCAGCGGCATCGCGGTGACGTCATCGCGCCCCGTTTTCCGCGCCAGCCGAAAGGCGAGCGCCACGAAGGCCAAATCCCCGATCATTACCCCCAGCGCCGTGCCGGGCACCATCGAACGGATCACAAAGTCGGTCGGGAATCCGAACGTCAACGAGAGCAACATCACCAACAACAACAGGTTGGCGATGTTGTCGAACATCAGACCGAAAAACGCGTTGACATCGCCAGGCCGCGCCCAGCGGTAACCGACGGCGGGAGCCGCCGCGGAAGGGCCGACAGGGGTAGCACCAGCCTGGCGCGATGGCGTCACGTTCACGGGAAGTCTCCACGATCAGATTTCGAATCGTGGGCTATCGTAACAGCGCCGCCGAACCCTCCAAGCGGCTCAGTCGATAGGAAATTCCGCGAACGCCACTTCCTCGAATCCGGCCATCATCGCCCCGACCTCACCGATCTTCTTGCGATCCGTATCGCTCAGCCGGCCGACGTAGGAATGCTCGGCTCGAAAAATCCGCGTCTTCAGGCCACGGCGAACCTCCAGCCGGATCTGACGCGGCAACAACTTTTCGGCCGCCAAAAATTCCGCCAACGTGATGCGGGCGAACGGGGGCGAGCCGATTTGCCGAGCCAGGTTCAGCCGGCAGGCCCAGACCGTAAATTCGGCATACTGTTCCGCCAACGAATCGTTGAACGCCGCCTGGGTCGTGGCAAAGTACTTCGTGTCGCCAAACTCGATCGTGTAGCTGTCCGGAGTCTCCCCGGCCCCGACCTTGGCTTCCAAGCCCAATTCCCTCGCGGCTTTCGCTTCAATCGCCGCCGCCCGCAACTGCGCGGCGATCCGGATCAGCGACTCGTTGGAGACCGACGTCTTGACCTTTTGGAGCTTGTGCAGCAACACCACGCGGCCACGCACCGGGTCAAACACCGTGATCGTGGCGTCGACGCCAACCGGCATGTCGTAGATCAAGCCGGCATCGAACAGCATCAGATGCTGCGACTGCGGCTTGGGTTCCGTCCCTTCGTAGATGACCGTCTCGACACGAAACGCCGCTTTGGTCGACGGATCGACTTCCACCCGTGTCGCTCGAACCACTTCCTGACCTCCCGCCCCGGCTAAACCCCACATCACCGTCATCGCCAACGTCAGCACGCCCTGCCCGACCAAAACCAAAGGCGAAGGCGAACTCGAACCGAACAAGCGACTGAGGCGACGGATCGGGGCGGATGACGTAGGAGCGAAATCGGCTTTCATGACAATAGGCCGGCGGGTGGGAGGACGTTAAGGATCGACCCGGCCAGACCGATCGCGGCAACAAGCACCAATCCGATCGGGCCGTCCGACCGGGCCCTGCGATCGGGCCCATCGCGGGCAACCTAAGAAATCGGCCCGCCCCAAGTCCAGGTCAAACTGGAACCACTCGCGCCCCGTTCGGCCACTCGCGTTGTCGGCCCGCAGACGAACCGTGTCAGCCGGTCGGCCCGGTTCCCCGGTCGGTACTAACTGTGTGGCTCAGACTTGTGACTCGTCCGGCGCGTTGGCAGCCCACGTGAGTCTCAGCCCACGTGGCGTGGCTCAGCGACCGGGCGCGGTCGCCGGACCGCCGAACTTGACCGGCGTCGTGAAGGTCCGCTCGTGATAGCGGCGGGCCGCGTGTCGCACCTGCGTGATGAACTGCTGCCGCGTCGCTTCGGAAACCTGAGGCATCTTCATCGCCAGTTCCTCCAGCCCCTCGGGGTTCCGTTCGGCGCTCTGTCCCAACTGGTCGATGAACCGCGCGGTTTCGTTGAAGTTGTGATCGGCGGCCCGACCGATCAGCGGCCCGAAGGTGCGGAGCAGCAGGTCGACCGCCACCTGATCGATTTGCAGGAAACAGTCGAGCGACCCACGGATCACCGGATTCCCCGCCGCGTCGACTTCTTGACTCGAACGCAGCACGAACAGACCCTTACCATTTATCTTGTTCGGGGCCATTTTTCCGTCATAAAACCCTTCGGCCACATAGACGTGGACCGCCGAGTCGCCATAGACCAGGTCGACCGTGCAGGTCGTCCCCGAACCGTCGACCGCCTCCATCTGGTAGGCGTCCAGTCGCCGGGTCTGCACCTGCGTGATCCCCATCAGCTCCCAGGTCCCGACCAGAATCTCGGGGTTGCGGACCAAGCAGAGGAACAGTTCCGGATCGCAGCGGATCGATTTCTGGGTCAGATGGCGATACAGGGTCGGCCGGCTGCTGATCGCCTCGATTCGCTTCTGAGCGGTCGGCGTCAACCGGTTGAGTGGGATGGCGGCCAGCGCTTCGCGGCCGGTCGTCCGCACGTCGTCAACGGCCACCGGTTCAACCCCAGCAACCTGGCGAACCCCCCAGGGGATTGGCCGCGGATCGAAGATCGGCGGTACCAGCAGGGCACAGCCAGCCCGCGAAACGGCCCCAGCGTCCCCTCGCGGCACAGCTTGCCACTGAGCGGAAGCTGAATTGCCGAGCCACGCGGTCGCCAAGGCGATCGTCGTTGCCCAGGGAATGCCGACTAGTCGAGACAAACGACGCGCCATGACGGGTCCGTAGCGAGTTTCGCCCGACCGATGGCCCCCCATCCGTCGCGGTTGCGGTTTCGATACCTCCTTGTTTTCGGCAGAATCGTCACGGCTTGTTCACCCAAAACCGGCGGCATGTCCGCCACAGTCCCTACCCCCCAGCCCGCGAATCGCCCTCGACGCGCGGCCCAGTCGCAAACGCTCGGCGACACCGGAATACCCGTTGCCAATGTGCGTCCGCGAACGTTACACTTTGACGACCTTTCTGACGCCCTAGCGAGCCGATGGCGCGCGGCCGGGTGGGTATTCGTCAGTCGTTTGCCACGAAATACGGAGAAATAGAAACATGCAGTTGGAGAGCCGATGGTCAAGTTAGTCGTTCGTGACCGTGAATCGATTCAAGAAGCGGTCCGCAGATTTCGCAAGTTGGTGGAGCGGAGCGGCATCAAGAAAGAAATGCGTCGCCGCGAATATTACGAAAAGCCGAGCGAAACCAAGCGCCGCAACCGTCTGCGCGCCGAGCGTCGTGGTCGCCACACCCGACTGCTGAAGACCCAGTAAA
>DITY01000148.1:0-9714 GCA_002422955.1 Planctomycetaceae bacterium UBA6172
GGGGAGCCGGAAATGAAGAATCCTCACTTCATAACTCCGAAATCTGCACCCAGCGTTCGCTCAGGTGCAATGTCCGGAAGATGGCTGAGGTTTCGCCGGGGCCAGACCCCGGCAAGGCCTCCGCACAAGGCCAGACCCCGGCAAGGCCTCCGCCGCCCAACTTGCACCTCAGCGCGATTCAGCGACTGAATCTGGAAGCCGATCGATTCGCCACCAGCGCCAGCATGATGACAGGACTCGAGCCAACGGTGTAGGCAAACTCATTGCCCCGTGGCTCCGATCCCTGCTAACCAGATCAGGATTCCGATCATCAGGAAACAAACGGCGACCGAAACCAGGAAGCCGATGACGTCGGAAGGTCTTGGTCGCAGCGCTTCAATATCAGTGCCGGGAAATAGTCGCAGGTGCTCAAACCGCTTGGGGTTCTGGTAGGACTCAGCCAAGTTTCTCAGGTCCACTTCGTGATCGGGATCGACTTCCGTTTTCATCTTGGCGTAGTATCGATCGAGTCCCGCTTGGCTGCCTCGTGGCGTTAGGAAGCTGACCACGATCAGCACCAAGAACGGCAGGCAGACGCGAGTTGGTATACGTAATGTTTCCAGCGTCGCTTTCGAGGCGCTGGCAAGATCGTAGCCTGCTAGTTGATAGAGCCAGAAGTCGACATTGAACAACCCTTCGCCCTTCAATTTACCTTCATGACGTTGGACTAAGGTCGTCGTGTTCCCTTCGCTAGTCTCCTCCAGTTCAACCAGTTGTTCGCCATCGACCGGCGAGACGCCTCGGCTCCAAAAAATCGATACTCCTCCCGTCTTTAGCACCACATCGATCTCGTCGCCCGCTTCGCATGCTGGTGGCTCGGCGCCAATTTTCTTAAGCAGTCTGGCGTCACCGTCTGCTTGATTGACCGCTGCCATCCAGGCTTCGTGTCGTGCCACATCGGCGGGGGTTGCGGTTCGCCGCGTCGTCTTCGTGACCAAGTTGGTCGTGGTTGTCCAGCGCGGATCGGTCTGCATTCCGGAAAACGCCAGCGGCACCCCGATCGGAGCGATGAAGAAGAATACCAGTGAAAAGGTGATCGTGATCCACACCGCCGCACGGTTGGCACGCCGCCAGAACATGCCGATCCAGAATGGAGCGGCGAACAGAATTGGTAATTCGATCGCCAACGTAAACTGGGCGAAGACATCCGCCATCGTGATGGCCACAGCCGAAGCCCCGATGATGATGGCGAGGCCGGTCAAACGCGCGACTTTGACGCACTTGCTCTCCGACGCTTGGGGATCGAGATAAGCAACGTAAAGGTTGCGAGTGATCAAGGCCGAGCTGACAATCATGTAGGTATCGGCTGAACTCATCATCGCTGCCATCAAGCAGGCCAACATCAAGCCCACCAATCCGAGATTCAACGGGCCGAGAATCTCTCGCGCCGCCACTCCCCAAACCAGATCGGGATCGGCGGCAATTTCCGCATTTCCAGCCAACAAGGCCAAAGCAATCAAGGCGGTCAAAGCCCAGCCAATCGTGCAAAGTCGCTTCAAAAAGTTGCCGACCACCAAGCCAATCCGAGCCTCGTTTTCGCTCTTAGCCGAACCACCACCGGTCGCGATGAAGTGCGGCTGGACCACAATCCCCACCAACCCGAGGATGGTCAGCGAAATGATGTATTGCGGCGGAAACTCTCCCGCCGCTGGCCCGGTGAACAAACCGAAAAAGTCGCCCGAAACACGCTCGTGCAGAATCGTAAAGCCATCCATGAATCCTTGGGTACTAGGATCCCCAAAAGCATTGACCAAAGACCAAAGGCCAAACGGGATCAGCAACACGCTGAGCAGAATGATAAACACCCCTTGGACCAAGTCGGTCCAGTAAGCGGCGGTCAATCCTCCGAGCACGCCATACACGATCACGATTCCGGCCAGGCCGGGAATAAGCACAAATTTTAAGTCGACGCCCATCAGTTGATTGGTGCCCATCAAGGGGACGGAGAACTTGGCGATCGCTGACAACATCGTCGAGAGATAAAACATGTAGAACAGAATTGCGAACAGCGAATACGCCGCACCCAGTCCCTTTGACTCGTAACGCTCAACAAACCAATCACCCAGCGTCAAATGTCGCATGCGGCGATACCAAACCGCGGTGATCCAGTAGACCGGCGTGATGAACAGCCACATCAGTGCTGACCACACACCGCTCAAGCCACTGGTCCAACAAGTCCGCCCCACTTGAATTGGCTCGTGCGCCCCCGTGCCGGCACCAAAGGCGGCAAAGGTCTGAAGCACTTTGCCGAAACCTCGCCCGCCCATGAAGTAGTCCTCTTGGTCTTTCACGCGTTTCATGGCCCAGATCCCGATGGCAACCATCGTGATGAAGTAGGTCATCAACACGGCGTAATCAATCCAAGTCATATGCGTTCCTCGCAGGCAAAGCTAAGGCGTGTTTTTTAGAAGCAAGACTCTTCCGCTGCGTCTGGTGGTGACTCGATTGGTTGACGACGAGGGCTATATCGTTGCGGAATGGACTCTGCTGAGCAACTTGGGCCAAGACGAAGTGTCGGCGATTTGGATTGCGGTGTGGTACTGCTGGCGATGGCGAATCGAGAGTTTTTTTAAGCTGCTCAAGAGCCACGGCCAAGAACTGGAACGGCGGCAACAGGAGAGTGGTGAGGCGATCGCACGGCGAATGCTGGTGGCGGCCATGGCTTGCGTGGTGGTTTGGGGACTGCGGGCGGATGATTCTCCCGAAGCAATGAAAACCAAGGCGATCCTGGTCCGGCTGAGCGGTCGGAGCATGAAACACGGTTGCACGAGCACCGCACCCGCGCTATTGGCGGGCTATATGGCCCTGTTGTCTTTGAATGACTTGCTGAACCATACGGACCTTGACCTAAATAAACTCCGTCGCATCGCCGTCCGCGCCCTGCCCTTCGCGAACAGATCGTGAGATGTGTAGACACCAATGCCTCTGCGGGGCGAGCGGAGCCTGAGTTGGCGCGGCTGCGCTGGTCCCCGTAGCGGGGCGAGGGGGGCCGGAGTTGGGTCCCGGGACTTAGCGGTTGAAGAGGAACGCGGGGCTGTTGATCAGCGCCCAGGTCAAATCTTCGGCGGCGGTGAGGCGCTCGGCTTGCAACTGGGTGGTGCTTTGAGCGGCGTCCAGCCGCAGACGATCCAGTTGTGGGTCGAGCGGCGTGACGACGCTGTACCTTTCGATCCGCTTTTCGATCGCGGCGATTGCGGGGTCTTTAGGTACCGCGGCGTTGGCCGCGGCGACCGCTTGCGCTTCGGCTTTGATCTGCGGATCGACCGATTCGACGTAGGCGTTGACGAAGGCGACATCGGCCTCGGTCCGCTGTGCGACTGGCGTCCGCAGGATCGCGGCGAGCGGTTCCGCGATGCCGAGCGGCAGCGTCTCTTGCTGATCGATGCTGGCGCTGATCCGGAATCGGCCGAGGCGATGCTTTTCGGCATTGTGAACCTGATGCAGCCGAATCGTGATCCGCTGGCCACGTCCCCCCGCGATCGGCGTCTTGGATTGGACGACGATCCAGTGCGGCAGACTGAGCGAGTTGGCGATCGCCCAGCCCTGCTGGTCTGCCTTGTTACCGTTGATCGCCTGATCGGCCGCGAACGAATCCTGGCTGAAGTCGGCGACGGCCTTGGCGAAGGCGATCGGAGTCTGTTCCGCCGGCTTGTCGCTGCTGGCCGAGACGGCTTCAAACTCCGTGAGCACGAAGTTGCCGTTGTCCGACAACCCCGGGCCTTTGACTTTCAGCGATTCGTCGGTCAAGGCTTCGAGCCGGAAACCGGTGAGCTGGGTGAGCGGCGTTTCAAACGTCAGTTCGTAGAAACCCTTGTCGGCGTTGCCGCTGACGAGGATCGAGCGATCGTCCAGGACGCGGAACTGCGCCCCATTGGACGCCTTCATCTCGACCGGCGCGAGCGGGAACCACGCGACGCCGCCGTCGTCTGGCGAACGGCTGGCCCAGAATTCCTGGCGGGCTTGGCGGGTGGCGACCAACTTCGCCTCGGCCGCGGCGATTCCTGCGGTGCGTTCGGCTTCGAGCCGCTCGCGTTCCGGACGAAGCTCTTCCGTCTTGGCGGCTAGTTCCTGTTGCGTGGCTTCCAGCGTCGCCAGGCGGGCGGCTTCCCGCTTGGCGAACTCGGCGGTCCACCAGGTTTCGCGTTCGGCGAGCGACAGGTTCAGCGTGGCATGGTCGCGAGCGATCGCGGCACGGAACTCGGTGAAGGTTTCGAGTTCGCCGGGTGTCGGACGCCGACCGAGAATTCGCAGGTACAGCTCTTCGACCAACTGCGCGTCTTCTGGCATTTCGGCGACGAGTTTGGTCAACGCATTGGCGGTATCGGAGATCGCGCGACCGATCGTCGGACCGCTGACCAAGGCCATTACCGGGCCGAGTTGCAGCTCATCGCTCCGCTCGCATTCGCAGGCGCTTTCGCGGACCGGCTGGCCGAGGTTTTGCAGGAAGCCGTCTTCGGTGGCGATGCCGACATCGGGCAGGGCCGCGGCACGGGTGCCGCGGGGGACGCCGGGGATATCGGTGATCGAACCGGTGACGAAGTGAATCGCGTCGTACAACACCTCGGCCGGCAATCGGCGGGGTGTCGCGTGCGAGAAGTTTTGCTGATCGTCCTCGTTCCACTGATTCGGCACGACCGACAGCTGATAGGTACGGCTGTTGCAGATCGTCCGCATCACTTGGCGGATATCGAACTTGCTCTCGACAAACGCGCTGGCGAGGTGATCCAGCAGTTCGGGATTCGTCGGCGGGTTACCGGCGCGGATGTCGTCGATCGGCTCGATCAAGCCGACGCCCATCAGGTAGGCCCACAACCGGTTGACGTAGCTGGTGGCAAAGTACGGGTTGTTCGCATCGGTCAACCAGGTCGCCAATTGTTCGCGGCGGGTCAGCGGCGAGGCGCCGTCGGCGGCCGGCGAAGCGTGCTCAAAGTCGAAGGGAAAATCGGGCTCGACTTGCTGCGCGGTCCGGCCGTGCTTGATCTCGCCCGCCTCGTTATCGAAGACTTCCTCGTACAACGGCTTGGCCCCTTCGACCGCGGAGCCACCGATGTTCTGGTCGCCGCCGGCGGGGTCCTTACGGAGTCCCGTGCGAGCAAAGAACGCGGCGGTTTCGAAGTACTGGTCTTGGGTCCAGCGTTCGAACGGATGGTCGTGGCACTTGTTGCAGTTGAAGCGAATCCCCAGGAACAGGTGCGTCGTGTTTTCCATGATCAGGTCGGGATCGCGGAGCACCTTGAAATACGACGCTGGCGGGTTGGCTTTGTTCGAACCCTTGGCGGTCAAGATCTCGCGCACGAACTGGTCGTAGGGCTTGTTCTCGGCGACAGCGGCGCGGATCCAATCGCGATACGCCTTGCTCCCTTCGGGGCCGAGGAACTTGCGATTGACCAACAACATGTCGGCCCATTTGTTGGTCCAGAAATCGATGAACTCTTCGCTGGCCAACAATTGGTCGATCACCACCGCTCGCTTTTCCTGGGTCGGTGCGGGGTCGGCCATGAAGGCGCGGACCTTTTCCGCGGTCGGCGGCAGGCCGGTGAGATCGAGATAGACACGGCGGAGGAACTCTTCGTCGTTCGCCAGTTCGCTCGGCAGGATCTTCATCCGTTGCCACTTGGTCGCGACCAGGTCATCGATCGGGCTCCAGCTCGGCGGATCGGTCCAGCGGAACTCTTCGCGTTGGCCCATCACGGTCAGCGTCGTGGCGGCGTAGGCACCTTCATACCGCGCCAGGATCGGGGCTTCGCCGCGGCGGATCGCGGTCAGCGCGCCCGACGAATCGACTTCGGCGACTTCGGTGTTGCCGCTGGTCACGAACGCTTCGCGGGTCACGTCACGGACGAGTCCGTCGGCGTAGTGGGCGACGATGCGGACCTGCTGCACCGAACCGATCGCCGAGATCACCGGGTCGATCGGCGTGACTTCGAGCTTGGTCACGCGGGGTGTGGTGAGGTTCAACTTCGAGCCGGCGGCGATCCAATCCCGCAGCGAGGTGTGGTACGGATCGCTGTCGCTCATCAGCGTCCCGCCTTGGTGAGGGCTGAGCCCGAGCGGCTTGCGGAGCATCAACGAATCGTCGGGGGCGGCCGGGTTGATCCGCCGGGCGGCGTGATCGTCGGTCAGGGCCCGGATGTCGTAGATCGGGTCATAGCCGCGGAGCGACAGCTTGAAACCGTTCTTGCCCGCTTGGGCGCCGTGGCAGGTCCCTTGGTTGCAGCCCAAGCGGCTGAGCACCGGATTGATGTCGCGGACGAAATCGAGCTGCGACGGGGTGGCGATGCCGGAAACGGTCAACGGCAGTTCGCGAGAATGCTCGCCCAGGCTGACCGTCACGGTCCCCTGGCCATCGCGTAACGGACGAACCAGCATTCGCGAATCGGAAGTCACCAAATCGGGCAGCGTCAATTGCACGCGGCGGGTCACGTCGACCACGGAGCCGTCGAGCATCTTGGCGGTGACGATCAACTGGGTGTAGGCGAGCGGACGCTCGAGCGAAATGGCCTCGGGAAGGACTTCGATCGCCACCACTTGGGTCGGATCGATCGCCGGTTCCGTCAGCTTGCCGGCGGGCGAAGCGGAGACGGTCCGCGCCCAGGCCGCGGCGTCGAAGGGGCTAACGGCCAGCACCTCTTGGGTCGCGGTGGCGGCGGGGGCGACGGGCCAAGCGGCGGTCTGCGTCCCTTGCGGGTCGAACCGTCGCAGCAGGCCGTCGGTGCCGGAGGCGACCATGCCGTTGTCGGGGGTGAACCGGATCGCGTAGATGGCGGCCGAATCGATCGCGGCCCGCCAGACTTCGCTCGCCTCGCTGGCGCGGTAAGCCTGCAGCTTGGCCTTCTCTTCCTCGCTCAGTTCTTCCGGCTTGCGGGCCGCCAATTGGTTGATTTCCTCGGGGACGGCGCCGCCGAAGTTGTAGGTCCAGACGCGGATTTCGCTCTTGCCGTCGATCGTCGCGGCGGCGGCCAAGAACTTGCCGTCGGGGCTGACCGCGACCGAGAAAATCCGCCCCGGGATCGCGGGCAGGGCGCGGATCAGGTTCGCATCGTCGCCGATCACGCGGGCCGTTTGGCGGAAGACGCGATAGACCTTCGCGACGCCATCGGCACCGCCGACCAGCAGCTCATTCCGCTCCGGATGGCGATCGATGCTGTTCAAACCGCCCGACAAGGCGCCGGGGGTGATCGAGGTGACGTTGTCGATGAATCGCTGGGTCGCGACTTCGGTCAGTTTGCAGGTCATGTCACGGGCGATCGAGATCAGGTGAGCGCCATCCGCGGTGTAGACCGTATCGAGCACCCAGTCTTCGTGGGCACCTTGATAGAGGATTTCCTCGCCGGTTTCGGATTTGACCGCTCGCACCGTGTTGAGGCTGCCGAAGGCGATCTGCGAGCCGTCCGGCGACCAGCGAACTCCCGACAAGGTGTCATTGGAAACCGGCAGCGACAGTTGCAACTGCTGGCTGGCGACATCCCAGACCTGCAGCTCGCCCGATTCCGCTGGCGTGCCCGCGGCGACGGCCAAGCGGGTGGAATCGGGAGAGAAGCGGACCGTGTTGATGCGGGGGCTGAGCCCGACCAAGCGAGCGCCGAGTTCACCGGTGGTGGCATCGATCAGCAGCACCTCATGGTGTCCCGCCACCGCGACCCATTTGCCGTCCTTCGAAACGTCGACCGACGTGACGCTGGGGGCGTTCAGGTAAACGGGCGGGTTTTCGGCGTCGAACTTCGGGCCCACGGCGGTGGGCGAATCGTTCACCGCCCCCGCGGCGATCCATTGGCGGATCGTATCGATCTCGACGGCCGACAGTGCCGGCCAGGGGGCCTTGGGCATTTCGGCGACGCCGTCTTTCGGCGTGATCTGGTCGAGCAGGTGGCTGGCGTCGGGTTGGCCGGGGACGATCGCGGCAGACTCCGATTCTCCGCCGGCGAGCAGCGCCGCGAAGTCGGTCATCAAGTAATCGCCCTGCTTCTTGCCCGCTTGGTGGCAACCGAAGCAAGCCCGGCGAAAGATCGGCATCACGTCTTTGTCGTAGCTGACCAACGCGGCGGCAACCGGCGCAGCGGGTTCGGCGGCAGCGGGCGCAGCAGCTTCGGCGGCGGGCGCGGCAGCTTCGGCGGCGGGCGGTTCGTCGGCCGAGGCGTTCCAGCCGTTCGCGGCGGCCAGTGCCAGCAGCGCGGACAACAGGCCGGTGGCGAGTCGCNNCGCTGGGCCGGTGGCGGAGGGGATGCAGACGGACGACGGCAGGTGAAGCACGATTCCTAACTCCAATCGATTCGCAATCGACAAATCGTTGAATCGGAATTCAGGCCGCGGCGGTGACGGTGCCCGGGCTTGAATCCGACAAGTTGGGTACGACACCACCAATCCGACCGGATCGATGACCACATCGAATCCGACCCGGCGGTAGCCCAGCATGGGCAGGCGGGTGACGGGAAATGGCTTCCCGCTGCCCTTTAGACTAACGTCCGAAGGCTCGCCGTCAATCGGAAAGGGGCCGTTTACGGTGGATTGGCTGCCCTCCAAGCCCGCAACTGCCCCGCGTGGCGGTGGACAAGCTGGGGGGATGGTGCGGGTTGGGCCTTCGGTGGAGCGGCGGGAAGTTTGCCGAAGCGGAGAAGTCCCGGGGCCGGACGGTTCCGCAGCTGGGCCTCACGGTTTAGAATCACGCCTCGCTGAGAACGGGACTGGGCGGTCTGCGCCCGGTCCACGGTTCTCGATCGATCCCATCACCCCCGTTTTTGCGGACCTCCGTCCCGTTCAGCCATGACCACCTTGACCTCCGCGATTTCGCAGCGCAAGTACAACTTCTCGCCCGGCCCAGCCGTGTTGCCGGTTCCGGTGTTGGAGGAGCTTCGCGACGAACTGTTGTGCTATCCGGGCGCCGGTTGTTCGCTGTTGGAGATGTCTCACCGCGACAAGCTGTTCTTGGACATCCTGCACGGTGCCGAGGCGTCCATGCGGTCGCTATTGGGTGTCAGCGACGACTACGCGGTGCTGTTCCTGCAGGGCGGCGCGCGGCTGCAGTTCTCGATGATCCCCGCCAACCTGCTACGAGGAACCGGCAAGACGGCCGAATACCTGTTGACCGGTTCGTGGGGCAAGTACGCCCTGGCCGAAGCGGTCAAGGAAGGTGCGTCGAAGGCGATTTATGACGCCAAGGGGACCAATTACGACCGCGTCCCTACCGCCGCCGATTACCAGGTCTCCGCGAACGCCGCCTACACGTATTACTGCAGCAACGAGACGATCCAAGGGGTGCAGTTTCAGTCCGCACCGGCTTGTCCGGCCGACGTGCCGCTGATTTGCGACGCGTCGAGCGATTTCCTCAGCCGTCCCGTNNACGGTGGTGATCGTCCGCCGCGATCTGCTCAGCTTGGCGAGCGAGGATTTGCCGGGCTATCTGATCTATCGCAACCATGCCGAAAACGATTCGGAATGGAACACGCCGCCGACATTCGCGATCTACGCGCTGGGCAAAATCGCCAACTGGATCGCCAACGACGTCGGTGGCCTGGATGCGATGCACCGGCACAATCAGGAAAAGGCGGCGGTGCTGTACGACGTGATCGACCGGTTCCCCGACTTCTACGTTGGGCATGCCCAACGCAATTGCCGGTCGCTGATGAACGTCACCTTCCGGCTCAATAGCGACGAGCTGCAGGCGTCGTTCCTGGCCGG
>DITY01000148.1:9728-11966 GCA_002422955.1 Planctomycetaceae bacterium UBA6172
CGCATCTTAGCCCACTTCATGACCGATTTTGCCGAGCGAAACGGATAGTCGCCGGGTTAGCCGGGCCGTCATCCGCCGGTTCTTGATCCCGGGTCCAGTGCCCGCATTCATTTCCAACACTCCCACACTCCCGACTGATTCGACCGATGCACCGCATTCTTGTTTTGGACACGATCGCCCAAGAGGGCTTGGACCTGCTCGATGCCGCCCAGGACGTTCAATACGAAGTCCGCACGGGGCTGAAGGGTGAGGAACTGCGGAAGTCGCTCGACGAGTTCGACGGGGCGATCCTGCGGTCGGGGGTCAAGATCACGGCCGATTCGCTGGTCGGCAACACCAAGCTCCGCGCTTTGGTGCGGGCGGGTGTCGGCACTGACAATATCGACAAGGCTTCGGCGACCCGTCGTGGGATCGTCGTGATGAACACGCCGGCCGGCAACACGTTGTCGACCGCCGAGCACAGCTTCGCGTTGATTCTAGCCCTCAGCCGCAACATCCCGGCCGCGAACCAAAGCCTGGTCGAAGGCCGTTGGGACCGGAAGTCCTACATGGGGACGCAAGTCGCCGGCAAAACGCTGGGGATCGTCGGCATGGGTCGGATCGGTCGCGAGGTCGCTTCGCGGGCCTTGGCCTTCGAAATGAAGGTCGTCTCCTTCGACCCGTTCCTGACCGAAGAGCAAGCGACGGCGTTGGGCGTTCGGCTCTGCCCGACTTTTGACGAGATGCTGCCGCAGCTCGATTATTTGACCGTCCACACGCCGCTGACCCCCGAGACCACGGGGCTGCTGAACCTGGGCAATCTCGATCTCGTCAAACCGGGCCTGCGGGTGATCAACGCGGCCCGCGGCGGCATCTACGCCAATGACGCGCTGATCGAAGGGCTCAAAAGTGGCAAGCTAGGTGGCGTGGCGCTCGACGTTTACGAAGAGGAGCCCTGCACCGACAACCCGCTATTCGGGATGCCGAACGTCGTCTGCACTCCGCACCTGGGGGCCAGCACCGAAGAGGCCCAGACGCAGGTCGCCGTCGAAGGGATTCACCTGCTGTTGAATTACTTGCGAAACGGCGAAATCCGCCACGCCGTCAACGTCGCGGCGCTCGACCCCAAGACCCTCGACGAACTCCGCCCGTTCCTCGACATCGCCTATCGCCTCGGTTTGTTGCTGTGCCAATGGCACGGCGGCGGCGTCAACAAGGTGTCGTTGCATTACCGCGGCGAAGTGGCCGGCCGCGACACGCGAATGCTCAACAACGCCTTCTGCGCGGGGCTGTTGCATCGGGCAATCGGTGATGACGTCAACGTGATCAACGCCGACATGTTGGCGCGGGAACGCGGCATCGATCTGACCGAACAGAAGAGCCGCGAAATGACCGCGTTTGCGTCGAGCATCACGGCCGAGGTCAGCGGGGATGGCTCGTCGGTCCGAGCCAGCGGCGCGCCGTTGGGGCTCAAGATGCCGCGTCTGATCTCGATCGACAATCACCGGCTGGAAGCGTTCCTGGACGGCACGCTGGTGATCTTCGGGCACACCGACGTTCCCGGGATCATCGGCCAGATCGGCAACGTATTCGGCAGGCATCAGGTCAACATCGCCCAGATGGCCGTCGGACGCGACAGCGATTCGCCGGGCGGCACCGCCATCGGCGTGCTGAACCTCGACACGCCTCCCGGCCCGGAAGCGATCCAGGAGTTGACCGCGATTTCTGGAGTTCAGACCGCGAAACGGATCGACTTGCCGGCGACCGGCCAATTGCCGTATTGGCTCAGCTGATCGCGCTGGCCTGGCGCCGTGGCGTGGCGTATCCTGACTGGGCCACGTGGATGTCATTCGTTAGTTTGGGAGCGTTGGCGGAAGGGGTGAAACTGCTTGACACCAGTTGGGCGGCCGCCACTCGCGAAACGATTCGCAGGTGTTTAATCGACTCGTCACCAATGACCGCGATGTTGAAACAGAGCAAGACCGTCCTTCTGAATCATGCCCAACGCGACCTGATGCGGGCCGCCGGGCGCGCCAACGCGGCGCTGCTGGATTATGTCCGGCCGCACGTCGTCGCCGGCACGACAACCGAACAGATCGATCGCTTGGTCCATGAGTGGACCCTCGATCAAGGCTATCGCCCCGCGACGCTCGGGTATCAAGGCTACACCAAGAGTTGTTGCACCAGCGTCAACGACGTGATCTGCCACGGGATTCCCGGCAAGTATGAGCTTTGCGACGGCGACATCGTCAACATCGA
>DITY01000148.1:12061-12232 GCA_002422955.1 Planctomycetaceae bacterium UBA6172
ATCACCGCCGAAGCGCACTCGCGCGGTTTCAGCGTCGTTCGCGAGTATGTCGGCCATGGGCTGGGGCGGTCCTTTCATCAAGACCCGTCGATCCCGCACTTCCCCAATCGCCAAAGCCGGGTCGATCGGCTGCTGCCCGGCGTGACCTTCACGATCGAGCCGATGATCAAT
>DITY01000234.1:0-2017 GCA_002422955.1 Planctomycetaceae bacterium UBA6172
ATTAGCCGGTGGTCGAGGAGCGCAACGACGAACACCAACGGATAGCCGCCCCCCGAGATCCTCCGCATCCCAGAGGGATGCCAGACCGAGAGGCCGATCGCGAATGCGCCATTCACTGCGGGCGTGCCCGTGTTAGCATGATTCCAGCGCGGTGAATCTCCGCCCATGTTGATTCATCACCTTTGAACCGACGCGAGGCCTCTCGGAATGCTGATCGCCGGCCAGCTCTTGCTCGCAGACCAAGGAAATTGCCGGATCGCGCCGGGGATGGTGCGGATCGCGGACGACTCAGTCGTCGAGGTGATCGTCGGTGACTGTTCGCCGCGGGCCGACATCGGCGGGCCCGACTGCTTGATCGCGCCCGGCTTCATCGACACGCACCTGCATCTGCCGCAATTCGACGCGATCGGGGCACAGGGGCTGAGTCTGCTCGATTGGCTGGAACTCGTGATCTTTCCGGCCGAAACGCGTTGGGAAATTCCGCAGTTCGCCGCGGAGATGACCGGCCGCGCGATCCGGCAATGCCTGCGGCATGGGACGACGGGATTTTGCGCCTACGCCACGGTCCACCAAGCGGCCACCGAGCAGGCGTTGCGGGTGGCACAGGATGCTCAGATACGCGGCGTGATCGGCCAGGTGTTGATGGATCGCGAAGCCCCCGCCGCGCTCTGTCGATCCGCATCGCAATTGATCGCGGAGACCGCCGAGCTGCTCGATCGCTTTCCCCCGGGCGGTAGGATCGCCGCCGCCGTCACGCCCCGCTTCGCCATTTCCTGCTCCGAAGAATTGCTCAACCAAGCCGGCCAGCTCGCGGACCAGCGTGGCGCGATGGTGCAGACCCACTTGGCCGAAAACGTCGCGGAATGCGAAAGGGTTCGGGAGCTGTTCGGCGGTCGCTCCTACGTCGAGCTCTATCGAGAAGCCGGGCTGCTCGGTCCACGCACGCTGCTGGGCCACGGCATCCACCTCGATGACACCGACCGCCGGCAGCTGGCCGCCTCGCAGGCCCGGATCGCGCATTGCCCGATCGCCAATACGTTCCTGCATTCGGGGACGATGAACCGTCACCTGCTGCGCGGTGCGGGCGTTGGCATCACGCTCGGCAGCGACATCGGGGCCGGCTACGAGTTGAGCATGATTCGGGTCGCGCGGGGGATGATCGAAGCGGCCGTGTCGTTGGGCGATCCGCCGCCAACGGCCTGGCAAGCCTGGTACGCGATCACCGCCGGCAACGCCGATCAGCTCGGCTGGTCGGACGCGGGGCGGTTGGTCGAGGGGGCCGTCGCCGACCTGCTGGTCATTCGTCCGGACATCCCCTGGACGGATGGCCCGGTCGACCCGTTGTCGCGGCTGCTTTTTTCCTGGGACGACCGCTGGCTGACCGAGGTATTTCTGCGCGGGCGACGGGTATACTGACGCCGCTCGGTTCGGTCGCACGGTGTACCTGCCACGCGACAGCTCGCGCGGACGTCGACCGACGGGTGTCCAGGCGGAGAGGACCGAACGCACGATGATTCCCAAGAGCTACCAGCGGATGCACGCGGAGCATCCCGAGTTGATGCAGGCCTATGAATCGCTCGGCAAGGCGACGCGGCTAGCCGGCCCCCTGTCCGATCGTGAAGTGGCCTTGGTCAAGCTTGCCATCTCGATCGGTGCGGGTTTGGAAGGGGCCGCGCACTCGCATTGCCGCAAGGCGTTGGACGCGGGTTGCTCCCCCAGTGACCTGCATCACGTCGCACTGCTGGCCACACCGACGATCGGCTTTCCGACGATGATGCGGGCCCGAGGTTGGGTTCGGGACGTTGTCGGCGACGAGCCGATCGATGAGTGAAACGCGCGCGGCCAGCCCGGATCTGACCGCCGCCCGCCGCGAGTTGCTCGGGGTCGTCTTGGCCGGCGGGCGTTCTTCGCGGATGGGACGCGACAAGGCGAAATTGGCGATCGGCGGTTTCTTGCGGGAACGTTCAGAAGCGGCTGTCCCCGAAGCGGCTGTCCCCGAAACGGTTTTTCCGGAGCC
>DITY01000234.1:2138-2525 GCA_002422955.1 Planctomycetaceae bacterium UBA6172
GCGATTGGCGTTTGGGAGTCGCTGCGGTTGGCCGAATCGTTGGCGATGTCGGCGGTTCTGATCACGCCGGTCGACATGCCCGATCTGGGGACGGCGGACCTGCTGCAGCTCGTGCGGGCGTGGTCGATTCACCGCGGCATCGTCTGCGGCGCGTTCGCGGGGGGACGTCCCGAACCCTTGGTCGCGATCTATCCGGTGACGGAGTTGGCCGCGATCGAGCGGTTGACGCGATCGGAACATCGCAGCCTGAGCCGCTACTTGGTCGAACGGCCGCACGTCGTCGTGCCGTTGTCCCCCGCGGTCGCTCGCAACGTCAACACACCGGGCGACTGGGGTTAGGTCGAGAAACGAAAAAAGGGGAGGAACCCGATATTTCGGATCCCCCCC
>DITY01000234.1:2616-5419 GCA_002422955.1 Planctomycetaceae bacterium UBA6172
ACGCAGACGTTCACGGTGTAGGCTTCGCAAACTTTGCGGCACTTAGCAACCTTGATGGTCTCTTGGTAGCATTCGGTGCGGCAAACCGTCGTGCAGACCGTCTTGGTACGGCACTCGGGAACCATCGTGCAGACGGTGTAGTTGCAAACCTTGGTACGGCATTCGGGAACCATCTTGCAGACCGTGTAGTTGCAGGTCTTCTGACGGCACTCGGTTTCCATACGGCAAACCGTGTAGTTGCAAACCTTCTGGCGGCATTCGGTTTCCATGCGGCAGACGGTGTAGTTGCACACCTTTTGACGCTGTTCGCAAACCATGGTGCACACGGTGTAGTTGCAGACCTTGGTCCGGCACTCGGGCACCATCTTGCAGACGGTGTAGGTGCAGGTCTTGGTACGGCACTCGGGAACCATGTGGCACACGGTGTAGTTGCAGGTCTTGGTGCGGCACTCGGGAACCATCTTGCAGACCTTGTACGGCACTTCACGAGTCAGGCACTCGGTGACGTACTTGGTGCAGCAGATTTCCTTGGTTTCGCAGGTCGGAACCCACACTTTCTTGCAAATCGTCTTGGGCGGGCACTGGACGCATTCGACACGGCATGCACCGGGGCAATAGACGCACTTGCAGGTCGCGGGGTCAAACACCCAAGTACCTGGTTCGCGCACCGTCCGACGAACGACCGGTCCGGGAACTTCTTCGGTCACGGTTTCCCAGTTTCCACCAGCGACCTGGATGGTCTTGGTGTACTGCACGGGCTTGGTGACGGTGTAGTTCTCGGTACGGACGCGGTCTTCGATGACCTTGTTCATGACCGTGTAGTTGATCACGCGAGTCTTGGTCTCGTACACCGGTTTCATCACGGTGTAGTTGATTTCGCGAGTCTTGGTTTCATAGACCGGCTTCATGACCGTGTAGTTGATCTCACGGGTCTTCTGTTCGTACACCGGCTTTTGCACGGTGTAGTTGATGACCCGCTGTTTGGTCTCGTACACCGGCTTTTGAACGGTGTAGTTGATGACCCGCTGTTTGGTCTCGTAAACCGGCTTTTGAACCGTGTAATTGATAACACGGGTCTTGGTTTCATAGACCGGCGTCATGACCGTGTAGTTGATCTCACGGGTCTTCTGCTCGACCTTGGGAACCATCACCGTGTACTGTACTTCACGGCTCTGAGTCTCAGGGACAACGCGAGTGCGATTGACCACTTGATCCTCGTAATACGTTTCGTACCGCGTGCGGTAACGAGTCTGCTGCTGCTGCTCGTATACTCGCTCGCGGACGGTCCGCATCACCGTGTAAGAACCGGCGCTACCAGCGGAAGCGGCCCCGTCAATGACGGTACCCTCCATGGCAACCCCTTCACTGGCACCTTCGACGACTCCTTCGCCGGCGACGCCTTCCGCTACGACCGATCCGCCACAACAGCCTTGATAGCTGATCGCGCCGCTGTAGGCAGCGCCGGCGGGTTTAGCTCCAGTGGCGATCGCCAAGATCGCCAGACTGGGAATCATCCACAGCCTCTTCATGCTTTTCTCTCCGAAGTTTCTCGTACGTTGGATTGATAGGACGCAGCAACCGGCACTGCCCCCCACGGGCGGCCGCTGTCACCGCCAACCCTCCCGTCTCCCGGGCCACGGCTCATGAACGCTCCTACCAAGAGCGTGTGAACTTGTGAGGACTGGGTGAAGAGAGTGCGATGCACGCATTTCATCGTCTGCATAGTTATCGTTGTTTACGCAAAAGGCACGTGGTGGAAAAAATGAGCGGATTGGGCAAACTGAGCAGGTCGTCCGCTCGGATGGTATCGATTATTCCGAAGGGCTAACCTAGGAACGCCCTCAGCCGCCGCCTAACCCCGAGCGTCCCATGCCTACCCCCCCAGACGGACCGCCGAATTACCTCCCCACCGTCGCCGTCGGCCGGCTCAGCCTCTACCTCCGCGAACTCCAGCGGCTGGCCGAAGCGGGGGTCACCTCAGCGAACAGCCAAGCCTTGGCGCGCCTGATCGATGTCTCCCCGGCGATCGTCCGCAAGGACCTCGCCGCGATCGCGGCCGTCGGCCGCCGAGGCGTCGGTTACGACATCGCCGCCCTGATCGATCGGATCGGCGCGATGCTCGGCACCCAGACCCACTGGAACGTGATCCTGGTCGGTGTCGGCTCGCTCGGGACCGCCCTGCTCCGCTACCGCGGCTTCCAGCGGCAGGGCTTTCGCATCGTCGGCGCCTTCGATCTCGACCCCCGCCTGGTCGGCACCTCGATCGGCGGGACGCTGATCCATCCGATCGCCGACATCGGCCGCATCGCGAAAACGCTCCAGCCCCATCTGGCGGTCCTGGCCGTACCCGTCGAAGCGGCCGCCAGCGTGGCGGCCGACCTAGTCGCGGCGGGGATCAGCGGCATCTTGAACTTCGCCCCCACGTCGCTCAAGCTTCCCCGCTCCGTCGGCGTGGTGAACGTCGACCTAGCCAGCGAAATGCAGCGACTCGCCTTCGCCGTCTCCCGCCTCCCCACCACAACCGCCCTCCTGCCCGAATCTGTGCCTGAATTCGTGCCTACCCCAGAATCCGCCCCTACCACGGCCGCCAAAGCGGGGCGAAAAAAAACCGCGCCACCCGCCTGAAGTCCCTCTTCAGGAATCGCCGAAAAGTTGCTAATCTACCGACGTCAGCCCAACCCCGTGGTGTAATTGGCAACACTACTGATTTTGGTTCAGTCATTCTAGGTTCGAGTCCTAGCGGGGTTGCTCAGCCATAGCCATCAGCAGACAATTCCGGCAATAACCGGGGTTTTCGGCGGTG
>DITY01000153.1:0-7036 GCA_002422955.1 Planctomycetaceae bacterium UBA6172
GGCCGCGATCCGCTGGTCGCCGTCATAAAAGGCGATCGTTTTGGCGTCGGGGTCGATCAAGCCTTCGGGCATCGCCCGCAGGGCCGCGTCACGCGTGGCGCTGCCCCGCATCGCCACGACTTGGTTGTTGGCGTCGCGCGAGATCCGCCGGTTCGAGGCGACCTGCTCGACCCGCGTGGGCGTGCCGGCGACATGCGTCACACGGCGGGCTTGGGGTAGCGCCTCCGCCACCGCCTGCTTGGCGCGGACCAAGCAGGCTTCGAAGAACTCGGGGTCGACGATATCCGGCAGACCTTCCTGTTCGGCGACGATCCGCTGCGCGTCGAGGCAAGCGAAGGGGGCGTTGTGCTGATGCACGCAGTGGACCGCGACGCGATCGGCCGTCGTCCCCGCCGCCTCCGCCAAGGCTTGTCGCCAGCGGAGGTGCGCCGAGTTGAGAATCCCGGTCCAATCGACGGCGCACAGGACGATCGGTTTTCCAGGTCCCAGCAACACCACGCCGATCGCCTCCAACGGGTCATCGACATCGACCACGCTCTGGATCCAGCCGCCGCAGAGCGAGTGGCCCAGGGGCGGCGTGACGTCGAAGCGAAAGGTCGCCAGCCGCAGTTCGTTGACCACCCCGGTCGTTTCCGCGCGGAGGCTGTCGGGCAGCATCGCCCAGGCGGCCGAAGCGGCCAGCGTGCTGCCGACGGTCGTACGTCCGAAATCGCGTCGCGTGATCTGAGTCATCTGTCGGCTGCTCCGAGGGGTTGGGAAACGGTCAAGGTGGGAAAGGGTGAGGCGGGGAAACGGTCGAGGTGGGAAGTGGGGGCGGAACCGGACTTCAGGGCGCGGCATGCAAACCTTCGGGCGTGCCGGCGATCGTCCGGTTTTCGGGACTACCCGGCAGTTGCTCCAACGTCAGCAGCGCGAACAGGTCGGCGACTTCTTGTTTGGTCATCTGCTCCTCGACGCCTTCGGGCATGAGCGATTGAACGTTCTGGCGGATCTCGTCGACCTCATCCAGCGGCACGGTCTCCGTTTTGCCGCCTTGCACCTTCAGCACGATGCGTTGGGCCGAGCGTTCGAGCACCAGACCGCTCAGGGCGCGGCCGTCGGAGGTCAATACCGTGACGCTCTGGTAAGCCTCGCCGATCACCAAGCTCGGATCGAACACGCTGACCACCAACTGTTCGAAATTGCTGCGGCCATTGCGAGTGATCTCGGGACCGACCTCATAGCCGCGCCCGTGCAGTTGGTGGCATTGGCCACAGATCCGGTCGTAGACAGCCAAACCTTTGACCGCGTCGCCCCGCGCGTCCTTGAGCAGGTACTGAGTCATCTCGCCGACGATTCGCTGGCGGTGGGCGGCATCCTCCAGCCGCACCGTGCCCCAAATCGACTTCACCTGCTGACGGATCGTGTCCGATTCGATGACCGCCAAGGCGCGGATCTGATTCGGGCCGATGATGTCTTTCTGCAGATTCCCTTTCTCAATTTCGCCCAGCAGCAGGTTGGCGGTCGACTCGCGTTGCACCATCGCGCCGGCGACGCGGGCGCGGACGCCGACGGGCAAGGCCTGCCAACGCCCCAGCAACGCTCGCTGGGCCGCGGCATCACCGCGACTGACGACCGCATCGAGCAGCGCGTCACGCCATGCCGCCGCGCCCGGCCGCTGATCCACCGCCTCGCCGGCCCACCGATTCATCGCCGCCGCCAGCGAACCGGGGGCGATCAGCGACGCGGTTTCGAGCGTTTCGCGGCGGAGGTCGAAGGGTAATTCTTCGTCCCCCATCATCACCGTCACCCGATCGGTCGCTGAAGGATCGCCGGCGAACGCGCGGAGTTGTATCGCCGCGGGGCCCTGGCTGTCGGTCGCCCGGGACCAGGCGAGCAGCGTTTCGCGTGCGGCATTGGGGCGGATTTCGCCGGTCTTCAATTTGGCCAGGACGGCGCGGAGCACGTTGGCGCTCTCGTCCGCATCTTCGGTGGCCAGGACATCGGCGATGTGCAACACGGACCGCAGCGTCCGCGAATCGTTCTCGCCCGACAGGTCGGGTTTGACGTCGGCCAACAACCGTGTCGCAACACGCGGAGCCAGGGCGGCCAACAGCGGGTTCGATGCGGCGCCGCTGGCGATCGCGTCGACGAGCAGCGTCTGATTCGCCACCACATGAGGATGCAGGTTTTGCCAGACGATCCGCGGCAGCAGGCCATCGTCCTTCGCGCCATCCAAGATTTTGACCAACAGCTCGGCCGCCGGTGGGGAGTACTTCGAATCGGCCGGCTGCTTGCCGATCGCGATCGCGGTTTGAAGCCGGATCCGGGGATCGTCATGACTCGCACCGGCCAGCAACAGGCTGTCGGCGATTTCGCGAACCGCATCGCTACCGGCCTGCGTCGTCATGCCATGGGTCGCGATCTGACGAAGTTGCTGGCCTGCCGCGCGAATCGCCCACGCCGCGACTCGCGAATCACTACCGGCCGCCTGGAACAACTCAGCGACCTGGGCCAAGCTCGTTGGACTTGCCGAGAGCGCCAACGCGACATGCTGGATCGATGCCTTGGCCGGGTCGGCACGCAACCGTTCCCACAGCAGGCGATGGGTCTGCTGCACCGCCTCATCGTGTCCCGACATCCGCTCGTGCAGGATCACCGCGGCGCGTTGGCGATAAAAAATGTTGGCGTGTTGCAGCAGTTCGATCAATTGCGAGTCGGACATCGCGCGCAAGTCGCGGTGTTCGATCGCGGGCCGCTCGCCATGCACGACGCGGTACAGCCGGCCGTGCCCGCGGTCGATACCCTCGGGGTCGGCGTTGGCGTCTTGGTAGCAGTGATATCGGTCATACCAATCGAGGATGTAGAGACAGCCGTCGGGGCCGACCTTTTGCGCCACCGGCATGAACCAGACGTCGTTGGCGGTCAGGAAATCGGGTTGGGCCTGGCCGCGGTAGGTCGATCCGGAACGCGAAATCGAATCGACGTTGATGCAACCGCCGTGGATGTTGCCCATGTACAGACGATTGCGATACTCGGCCGGGTACGCCGGCGAATCGAAGTACTCGATCCCACAGTAGGCCGCCATCTGGTGCGTGTAATCGACGATCGATTCGATTTTCCAAGTGTGCGGCGGATAGGCTCCCGCTTGCCGATGGTAGTAACCCGATTCGCTGAGGTGCCACAGGTGATCGATCACGCAGGCGCTCACGAAGGCTTCTCCCTCGGCATCGAACGCGATCCCCCAAGGGTTGCTGGTCCCTTCGCAGAATAATTCGAAGCGATGCGATACCGGATCGATGCGAAACATCGCGACGGTGAACTCGATCTTGCGACCATCCTGTTCGACGACGCCCGGATTGAAGACACCGTTGAGCCCGTAGAGAAAACCGTCCGGTCCCCAGGTCAATGCGTTGGGCAACTCGTGCGTGTCGAAGCGGCCGAAACCGGTCGCGATGACCTGCCGCTCATCCGCGACGTCATCCCCATCGGTGTCCTTCAAGAACAAAATGTCCGGGGCGTTGGAGACCCACACCCCACCATGCCCGACGGCGATCCCCGAAGGGATGTTCAGACCCTCGGCAAAAATCTTGACCGAATCGAACGTGCCGTCGCCGTCGGTATCCTCCAACAGTTTGATCCGGTCTCGCCCCGGGCCGGGCGAACGGCGGGGGTATTCAAAGCTCTCGGTCACGTACAAGCGACCGGCATCATCGAAGGCCATCGCGACCGGGTTCATGATCGCGGGTTCGGCAGCGACCAGCTCCACGCGGAAGCCCTCGGGAACGACCATTCGCTGGATCGCTTCTTCCGGCGTCAACGGCGGACCGGGCGGTTGGCTCTGTTTGCGAGGGATGAACGGCTCGGCCGCGATCGTCGCCACTTGCGGCAGCAAGGTCACGGGCAGCGCGATCGCGAAGGCGAGTAGGCCGAGGAGTGCTGAACGGCGGATGGGACGCATCGGAGATCGTTCGTCGGATGAGGGGAGCGGGGCGGGATCGATCGGGAACGCTGTCGAGTATAAGCGAGTCGCCGCGGCGGTGGCGTAAGAACCGAGTCATGGCGGTCCGAAGTTGCTGGGCGAGGCGGCCAGCGGTCAGGAAGAGGGCGATGTGGAGTCCGGCCGATTCGCATCTAGGGGAAAGCGACCGCCGAAGCTATACTGACTCGGGTCGGAATCCCGCGACAGCGCGGAAGGTCGAAGTGGGTTGTGCGAACCGACGCCCCTGGTGGCGGTGATGTTTGGCATAGCTGACTGACGAACGATTCCGATCCGCCCTGATTCCAACCGCTCGTAATCATCTTGCCCCCCTCCGAGGAGCTTGTTTGTGAAAGCCCTGATCCCGCGTGCCCTCTGGGCCGGCCTGAGTTGCCTGGCCCTCGTCTGTTCCCTTGCCCAACCGGCCCGCGCCGAAGACCCCCAAGCGCAGTGGGTTTGGCTCGGCGGAGGCGAGAGCGCCAACCGCGTCGCACTCCGCAAAACGTTTGAAGTCTCCGGCGACATCCAGACAGCACGGGTGGCCGCCACCTGTGACAATGGCTTCCGGTTGTATCTGAATGGCCAACCGATCCTGTCCGGCGATTCGTGGCAGCGACTTGAGACGGCCGATGTGGCCGCGAAGCTCAAGCCAGGAAAAAACCTGTTCGCCGTGGATGCCACCGACGAAGGTGGGGAAGCGGGCTTCGTGTTGCGACTCGACATCACCGACAAATCGGGCAAGCTGACCTCTGTCGTCAGCGATGCCTCGTGGAAGGCGGCGAGCAATGCTGGCAAGCCGCTGCCGGAGAACTGGAACCAACTCGCATTCGCCGATACCGCTTGGAAGGCGGCGGGGATCAAGGGGCCGATCGGCGCGGCGAACCTGCCGTGGACCGGCAACGTCGATGCCAACGCCTTGGCGGTCGCCGTCGGCCAGTCCCCCGCACCGGTGGATGAGCGTGCCCGTCCGGCCGAAAATGTCACGACCCGCGAAGGCTTTCGCGTCGAAAAATTGTTCGACGTTCCGGGCCACATGGGCTCCTGGGTTTCGCTGTCAACCGACGCCAAAGGGCGCCTGATCGCCAGCGACCAAGGGAATGCCGGGCTGTTCATGATCGAGCCGGCCGAGTTCGGCAATGCCGACGCCGTGACCAAGGTCACCAAGTTGCCCGTCGACCTCAGCAGCGCCCAAGGGATGCTGTGGGCTCACGATTCGCTCTACGTCGTCGTCAACGGCGGCAAGTCGGGGCTGCACCGGGCCACCGACACCGACGGTGATGGGTTGGTCGATTCGTCCGAATTCCTGATGCCGATCGAAGGGGGCGGCGAGCACGGCCCGCATGCCGTGATCCTGGCTCCCGATGGCAAATCGCTGTACGTCGATGCGGGTAACCACACCAAACTGCCGGCGATCGCGGGCAGTCGCGTGCCGACCAACTGGGGTGAGGACCACGTGTTGCCGCGGCGATGGGATGCCAACGGTCACGCCGCGGGCATTCTGGCCCCCGGCGGCTGGATTTGTCAGGTCGACCCGACCGGTAAGAATTGGGAAGTCGTCAGCATGGGGTATCGCAATCAGTACGACATCGCGTTGAATGCCGATGGCGAACTGTTCACTTACGACGCCGACATGGAATGGGACTTCGGCTCGCCATGGTATCGTCCGACCCGAGTCAATCATGCCTCCAGCGGCAGCGAATTCGGTTGGCGTAGCGGCACGGGCAAGTGGCCGACCTATTACGAAGACTCCCTCCCGGCGGCGGCCGAAATCGGCCCCGGCTCGCCGGTCGGCGTGACCTTCGGCTATGGCACCAAGTACCCGGCCAAGTACCAGAAGGCCCTGTACCTCCTCGACTGGACCTACAGCACGATCTATGCCTGCCACCTGACCCCCGACGGGGCGAGCTACAGCGGCGAAATCGAGGACTTCGTCTTTGGCCAGCCGTTGCAGGTGACCGACGCGGTTGTCGGCCCCGATGGGCTGTTGTATTTCACCGCGGGTGGCCGTGGTACCAAGTCGTCGCTCTACCGCGTCGTCTACGATGGCAAGGAATCGACCGCCAAGGTCGACTATCGCAATCCTAAGAACCGCGAACTGCGTGAGGCCCGTCGCCAACTCGAAGCGTTCCATCGCGACGGCGAGGCCGACATGTCGCTGATCTGGACCCAACTCGGTCACTCCGATCGGTTCATCCGCTTCGCCGCGCGGATCGCGCTGGAGCATCGTCCTATCGACTCCTGGCGCCAACGGGCGCTCGCCGAAACGAACCCCCGCGTCGCCTTGACCGCGCTGATGGCCTTGGCCCGCCAGGGTGCCCCCGAAGACCGTGGCGCCGTGCTCGCGGCACTCGGTCGCATCGACCCCAAGTCGCTCGACGAATTGGGGCGGTTGACCTGGCTGCGGAACCATCAACTGACGCTGATCCGGTTGGGCGAACTGACCGAAGCCGAGCGTGCCGAATTGATCGCGCGTTTGGAGCCGCTGTTCCCGTCCCAGGAAGAGGCTTTCAACACCGAACTGATGCAATTGCTCGTTCGTTTGGAAGCACCGCAAGCCGTGGCTCGCGGCGTCGCGATGATGGAAACGTTGGCCGCCGAGACCGAACCGGTCCCGGCCTGGGGTGAAATCGCCAAGCGGAACGCCGGTTATGGCGGGACCGTCCGCGCGATGATGGACAACATGCCGCCCGTGCGATCGATCGGCTATGCCTTCGCGCTGCGAAACGCCAAGACCGGCTGGACGGAGGACCTGCGGCGTCGCTACCTGAGCTTCTTCAGCCAAGCGGCGATGCACCCGGGCGGTGCCAGCTTCCCCGGGTTCCTCAAGCAGTCTCGCGATGACGCGTTGGCCAACATCCCGGTCAACGAACAGCCGCTGTATGACGACATCTTCGCCGTCCCGTTGGGTGGAGAGCCGTTCAAGTCGACTCCGCCCCAGGGGCCCGGCAAGGTTTGGACCAAGGCCGACGCACTGGCCTCGCTCGGCAGTGAAATCAAGGGTGCGAACTTCGACGCCGGCCGTAACCTGTACCACGCCACGCAGTGCGCCAAGTGCCACCGCTTCTCCGGCGAAGGGGG
>DITY01000153.1:7077-7637 GCA_002422955.1 Planctomycetaceae bacterium UBA6172
CAAGTCTTGACCAGCGACGGCAAGGCGCTCATCGGTCGCGTCGTGGAGGTCGGAGACGATCTGCACGTCTACACCGCCGACGTCAACCTGCCGCCACAGGTCATCGCCAAGGATGACGTCGAGCAGATGGTCGTCTCGGCGGTGTCCCAGATGCCGGTCGGGACGGTCGACACGCTGAATCCTGAGGAACTGAAGCACTTGATCGCCTTCATCCTTTCGGGAGGCGATCGCCGGGCCGCCTACTTCAAGTAAGNNCAAAAGGTACCGGACACTTTTTTGCCGCTCGGGGATTGTGCCCCCGCGAGCGATGGTGCTTGACGGTTGATGGAGGGAGTGGTCCCCTGGGGTCACTCCCTCTTTTTTGTTTCCCGCGGCGAGTCATTTGCCGCTGTCCGCCCCATTTTCCAAGTCACCATTTTCCCTGTCGATCCGAGGAGATCTTCCACCATGAACCATGGCATTTACGACCGCAAGGTGAGCGACATCATGACCCGAGACGTCGTGACGTTGGCCGCCGGCGGGACGGTCCACGAAGCGTTGGCGCTGATGGGCGAGAACCG
>DITY01000258.1 GCA_002422955.1 Planctomycetaceae bacterium UBA6172
GCGGGCCGCTTCGATGACACCGACATCGTTCATTACATCGCCGAAAATGTGATCATCGCCGGCAACCCCGGCGGGTCGCTGCAGGACCTGGTCCGCCCCGGCCTGTCCGACGTCGCCGGCCTGGAGCGGCCCGGTGCCGGCCTGTTGGTGGCCGGGGCTTACGCCTATCAGCTGACCTTCGTCGACCGCTTCGGGTTCGAATCGTTGGCCGCCGCCGCGTCGACCTCGTCGATCATCGCGAGTGACCAGTCGGCGATCGATCTGTTCAATCTGCCGGCGGTTCCGGCGGGAGCGGATTACGTGTCCCGGCGGATCTATCGGCTGGCCCCAGGCGAAACCGAATACCGCTTGGTCGGCGAACTCGATGCGACCGCAACCCGCTTCACCGACAACGGTCGGCGGACCGGCGTGCCATTGGATCTGACGCGGGCGGGAATCCGCGGGCGGCTGACCGCGTCGCTGGTGATCGATCCGGGTACGATCGTCAAGTTGCGTGGGGCGCGGATCGAATTGGGCCAGGGGACTCAGTTGCTGGCCGAAGGGTTGCCGGGTTTGCCCGTCGTGTTCACCAGCGTCGCGGATGACCGTTATGGCGCGGGCGGATCGTTCGATACGAACAACGATTCGATGGCCACGGGCGGGGGCTTATCGCCGCAGCGCGGTGACTGGGCTGGGATTTACGCCGGCCCCACGTCGAATGTCAGCCTCGACAACTCGGTCGTCGCCTATGGCGGCGGGATCAGTTTGATCGAAGGTGGCCAGAGCAAGGCGTTTTCCGCCTTGGAACTGCACCAGGCGACCGCTCGGGTCGTCGACTCGCGGTTCGAGTACAACGCGAACGGGCAGGGGGGCGCTGGCCCCGTCGGTCGCAACGGCCGGTTGGGAAATACCCCCTCGACGATCTTCGCGCGGTTCACGCAACCGGTGCTGGTCGGCAACCAATTCCTAGAAAACCGCGGCCCGATCATCGACATCGACAGCGATTCGCTGAACGCCGAGTTCGTGATCGACCATGGGCGGCAGACCGGCGCGATCGAACGACTTGCCGAACTGGATGACAACCACGGTCCATTGATCCGCCGCAACACGACACAGAGCACCCCCAGTGACTCGGCCTCGCAAATCCAGCTCAACGGGATGTATGTCCGTGGCGGCGTGCTGTCGACGTCGAGCATTTGGGATGACACGGACATCGTCCACATGGTGTTTGACACGATCAGTGTCGGCAATCAAGTGTCCGGCGGTGCCCTGCGATTGCAGAGCCGTCCCGACGAAAGCCTGGTCATCAAGCTCGCGGGTGCGGGCAATCCGAACAGCCCGACGGTCGGCACCGGGTTCACCGCCACCGGTTCGGCGTCGTCGGTCGAAGATCGGATCGGCGGCACGATCCACGTGATCGGGCTGCCGGGCGCGCCCGTGGTGATGACCAGCCTGCAAGATGACAGCGTCGGGGCCGGTCGCCGCTTGGACGGTTCGCAGCAGAATGACACCAACGGGGATAGCTTCGGCAGCCGACCGGTTGCCAACGATTGGCGAGGGCTGTACCTCGACCAATTCAGCAACGACCGCAACGTAGCGGTCGTCTTGGAACAGGAATTGTCCAACGAGGTTGCCCCGGGCTTGAACGGCACCGTCGACAACGCGCAGTTCTTGGGCGAATTGGCCGAAAGCCAATTGGCTAGCGATGACCGACTGCGGATCGGCTATCAAATTCACGGCTTCCTCAGCGGCCCCAACGACGTCGATACGTTCAGCTTCAGCGGCGCCGCCGGCACGCCGGTCTGGATCGATATCGACCACACGAGCATCGGGCTGGACAGCATCCTCGAGATTCTGGATTCCTCGGGGAATGTCCTGGCCCGGTCCGACAACAGCTTCGCCGAGGTGGACGATCCGAGTTTGATCACCGTCCTGAGCAGTTCCCTGCAAGGTAGGGTCGGTTCGCTCAGCCGTTTCGAAGGTTCGTTCGAACAGCCCGGCGCGTTCGGTCTGTATCAGGATTTCGGTTCGACCAACCTCCGCGACGCAGGACTGAGTATCACCCTACCGGGCCCCGTCGGGGCGCGTAGCGTCTACTTCGTGAGAGTCCGGAGTGCTTCGGTCAATGCGGCCGATGCCGCTGGCGGACTGAGCCAAGGCGGCTACTCGCTGCAGATCCGGCTGCAGGAAGCCCAAGAATTCCCCGGCAGCAGCATTCGCTTCGCCGACATTCGCTATGCCAACCACGGGGTCCGTCTACGCGGCCTGCCGGGTGAGTCGCCCCTGCTGGGAGAAATCGGCGAGAGCGAAACCTTCGCGACCAGCAACGACAGCTTGGCAGGCGGCACCAATTTGCTGGAACGTCCTCAATATGTCGGCAACTTAGCGGCGACCAACAACGGCACGATCAGCATCGCCGGAGCGCTGTCCAGTGGCTTCGATGTCGACTTCTACCGTGTCGACGTCAACTTCGCCGGTTCGGGCCTCGGGAACCTGCGCCGCTCGACCGTTTTCGACATCGATTACGCCGACGGGTTCAGCCGACCTGACACCAACGTCAGCGTCTTCTATTCGCCGACGGGGAATGCCGCCAATGCCCAATTGGTGCTGTTCGGGTCGGGCAGCAACATCGCCGACGATCAGACGAGCCCGCTCGGGGCGGAGGTTGGGGAACTGCTGGCCCGCGGCTCGGTGGCGGGAGGCGACCCGTTCATCGGCCCGATCGGATTGAGCCAGGGCTCTTACTTCGTTTCCGTCACGTCGGCCAATCAACTCCCTCAGGAATTGGGCAGCAACCTGACCCTGCGGCGGGAGCCGATGGAATCGGTCATCCGTATCTTCGAAGATAAGGTCGAATCGATCGGCGGATCGACCGCACTGGCTCCCCGCGAGGGCGCATTCGTTCAAACGGCCGCTCCGGGTTGGGCGATCACCACCAATCGCGGCGCCGCCCCGGGCCATCAACGGACGGCCACCTTCAACGGCAGCCGCACCGCCGCCACCATCCCCAACAACCAGTCGTGGCGGTTCGATCGCTCCGCCGCCAGCGGTTCGCTGGATTCGGCGGCATTCGACCTGGCCGGCTACTCGGCCGCCGATCTGCCGAGGCTCTATTTCGATTATTTCTATGCCCCCGGGTTGGGCGACTCGGTCCGAATTCGTGCCACCAGCGACCAGCTCAGCGGTCCGATCACCCTGCCCAGCAGTTTCCTGACTTCCCCGGACGGGAACACTTGGCGACAACAGATCGTTGCGTTGGACGCGGTCGCCGGGCATACCGGAATCGTGATCTCGTATGAGTACGTGACGGGCGCGGGGGCGGGCGAAGGGTTGTACGTCGATAATTTTGTTATCGGCTTTGCCGAACGCGGCGAAATGGTCTCGAACGCGACCCCCGGCCAATCCGCGTTCACCTTCGGCTTTGGTGGCCAAGGCGAATACCAACTCGAGCTTCGTCCCGCGGTCGAGTATTTCGATCCGCGTGCGGGCGGCGCGCTGGCCCTGACCGATACCTTCGACACCAACGACCGCCTGGCGCGGCGTGTGACGCTGGTCGCCCCGTCCGGCAGTCAGTTGCTAAATGGTGACACCTTCACCTTGAACGATGGTTCCACGACCGTCACGTTCGAGTTCAATTCCGTACCCGGCTTCACCGAGGGCGTCGTCCGGATTCCCTACGCCTCGACCGATACCGCGACCCAGATCGCCCAGCGGTTGATCGCCGCGATCAACAATCCGGTCGTGCAGTCGAGCTTGAAGCTCAAGGCCGCCCCGGCTTCCAGCAACGCGTCGCTGATCGCGACCGACGCGCGGGTCAACCTGCACGGCACGGCCAGCGGCGATTTCGAAATTGTCCGGAACGTCGCCGGCGCCCCCGCGACCTTGTCGTCGACTCCCCGTCCAGGCGGCCGCAACATCCGCTTGGCGGCGATCGCGCTCGACGCCTTCGGGGATTTCAACACCACGCGGACCCAGGGCCAAGTGATCATCGACAGCAACCGGATCAGCCACGTCAATGGCGTCGGCATCTGGTCCGAATTGCCGCCGCGGTTGACCGACCCCCGCGACATCGTGACCGGTTTCGGCACCCAACCGCCGCTCGGCAACACCGGCAGCGGCATCCCGCTGAACCTGCCGACCCTCAACGATTCGGTGCTCGGCGGGATCGTGCCAGGCGTGGTGATCGAGAACAACATCATCGACCAGGCGAGGTTTGCGGGCATTAAGATCGACGGACAAACACAGCCGCTGGTCGTCACGCTGCCGCCGACGCCACGGATCGCCGACGGCATGGTGATGGTGCTCGATGCGGCCGGGACCCGCGTCGTGATGGAGTTCGATGACCTCGGCGGCAACACGACCGCCGAAGCTGGTAGCGGTGTGATCGGCGGCGACGGCTTCATCGACGGCCACAGCCCGATTTATTACCGCAAACGGCCAGCGGGAGCGGGTGCTGAACTCAGCGGCGCTTATCCGGCGGGCGGCCGCCAGACGGTCAGCTCGAATCAGGAATTGTTGGTCGCCATGCAACAGGCGATCAACGGCAGCATTCTGACCACCAACGGGCTCGCCGGTTTGGTTCGCGCGACGATCGGACCCGCGCTCACCGTGTCGGCGACCCCACCGTTGTTGCCCGAATTCGCGTTGTACATCGAAGGGGCGACGGACGTCTTCTTCAGCAACTTCTTTGCCAAGGGGGGCGGGACGCTCCCGCAGGTGCAGAACGCTCCGGTTCCCGAGGCGCCTCAGCCCTTTGCCCGCATCGTCAACAACACGATCTACGGCAACGACGGCACCGAAGCCCAATTCGCGGTTCCGGCGACCGCCGAGCCCAACGATCGCATCGCCCAGGCGGTCGACACGAAAGCCGGACGCAATCACGGTGCTCCCTACTTCACACAAGGCACGTTGGGAGACAATACCGACCCGCTGTCGGCAGACCGCGACGTCGATCTTTTCAAAGTGGAACTCGAGGTTGGCGAACGATTGGTCGCCGATACCCGGATCGGCGGTCCCACGACCGTCCTCCGCTTGTTCAACGAAAACGGCGAGGCGCTGTCCTTCGTCACGGGTGGCGGTGTAAGTTCGACCGTCAGCCTCCCCGGCGCGACCCCGCCGCACCTCAACTCCGCGGTCTCGGGGAACGGCTTCATCGATTTCACCGCGACGAAGAAGGGGACCTACTACGTCGGGATCAGCAGCCTGGGCAACGACAGTTACGATCCGCTGAGCCTGGCTGGTCGCAAGGCAGGCACCGGTGGCACGGGTGTCTACGGCTTGGGCATCGAAGTCTTCGCGGCGCGGAGCTTCGTGATGTCGCTCGATAACGGCGGTGGCAGCACCCGCGCCGGGGCGCTCGTCGGCACGACTTTCGCGATCACGCAGGTCCCCGATTACGTTCCCAGCGGTGCTTATACTGGCGTCAATCCGTTCGGTAACCGTGTGACGTTCGAGTTCACCTCCAACAGCGGCGCCTTGGTCCTGCCCAACGGCAACATCAACGTGCCGCTGCGGACCGACACCGCCGACGGCGGCTACCGCGTTCCCGACATCATGCGTGCGATCGCCGACGCGGTCGATCGCGTGGTCGGCGGCACACCGGCGATGCCCAACCACACGGGGAACAATGGCCCGGATGGCCGCAATGGGCCGATCACCCGAGTGACCGCGACGGCACTGGGGGGCATCGATGGCAACAATGGCGCGATCGTCACGTATTTCTTACCGTCGGATTACGCGAGCGGTGGCTTTGGCCACAACCGTCTGGAGAATCTCTCGAACAGCGTTCCGACCGCCAACGGCTGGAGCGATGGGGCGGGGACCAGCGAACTGTACGTTTACATCAACAATGCTGCCAGGATCGAACTCAGCCCCGCGGCGCGTGCGGCGGGCCTGCTGTTCACCCCCGACGCTTCGACGCCGGCCTACGCGACTCAGGCGGACCAATTGCTCGCCGAAAATGGCGTGTTGATCACCCAGGGTGCGAGCCCGACCCTGATGAACAACGTGTTCATCAACCTGCACCAGAGCGTCGTGGTCGAAGAGACGAATCGGGCCGGCTTCGGCGTTCTCGCTCAGGTCGACACGTTCTACAAGCAACAAGCCGTTGTCGTGACGGGCAACACGTTCCAGTACGACGAATCGAGAAACTCGCGGATCCGTGCCGACGTCAACACGCCGGGCATCAACGACCCGGGGCTTTCGACCGATTCGTTCAACGGGCCGAGCAACGTCAACGGCGGCAACTCGGACTTCAACTTCATCGTCCCGGGCGGCCAGTTGGTCGTGGAGAATGCGGCCGGCAGCCGCATGACCCCGGCCGCGGGAGCGACGATTATCGACAGCGCGATCAACTCGCTCGCCGAGCGTGATACGGTGGCCGCGCTGAAGCAGTCGGTCGGCATCCCGATCAGCAACATCCTGGCACCCGACCGCGATCAGAGTGGCCAACTTCGCGCCGACGATCCGGCTGTCACCTCGCCGGGCGGGCTCGGATCGAATGTCTTCAAGGATCGTGGGGCCTTGGACCGCGCCGACTTCGTTGGCCCCACCGCGGTTCTCGAATTCCCCCGCGACAACGACGCGGCGGGCATCGACACCGACCCGACCGAGAGCTTCCTCAGTCTCCGCAGCGGGATCTATGACGAGTTCCGCATCCTGTTGCGGGACATCGGCGATTCCTCCGATCCGTTCGTCGGCAGCGGTATCGACCACAATACGGTCGTCGTACCGGCCTTGGCGGGCTTACGGGAATCGGGCGCGAACTTCTCGCTGTTCGAGGGTGATCGTCTGCTGACCGAAGGGGTCGACTACACCTTCAGCTACGACGCCACCAGCGGCGTGGTCACGCTGCGCCCCCTCGCCGGCATTTGGCGAAGCGACCGTGCCTACCGGATCTCGATCAACAACAAAGACCGGTTGGTCGGACTGGCCCCCGGCGCCGGCGCTGTCTCGGACGGCGACTCCTTCGTGATCGTCGATAGCAATGGCGGCCGCGTGACGTATGAGTTCGAGTCGGGGTACGAATTGCTCGTCCCCGAGACGCTGCAGTTCACGATCCCCGCGGTGGGAACCGGGACGGGCGGGATTACCGACGGTTCCCGCTTCAGCATCAGCGGGATTAGCGGGACGCCCGTGTTCTTCGAGTTCGACCGGGATGGCGTGACGCTGCCCGATAGCCGGGTCATCTCCTTCACGACCGGGGATTCCCCGGAAACGCTGGCGGCCGCCTCCGCCGCCGCGATTCAAGCGGCCGCCGTTACCGGCGTGATCAACGTAACCCCCGTGCTCAACGGAGCCAAGGTGATCGTCGGCAGCGAAGCGGGCACGGTTCTCGACACCGGCCGGACTGCTTTGGTTTCGGCCACCCGCACGTTGGCATTGTCCGTGCCGAACGTCGGCGCCGGTCCCGGCGGGATCCTCGATGGCGACATCCTGACGATCAGCGATGGGATCGAGTCGATCCGTTTCGAGTTCGATTCCAATGGCGTTTTCAATCCGCTCAACACGCCGATCCTGATCGGTGCCGTCAGCCCGGCGCAGACGGTTCGCGATGCGATCCAGCTCGCGATCGTCAATTCGCCGCTGCGGATCGAACCGGTGCTGATCGGCGAACTGATCTTCTTGAACCTGCCGGCTGATGGTTCGGCCGTCGTTTCGCGCGGTCAACTGGGCGTGGTCGGTATCAGCCGAACCCCGGGAGATGGCGAGACGCTGGAGTTCACCCCAGCGACGGGTAATCCCGTGACCCTGGTGCTCGACCGCACCGATGCGAACGGGTCCTTGCCCACGGGCGATGCCCGGATCGAGTTCACCCGCGCGACGACCGGTGATCAGTTGGCCGAGGCGATCGCCGCGGCGATCCGCGGTCAGAGCATTGCCGGAATCGATCCCGTCGGCGTGCTGGCCAATCCGGGCGGCCAAGTCGTGATCGGCGGCCAAGTCGGGCTGGGCCTGAACCTTACGGCCGGTTCGACCATCGAACTGATCGGCGAACCGGGCGTGACCGAATCGAGCCTGCTGACGATCTTCGGCCCCTTGCTGCTGCAATTGCCGATCGTCGGCGGCAACGGCATCCCCGATGACAGCCAGTTCCAACTCAGCGACGGCTTCAATACCGCGGTGTTCCAATACAACCGCGTGTTGACCGGAGCGACCAACCTGCAGGCGATCGAAATCCCCTATCGTGTGTTCGACGATGTCGAGGCCGTGACGGCGGCGACCGTTGCCGCGATCAACGGCTCGGGCTTGCAGATCACGGCGGTCAATTTGGGCGGTGGTCGGATCTCGCTTGGCAATATCAACGAAGATCAGTTCGGTTTCCCGCAGCCGCAACCACCCGTCAACCCCAACGATCCGGTCATCCCTGTGATCAACGCGCCCCTGGTGCCGCGACGCGGGATCGTGACCGATGGCGAACAGATTGTCATCACGCAGGGCAGCCAGACGCTCCGCTTGGAATTCGACGCGGCAACCGGCGGGGGTGGCGTGGCTCCCGGGTTCATCCCCGTGATCTTCCAGCCCAACGGCACCGTGGATGACGTGGCGAGCGTGTTGGCCGCCGCGATCAACAACAACCGCGGTACCATGGAGTTGCAGGCGACCGCGCAGCCTGGCGGTCAAGTGAAATTGGCCGACAACTCGCAAACGGTTGTCGACGTATCGGCAGCCCCGACCGTGATCCTCTCGGGAACGCCCGGTGGCGCGATCCCCGTGCCGTTCAACGGCGCGTTCGGGCCCGAAGAGATGAAGCGGTCCTTGATCAACGCGATCAACCAGTCCGAAGCGGCCGGTTTGACCACCTTGCACGCGGTCAATCGCGGTGGCGGGACATTCTTCATCGAGAATGCGTTGCTGATCGACGGTCCGCTCCCGAGCTATTTCTTGCAGTCGGTCAAGGATTTGGCCGGCAACCCGCTGAAGCCGAATCGCGAAGACAATTCGACGCAGTTCACGCTGCTGCTGCCGACCGTGGGTCTCGATTACGGCGACGCACCCGATCCCCGTGGCGGTGTCGCCGGTCGCTATCCGACGAACCTGGCCAACGACGGCGCCCGTCACATGGTCGACCCCAACGGGGTACGTCTCGGTACTCTGATCGACATCGACGCCGATGGCATGCCGACGCCGCTCGCCGATGGCGACGACACCACGATCTTTGTCGTCGGCACGAACGGCTCGCTATTCAACGCCGTGGTCCGCCCCGGCTTTGTGGAGATCACCTTCGACTTGACGGGACCGGCCTCCGCTTTCGACGGCGACACGGTCACGATCTCGACCGGGGTCGATACCGCGACGCTCGAGTTCGATGTGGATGGGCTGTTCAACGAGAACAACTTCGCGGTAGCCCCGCTCGATCCCTCGTCGCCGACCTCGATCGCTGAAGCGTTCCGACGCGCGGTGCTCGAAAGCCCGTTGCGTCCCGCGAGCGTCGTGGTCGTCGGCAACACGGTCCGAATCATCACCGCGGACGAGGATGGTGTGAACTTTGTGAGTGCCGTCAACCCGACCGGGATTCTGAATCCGGGCATCCCGCTGGAAATCTCGATCACGGTGACCGGTTCGGGCGTGGTTGATGCCTGGATCGATTTCAATTTCGACGGTGATTGGGACGATCCGAACGAGCAGATCCTCAGCGGGGCGGTTCCCGGAGCGATCTTTACCGGTGACCCCATGGGCGATGCCGTCACCCGCACCTTCACGATCCTCGTTCCGGCGACGGCGGCCCGCCCGTCCGTGCCGACGCCGACCTACGCGCGATTCCGTATCAGCAGCGAAGGGGATCTCACCCCTCGCGGGCTGGCGCTGAGCGGCGAGGTCGAAGACTATCGGTTGGTCATCATGCCGGGGCTGCCCCCGACGGTGGATGAGAACAACCGCCATCTCGAGTACTTCATCGACGAGGACAATGTCCTACAGGCGAGCGACCTCGACGGTTCGCTGACCGACACCCCCAATGACGACGGCTTGCTAGCACGGATCACCGACCCCGATGGGGATGCAGTCCAGATCTATTCCGGCGATGTCGGCCAGCGAACGCTGCAAGATGCGGCAGGAGAAATCGCGGGGGTCCTGAACCTGCGGGCCGATGGTGCCTTCGAGTTCACACCCACCGCTGACTACTTCGGCAGCGTGGTGTTCACGGCTCGAGTTACCGACGTCAAATCGCTGGCCCCCGAAACTCAGTTGGTCAGCCCGACCGCGCTCTCGGTCACGATCACGGTCGCGCCGGTCAACGACGCCCCATCCGTCCTGGACCCGGTCGGTAATCCTCCGCTGATCGTTCGGACCAGCCCCGAGGACGTGGTCATCAATTTCACGTCCGCGGAGTTGACCTCGTTCTTCGTCGCCGGTCCGGCCAACGAATCGGACCAGGCGTTGGTGATCCAATCCGCGGGGGTCAACGGGCTCGGGTTCCAGACCGAACTCGGCGGTTCGGTGCAGCTGGTGAACGGCGGCATCCGTTACACGCCACCGGCGGATTACCCAGGTCCGGGACCGGATCGCTTCGAGTACATCGTGGCCGACGTTCCCGGCAACGGGCAATTGCCGGAAACGGCGTTGACCCGGGGTACCGTGTTCATCACGATCACGCCGGTCAACGACGCACCGATCGTGCAAAACAATACCTTCTCGCTCAACGGAAATGGCCCGTTCCAGATCCCGGTCACCGGCGCGAACGGCATTCTGACCAACGATCTGCCCGGCCCGCCCGATGAGGTCGCCGAAGGCCAAGGCTTGGCCTTGGAACTCAGCCAGTTCCCCAAGGGGACCCTGCGTGGCGGGACCGTCGCGTTGGTCGGCGGCAACCTGGTCTATACGCCGAGGGTCGGCTTCAGCGGTCCCGACCAATTCACCTACACGGTGTTCGATGTCGCGCCCCCGGTCGACATTTACAATCCGTTCATCCCGCAGTCGTCGACCGGGACGGTCACCCTGAATGTGAACGGGACGAACTCACCACCCAGCTTCATCGGGATCAACGGCGATCCGAACCGGACGTCTCTGCAGTTCAATGAAAGCAAGGAGACGGAGCAGGTCTTCGAGTACAACCTCAACACTTGGTTCCTCGATCCGGAAGGGGATGCCTCGACCTACACCGTCGTCAGCAGCAATCCGGCGATCGTGGTGTCGACGGTGATCATCGATCCGGCAACCGGGGCGGCCACGCTGAGGCTCCGTTTACCGTCGTTCCGGTTTGGTAACTTGAACCTGCAAGTGACCGCAACCAACATCGGTGGTGGTCCATCGACCAGCGTTACCATCCCGGTATCGGTGCTCAACACACCGGATGCGCCGAGGTTGATCGGAACGCTCCATCCGCTCAATTCCGACGAAGACGTCACGATCCAACGTGACCTGACGCAGATCTTCTTCGATCCCGATGGCGAGCAACTCACCTACCAGGTTTCGCGGATCGGTAACATCTTCAATCCGACCGCGGCGCAAATCACCGCGTCGGGGTTGGTGCAGTCGATTTCGTTTGCTGGCAATCAGATGACGATCGTCCCGGTTGCCGATGCCTATGGCAGCATCCTGCTGGAGATCACGGCCCGTGACGCGACGGCCGCGGTCAGTGACGCGTTCACGCTCACGATCGCCCCTCAGCCTGATGCCCCCCGCGGCTTGCCGAACCAGTACGACGTGCCGATCGGCGGCCGCCTGCAGGTACTCAATCCGGCCCAAGGGGTACTCGCCAACGATTCGGATCCCGATTCGGATGTCTTCCCCGGGACCAACGAGCGGGTGCGGGTCGATCTGTCCAGCGTCTCCGGGAGCAATCCGGTTTCCATCCAGAACGGGACTGGCGTGCGGGTGACGACACCGCGAGGCCAGCTCGACATTTTCCGTGACGGCACGTTCACCTACAAGAACAACGTGGGGACCCCGGGACAAACCGATTCGTTCACCTATCGCCCGATCGATCCGACCAATCGGGTCGGCAACCTGGTCACGGTTACGCTGACGCTCGGTCGTTCCGAGTATCAGAACCCGATCCCGGGCTTCCGCTTCGACGTCACGGCCGACGGTTTCATCTCGCCACTCGACGCGCTGCGAATCCTGAACCTATTGGCCTCTCGGCAGACCGCCGGGATTCCGGTTTCGGAACTGACCAGCACGCCACCCGACTTCTACGACGTCAGCGGCGACGGGATCGTGACGCCGTTCGACGCGTTGGAGGTGATCAACGAGATCGCACGACGTAACAACGCCAGCCTCAACGGTGAGGGCGAAGCAGCCCCCGCGACCTGGTTGACCAGTACGGTCTTCGCCGCCTCTTCGATCAGTCTGCCCGAAGTGGTGGACCCACCGCGACCCGCCGACCAATTCGGTATGGCCCTGCTGGCCGATTTCGGTCAGGCGGGCGGTGAAGGGGTCGAGGATTTGATCGCGCTCCTGGCGATCGATTCGGCGAGCGAGGCTACAAACCAGGACCGGACAGAGGTCTTGCAACTGGCTTCTGACGCCGCCTGGCTCGATTCCGTGAGCTAATCCTTTGTAATTTTGCGAAACTTGACGATTCTGAAGCCGCCAGCGATGCCGGCGGCTATCCAACTGTCCTCGATTTTCCCCTCGCGACCGACTCGGCTATGTTCAGAGATGCTCTCCTCCTCGCTGTCGTTCAGCCGTCGTCCGACCATTCGACTCCAGACCCCCGCCAGCTAACCCAGACCGGGCGTCGGGTCCACGAGTAATTTTTTCGCCGCATATTTTTCCATCTGCATTCCCTCGGTATTTTCATTAGGCCTGGATCTCATGTTCAAACGCCGTCCTAATTGCCGCCAAGCCAATCGTGATCGCGCCCAAACGCGGCCGAACAGTCGCCGGCTCCAGCATGAACGTCTGGAACGTCGAGAGTTGCTCGCCGCGGAAATCCTAGCCATCCGACCCGATAGCGCCGGATTGCTGCAGGAAGGCGACGTTTTGAACGTCGCCCCGCGCGAGTTCAACTTGTACTTCAACGGCGGCGCCAACCTCAACGAAACGACGATCAACGCCAATACGGTCCGCCTGGTCCGCAGCGGTGGGGACGGCAATTTCGGCGACGGCAACGAGGTGGACGTGGCGCTGGGATTCGTCGGCCTGGTCAACCCGGGGACTACGGTCACCTCGGAGCGACAGCAGATCGTCTTGCGTCCCGCCAGCAGCGCCGCGCACAACCCGACCGATCCGGCGTTCGCCTTCCCGGACGATTCGTACCAGATCCGGATCATCGGCAGCGGTGCTCAACCGCTGGCGAGCCTCGACGGCAGCAGGTTCGGTGGCGGAGTCGACTACGCGATCAATTTCCGCTTGGACCGAGGCGCGCAGGTCGTCGCCGTCGTTCCGCAACCGGTGTCCCGCGATGCGGCCGGGGACCTGCAGCAAGCGCGGGATCAGATCTTCGTCTACTTCGACAATCAACAGCTGAACGCCGACGACGCCAACGATCCCAAGTTCTTCCGCTTGGTTGACACTTCCGCGAGCCTGGCCTCGGACGACGATCGGACCCTACTGCCGGTTTCGGCCCAGTACGAACCCGCGGTCAATCGCGTCATCTTGACATTCGCCGAGCCGTTGCCCGAAGGGACCTATCGGTTGGACGTCGGCAGCTCCGGCGGGTTGAGCGGAACGCGGGCGGAAGCGGTCCGTGTCGGCACGCTGTTCGACGAAAATCGCTTCACGTTCAATGGCTTTCTCGGGGACTTCGCCGGCGTTCACAACAGCCCGAGCGATGTCGATTTGTATCGGGTCGAATTGGTCGCCGGCTCGATGTTGAGCGTGGTTGGCAGCGCCCAGGAAGCGAATCTGAATCTGACTGCCCGCGTGCTCGATGCGGATGGTGACGAATTGGTCGCCATCGCCAGCGGTGCGGGCTCAATCGCCGCGTTCAACTACAACGTGACGGCGACCGGCGCGTACTACATCGAAATCTCCAGCACGGACGGCTCGACCGGCTCCTACCTGATCGATGCGAGCGTGACAGGACATGCGTTATCAACCAGCGATCAAAACACGACGTTCGGCTCGGCGACCAACCTGGGCAGTCTCGGCGCTGCCGGCTTGACCTTGGCCGCGCAAATTGAGCGACAGAATGTCCTGCTGCCGCCATGGCCAGGTGGACAGGACGAGCCTGGTCACCGCCAAATTCAGCGCGAAGTCCATATCGGCTCCAGTGGGATGGAACCACGAGCCCCCGCGCCGATCGCTAGGGTCTATTACCACTTCCCAGCCTCGTTCCCGAATCTGACATCCCCCGGAGAGTCTTTCCTCAACCAGATCACCGAGGAAGAGAAGCGGATCGTGCGGGTGCTGTTCGACATCATCGCCAGCAAATCGGGTTATCAATTCATCGAATCCCCTTCCAGCGGTTTCGAGATCGGGAAGACCGACCTGCGGGCCTTTGACCCCAGCCTGCCACCGGGCTCGGGCGTGGCGGGTTTGGGCGGGGGTCGTGGCGCGATCGTCAACGCATCGCTGTTTCAAGACGCGAACCGCTTCTTCGGTGACGGCTTCACCGGGGTGATGTTCCACGAAGTCGGCCACGCGGTCGGCTTGGGACATTCGTACGATTTACCCTCC
>DITY01000216.1:0-12447 GCA_002422955.1 Planctomycetaceae bacterium UBA6172
CATGCCGATGATGCTCCCGATCAATCCTCCCAGCGGGCTGGGAAAGACCTCTTCCCCCCAAGTCGGATGAAAGGTCAGCACCAACCACGTACCGATCCCGCACACGATAGCGCCGAAGGCCCCTTGGGTCGTGGCCCGTCGCCAATACAGGCCGAAGGCGAGCGGGACAAAGGCCCCGGCTAACGTCACCTGGTAAGCGGCCGAAACCATCTCGTAGATCGAGGTGCCTTGCATCAGGATCGCATAGGTCAACACCAACGACGTGAAGACCAGGATCGTGATTCGCATCGCCAGCAACAGTTGACGATCGTTGAGGTCCCGTCGGAAGTGCCGCAGGATGTTTTCGACAAAACTGGTGGACGGTGCCAGCAATGTCGCGGACGAGCAGGATTTGATCGCTGACACCAGGGCGCCGAAGAACAGCACCTGCGCCAGAAACGGCATGTGCTTCAGAATCAAGTGCGGCAGGAGTTCCTGAGGGTCGTCCCTCAGCATCCGTTCGGCGTCCTCTGGGATAATGAGCACGGCCGAGACGACGACGAACATCGGCACGAAGGCGAAGGCGAGATAGGCCAGCCCGCCAATGACCGCCCCATTCCTCGCGGTCTTGGAATCCTTGGCCGACATGACCCGCTGAAAAACATCCTGCTGGGGGATCGAGCCCAGCATCATCGTCACGAACGCCGAGATAAAAAATAGCCACTCATGAAACGTCGGTTCGGGAAGGAGCCGCAGCAGGTCACGCTCGTTGGCGAGCGCGAGCACCGCTCCGGCACCGCCTGCCATGCCGGCGCAAGCCCAGGCGATGTAGGACAGCCCGATCACCAGCACGATCATCTGCACGAAGTCGGTATAGGCCACGGCCAACATCCCGCCCATCACGACATACACGAGCACCAACACCGTGCCGATCACCATCCCGACCGGTGTGCTGATCGCACCACCCGAAAGCAGCGAGAAGACCAAGCCCAACGCCGTGATCTGCGCCGCGACCCAGCCGAGGTAACTCAGGATGATCAAGATCGAGCAGGAGATTTCGATCCCGACCCCGTAGCGATTGCGAAAGTAGTCGCCGATCGTCAACAGGTTCATCTTGTAAAGCAGTTGGGCGAAAAACAGACCGACGAGCACCAGGCACATCGAGGCGCCAAACGGGTCCTCCACCACTTCTCGCAAACCGCCCGCGACGAATCTCGCGGGGATGCCCATCACCGTCTCGGCACCAAACCAAGTGGCGAAGCTCGTCGTGATGACCATGCTCAGCGGCAGGCTGCGTCCAGCCACGGCAAAGTCGGACGTATCCTTGATTCGCGAGCCCGCCCAGGCACCCAGCAATAGCGTGCCGACGAGGTACAGGACCACCAATACGAGCAAGGCAACATTCATGCTTCGGTTTACCTCGGTGCCAATCAGCGACGAATCGATCCTCCCGCGGGCAGGATCCGCCCGGCCGCGGGGCGACGGGGCCGGCTTCCTCCCGACTCCGTCCAGCACTAGTTTTAAACAGTCGCGGATTTCAGAAAATAGGGCGCCCGCGGCTGAGTTTTGATTTTTTGATGACTCGCCAGGACGGCACGCGGCGTCATGCCGAATGCCTATCGCGAACGGGCTGCTCAGGGGCTCATGCTCAGGGGCTCAGCAGGGGGCACCCTGCCTGCTGTCCCTCACTGCCCACCCGCCGGCACCCCTGCCTACGTTGGCCGGCGTGAGAACGCTCACGGCTCGCGCGGCCCCGCCGGCGGGGCGGGCTGGAGCGTGGCGATCCATTCCCGCAGCATTTGCCAGGCGGCGTGGTCGACCCGTTCGGTCCCGAGCTGGGGCATCTGACCTGGTCCGCGAATGCCGACCCGATGTTGCAACACCGACCGGTCCGGTTCCCCGCTGGCAACGACCTTCGCGTCGCGGAACCCAAAACTGTGATGCAGCGGCGACTCCTCGAGGATCCGCATTTTTTCCAGCGGCACTTCGAACGCCAAGTCGATCCGAGCATTGCCACCACCTGCTTCCGTATGGCAATACGCGCAGTTCGAATGGAGGTAGGAACGTGCGCGAAGGGCGAGTTCCGCGTGCGGGTCATAAGGATTGACGAGCGCCGGATACTCCCGCGGCGGCTTCGCTAGCAAGCCCCGCGAGCGAAGCCCCTTTTGACCGTCGGCGACCTGCACGGACGCGACGTGCGCATCGATCTCGGTTTTCGATTTGCCAATCGACTCCAGATCCCGCCGCAGCGTCAGCTTGCCATCGCTTTCCCAACTGGTGCGAAGCACGCCGAGGGCCTCCAGCGTTTCCAATTGATTGCGTGAAACGCCGTCGCCATAGTCGTGGTCGCTGTTCAATTGCAGGGTCGAAATCCCCAACACGAAGGTCGCCGCGCGGGTATGGCAGACCATGCATTCCGTTCGGCTGGGGTAGTGCCATTTCAAGCGATCGGATTGCGTTCCCTTTTCGATCGTGAGCTCGCGGTCGGCACCGCCGGCATCGACCAAAAATGCATCCGTCTGCTCTTCGTTCCAAGCGTAGGAATAGCCGACCCATTCGTTGTCGCGTTTGAGCATCAGCCGGGTTTCGATCCAGGTTTTTGTTTTCGGATCGCCGGCCGTGGTATCCAAGGAGAACGATTTCATCAACACGGTTTCGTTGGGAAACTCCCAGCCCCAGCGGTCGGTCAACTGAATGTTCCCGTCCGGGGGCAACGCGATCCACCGCTCCTTGGCGGCGTTATCGGACCACAGCGGGGCAATCACGCTGTACGGGATCAACCCCGCCGCAACTTGGTGACCCTGCGTGTCCTCAAATAACCCCGTCTCGCTCAAACGCCTCGGAAACGGCTTTGCACTCGCCGTGCCGTCGTCCTGATTGGGTTCTAGCCGGTAAAGGCCCCCTTTCTTATCACCCGCATGATCGAGCAGCAGGAGTTCGCCGTCTGGATCGAGTGCAATGGCGGTGATGAAAAACGGCGTGTCGGCGATCTCCTTACTCCACAGCACGCGGTCGCCGTCGTGCTTGACCGCCCAAACCTTACCGGTGGAGTGATCCGCATAGACATAAGCCCCTCGCAATTCGGGGAGGTTCTTGCCGTGGTAGACAACCCCGCCGGTTAAGGATCGCGACTCGCTATGATGATGCTCGACGGTCGGCAAAACGAGCGGTGTCGGGCCCAGTTTTCGATGAGAATAAAACGGGTGGCTGCCTTCATAGACGCTCCAGCCATAGTTAGCGCCGCGCTGGAGCAAGTAGACCTGTTCCCATAAGTCTTGGCCGTTATTGCCGACCCAAATTTGGCCCGTTTGCGGGTCGGTCGTCATTCGCCAGGGATTCCGCAATCCGTAGGCCCACGTTTCGCCTCGCGCACCGGGCAGCGTTACGAACGGATTGTCTTTCGGCACCGAGTAAGTGGTCCCCGGTGCGGCATGATCGACGTCGATCCGTAGCACCTTCGCGAGCAAAGTCGTGAGGTCTTGTCCGACATCGTTCTGATCCGAATCCGAAGTGCCGTCGCCGGTGGTGACGTACAGCATCCCATCGAGCCCAAACGTGATGGCCGCTCCATTGTGCCCGTTGGATTCCCATTCGATGATCGTCACCGGTTCGCCGACCACGGGATAAGGAGGTTCGCGGGAAATCTCATACCTTTGAATGCGGCTATGGTTCGATTGGTCTCCGACCTTGCCGTTGCTGCCGACATACAGCCAGCCATTCTCTTCAAATCGCGGATGGAACGCTAAGCTATAAGCCACCCCCTTGGGGTCGATGATCTCATCGAGCGTTTGCGACGAGTCGGGCTCGCGCGTTCGCACGATTTTCGTCGGGCCGTACTTGCCATCTTCTTCGATGATCACCATCTGGCGCGTGCCCGGTTGCACCCGCAGATCGATCGGGAAGTTGAGGTGCAAGTCGGGATAAGCGCGCACCGCTCGATAAGGGAGTGGCGGATCGGGCGTGCCGTACAACCGAGCCGTGACGTGCGTTTGGGCCGCCAGTTTTTTCAAGGCGGCGTCCCCGTCCGCCGGGCCGGCGAAACGCAGACGGCCATAGTCTTCGTAGGCATGAAAGTTCGGTTTGCCCAGCCGCGCGCTGCTACTGAGTTCCGGTTCTTGGCCGAGGGTGTAATCGTAGCGACAGAAGGCGGCGCGCCAGATCTCGCCGCTGTCGGGCCGGCCTCCGCTGGGCATGAAATCGACCCAGGGAATCTTGCCCTCCACAACCCAGCCGGTGTCACGATCCGTTCTCGGGTCTAGGGTGCCCCGGCGCTTGACGGCCGTTTGCCAGGCGAACGGGTTCGCCGCCTTGAAGGCTTCGAACGCGCCGGGTTGTCGCTGGGGCACGAACATGTCCATCCGAGTGCCCGCCGCGTTGACCTGCAATTCATAGTATCCGGTCGCTTGCTCGTCCGGCTTCAAAAAGATCTCGAAGACATCGTTGTTCCACGTCATCCCATCGTGATCGACGATGTCGGCGAACAGGTCGTGGTCTTCCAGTTCGGCGAGAAAGTAGAGCGCGGATCGATCCCACAGCAGTCGCAAGCGGGTTTGGGTCCGCGGGGCGGCCAGCGTCTCGGGGATCTTGAAATCGTCGATGACGGTCGCCTTGGCCCAAGCCTCATCGCCGCCATCGCCATCGATCACGATCTCGCGATCGGTCCAGGAGCAGACCCACTCCTGTCCGCTGGCCGCCAGGCCGCCGACCTGCAAGAGCAGAAACAGGTGAGCGACGACGTGCGCGGCAATCGGTGGACGCATGGCAGGTGCTTTCGGGCGAGAGAATTTCGATGCGAATCTCAGCGACCAGCGTAAGCTCTGGGGAACCGCCGCTTCAAGTGGCGGCGGTCGAACCACTCGCCGAGCCCTAGCGGATTGCCTCCGTTTACCCGCCCGGCTTCTCGGGGGAGGCGGAATCTTCGTGAACGTTGAACATGATCGCGTACAGGACGGGGGTCACGATCAGCGACAGGAAGGCGGCGAACGACAGGCCGAACATGATGCACACGGCCATCGCCCCGAAGAACGCGTCGGTGAGCAACGGGATCATCCCCAATACCGTGGTGAGGACCACCATGCAAACCGGTCGCATCTTGCTGGTCCCGCCATACAGGATCGCTTGATACGGCGTTTTCCCGTTGTCGATTTCGGTGAAGATTTTGCTCAGCACGACGATCTGGTTCTTGATCAGCTCGCCACCCAAAGCCATCACGCCCAGCAGCGCCATGAACCCGAACGGCTGGCCGGTTAGCAACAACCCGACGGTCACGCCGATGATCGCCATGGGCATGATGATCCAGATCAACGCGGTCGTCCGCATCGAATTGAACAAGCAGACGACGATGAACACCATCAACGCAACGAAGAATGGCAGCGGCCTGGCCAAGGCGATCCGAGCGTCTCGCGAGTCCGCATACTCACCGCCCCACTCGAGCGAGTAATTCGTTGGCAGCTCGATCGCTTCGATCGCGCCGCGGACGCGTCCGAACAGTTGACTCGGCAATCCGCTGCGGGGATCGGCATGGATCGTGATGGTCGGAAACCGATCGCGGCGTTGAACCACGGGGTCTTCCCAGGTGTAGCCGACTTCCGACACGACTTGGCTCAAGGGGATCATGCGTCCGGCCACTGGGCTCCAGATCTGCATGTTTTGGATGTTGGCGACATCGCTGCGCTCCTCCAGCGGCGGGCGGGCGACGATCGGCAGCAGCCGCGCCTCTTGCGGGAAGGTGCCGCTACCCGACCCGGCATCTCCGGGTTCGCGATAGAACCCGACCACGCGTCCCTCGAGACTCGTCTGCAGCGCCAGAGCGATATCGACCCGCGTCAGTCCGTTGCGACGAGCTTGCGATTCCAGCAGCGTTGGACGCAGCACTTTCTCACGCTCCCGCCAATCGTTGCGGACCCCCTTGGCAGCGCCATCCTGGTCGAGCACCTGTTTCACCTGGTCGGCCAAGTCGCGTAGGACCGCCGGGTCCGGGCCGCTGATGCGAGCTTGGATGCGTCCGCCAGCGCCCGGCCCGAGCAAGAATTTCTTGGCGATCGCGTTGGCATCCGGGTGTTGTGTGTCGAGATGATCTTGGATGGTGGCCAACAGCCCATCGATCTTGCTGGCGTCATCGACTTCGATCAAGAACTGCACGAATGAACGGTTTTCCGATTCCGGTGAATAAACCAACAGGAATCGCAGTCCGCCGCCGCCGACGAAGGACGCGACGTGCGCGACGCCGTCCTGGGCACGGACATACTCTTCGATGTTATCCGCAAAGGCTTCGGTCTCGCGGATGTGCAGCCCCGCGGGCAAGAACACGTCAACCATGAATTGCGGACGTGTCGCGGGAGGAAAAAAGCTCTGGTCGACCCGGGTGAATCCGTACAGCGACAGCACGAAGGCGAAGATCATGAGGATCATGACCACCCAGCGGAACCGCAGCGCCGTCATCAACAGCGAGCGATAGGCGCGGAAGATGACCCCGGCGTAGGGATCGGCCGCGGGCTCGCCGCCAGCCCCCTTTTCCAGCGGCTTGTAAAACAGATAGCCCAACAGTGGCGTCGCGGTTACGGACGAGATCCAGCTCAAGCTCAGGGCGATCAAGATGACCCAAAACAGGGAGTTGGCATATTCACCCGTGCTATCCTCGGAAAGGCCGATCGCCGCGAAAGCGATGATGCCGATCGCGGTCGCGCCGAACAACGGCCACTGGTTTTGCGCCACCACGTCGCGAACCACGTCCAGTTTGTCCTCGCCCGCCTCGATGCGGACTTTGATCCCTTCGATGATGATGATCGCGTTGTCCGTCAGCATGCAGAGCGCGATGATCAGCGCCCCCAGCGAAATTCGCTCCATCAATAGATCGCCTTCCATGTACATCACCAGGAAGGTTGAAATGATCGTCAGGAACAACACGGAGCCGATGATCAAGCCGGTTTTGACTCCCATCGTCACCAGCAGGACGAGGATCACGATGCTCACGGCCTTGAGCAGGTTGAAGACAAAATCGCTCGTGGCGGCGCTCACCGCTTCCGGCTGAAAGTTGATCTCGCCGATTTCGAGCCCGATCGGTTGGTCCGGTTTCAGGCGATCGAGCGTTTTGCGGACCCCTTCGCCCATCCGCACGACATTGCCCCCCTGAATCGTCGAGATCCCGATGCCGATGGCGGGCTGACCATCGAACCGCAGGATTCGCCGGGGTGGGTCGGAGTAGCCTCGCTCCACGGTCGCGACATCGCGGAGCGTCAATTGTCGCCCGCCGGTCTCCGAACCGATCACGAGATCGAGCATCTCCTGCGGAACACGGAAACCCCCCTCCGGATCGATCGTCAGGTGTTCAGGCCCCACCCGCACCCGTCCGCCGTCCGCGGCCACGTTTTGGGCCGTTAGCAAGCGGTAGATCTGATCCTCGTTGATGCCTAGTCTCGCTAGCCGGCTGCGCGAGATTTCCAGAAAAACTTGCTCCTGCTGCTCGGCGAACAGTTCGACCTTCTTGACGTTGTCGACCAGCATCAATTCACGCCGCAGGAACTCCGCATAGCGACGCAGTTCAGGGTAGGTGAAGCCTTCTCCCGAAATGGCCAGGAAAATCCCGTAAACGTCGCCGAAATCGTCGACGATGATCGATTGGCCACGCACCGACGGTGGCAGCAGAGGTTGAGCATCGGCCACTTTCCGCCGCAACTCGTCCCAGACCTGTGGGATCAGGTGCCGGTCGTAGCGATCCCGGATCACCGCCTTGACCACCGATCGACCGCGGAGCGATTCCGACTCAACGCGTTCGAGTTGCCCGAGTTGCTGGCAAGCGCTCTCGATCGGGTTGGTGACCTCCATCGCCACATCTTCGGCGCTGGCTCCCGGATAGGGCGTGACGATCAACGCTTCCTTGATCGTGAACTCGGGGTCTTCCAGCCTGCCCAATTCGCGATAGGCGATGATGCCGCCGACCAGGGCGAGCGCCATGGCGACGAACACCACGCGGTTGAAACTGACCGATAGGACGCCGGGATTCATGAGCGATCTCCCAACGCATTGCCGAGGTCACGCACCTGCATCCCATCGCGGAGGAATCGCACCCCCGCGATGATGATCCGCTCGCCGGGCGAAAGTCCTTCCAGCACCTCCACCTGCCCGCCGCTCGTTTCCCCAAGTTTCACCGGACGCTGGGCGACCTTTTTCTCTTCGTCCAACGTCCAAGCGATCGACTGGCCGGCCGACGTTTGAGCAACGGCTTCGATGGGAATCAACATGCGTTCGCCCAAGATGCTGGCCCGGCGATAGTTCAACGTGACCGTCGCGGTCATCCCCGGCAAAATGTTGAAATCCTCGGGCTGCGCCATCCCCACCCGGACGTTGAACGTTCGCGTGGTGGCATCGGCACGCTGAGCCATCTCGGTGATCCGCACGGGAAATTGCACGCCAGGAGCTCCCGAAAACTCCGCATGCAGTTGCAGGATGTCCGCCGCTTGCAGATTCGCCGCCATCACCGTTTCCGGGACGTCGACCGCGATCTCGACTTCGTCAACATCCTGAAACTTCACGATCGGCTGCTTGGCGTTGACGTTCTGCCCCTCTTCCACGAAACGCTCGGCGATCACGCCGTCGTAAGGCGCTCGCAACACACAGTCGTCGAGTTGCAGCTTCGCTTCAACAACGCGGCCCTCGAGCCCACGCACCGCAGCCCGCTTCGCATCGATATCCTCTTCGCGGGCGATGGAACCGATTTCCAGCATCTGTCGAGCCGATTCCAGTTCCTCCTGCGCGATCCGGTAGGCCGTTTCGGTTCGCTCGAAATCGGCTTGCGAAACGGCGCGGGACGCGATGAGTCCGCGGTTTCGGGTGAAATCGGCACGGGCATTGGCCAACCGGCTCTCCGCCGACCGCACGTCGCTTTCTCGCCGCATCCGTTCCTCCGGTCGCTCGCCCGCGAGCAGCGCCCGCAGCGCGGCGCGGGCTTGATCGAGCTGCCCCTCCAAGGCGGTCAACCGGGCGCGGAACTCGTCCTCGCGGAGCTGGCCGATCAGTTCGCCTTTGGCAACCTGCTGGCCTTCCTTAACGGGGAATTGAACCAACAGGCCGGCGACCTGAAACGCGAGCTGAACACGATTGGACGCGTCCACCGTCCCAGGAAAGGTACGCGTATTCGAGTTTTCACCTGCCGTGACGACCATCGTCTTGACCGGGCGGACGACCTCCACGCTCGGCGTTTCCGGGGGCTGACAACCCGCCAGGACGCAAGCAGCCAGCGACAAGGCAAGGAGACCCGACGCGAATCGACTTGCGTCCGCGTTTCGACCCGCTCGAATCGAGCAACCCATCGCATCCACAGGATCGCTGCCGCAAGCAACGGCTCTTTTCATTTCTGGCCTCAAACTGGAATAAATGCTGCGGGCGGTGCTGCTGGGGGAAGGAGAAAGAGGAAACGTGGTGCCATGACTGCCCGTCATATCCGTCGCGCGGCGCGAACCGTTGATGCCCCCAAGCCGCCAATTTATACCGCTGACCCGCGGATCTGAGAATCGCAACCATGCGTGTTTCTAGTACGTTTCTGATCTTTTTGGATGAATGTTGGCCCCGTGGGAACCGCTCCCCAGGCCAGCCTTCACCCCGCCAGAGACCTTCACGGCTACCGATAGAAGCTGTTCCGACCGATGACCTTCCCGGTTGGCTTTGACTCCGCCCTTCTCCTAGATCTAGCGAGCCCTTGGCGCCATTCCGTGCGTTGGACGAATCGTCGGAACCGGCGTGCAAAGTCAGTGGGCTGCCAATGTTTATCTCCACCGCTTGGGATGGACGAACTCGCCGCGAACGCTGACATTGATCGGTTCTGCCGCCCGATCCGTGGCGTCCTGAAGCAACTTTTTGCAGGCCCGTTATGAAACGCATCCGCATCATCCACAACACGGAGTATCACTACTCCCAACCGGTTACGTTCGGCCAGCATCGGGCGCTGATGCGGCCTCGCGAAGGGCATGACGTCCGGATCGTGACCGGACGGGTTGAGATCGAACCCAAGGCGACGCTTCGTTGGCTGCGTGACATCGAAAGCAACTCGGTGGCGATCATCGATTTCACCGAACCCGGCGCGATGCTGCGGGTGCATGCCCAAGTGGATGTCGATCTCAACGACGACATCGCTGTCGAATGCCTCGTCGATCCGCTGGCCCGCTCGTACCCGTTCCAATACGCCCCGGACGAGCAGATTGCCCTGGTGCCCTACCGCCTACCCAGCTACCCCTTCTTCGGGCCGGTGCTGCACGAGTGGCTGAAGGACCTCTACCAGCCCGGCCAGCTCATCGAAACGATCGACTTGCTCGATCGTCTCAATACCCACATCTATCATTCCCTCGAGTACAACGCCCGCTACGACCCCGGCGTCCAATTGCCTCACGAGACCTTGAAGCTCGGCAGCGGGACTTGTCGCGATTACGCCGTGCTGATGATGGAAGCGGCCCGCTATTGGGGCTTCGGCGCACGGTTTGTCACCGGCTACATCCAGATGGAAGCAGGCCAGCACGGGGCCACGCACGCCTGGACCGATATCTATGTACCCGGGGCGGGTTGGCACGGATTCGATCCGACGAATAACAAACGCGTCGGCGCGGAACACATCTCCGTCGCCGTGGCCCGCGAACAAGAAAAGGCCTCGCCCCTGGCAGGGTCCTGGGCAGGCCCGAGCGATGCGTTCGAGCGAATGGAAGTGAGCGTCCAGGTCGTCGAACTGCCAGTCTCCTGAATGCTCAGGCAGCGTCGCGGTCCAGACGCGGATTGACCACGCGGTCGCGTCAGTTGAACCAAACCGCGAAGCCGAAAAACTGCCCGCCAAAGGTGCGTTGCAGATTGGTCCACGTTTCGGGACGCGACAGGGGACCCTCCTCCACGTAGGGGAGCGCCCCGCTGCCCTGAATCATGAGAATCAGATCGAACTGCCGAGGTTCGCTGAAGAATCGCTTGAGATTCACGCCGCGTCCGACTGTCGGCACGCCGGTGCGGACCCCAAAAAATCGCTGATAATCCCGCCAGAAAGGGACCAACAGACGCCCTTCGAGCAAGCCTTCCATCTCCGCAAGCACCCCATGCCAACCGTCGATCAGTTCGCTGGTGACCGGGATGCGGAGCACGCCCGTTTGCTTGGGGTTGGGTAGCCATTCCGCATCGTCATCGGTCTCGTTCTGAATCAACGCCCAGGATTGACGCGAGGTTCGAATCATTTCCAGCAGGTGCTGACGCGCGGACTCCATCCGCCCTGGCTCCCGGAGTGAAAAGTTCATCAGGTGAATGGCCGCGACGACATCGAGAATCTCCCGCTCAAAGCCTCTGGGCTGATCCGGGGAAGCTGGCTGGGAAGCATTCAGCGATGCGGCGACCGGCTCGGAGGGGACATGCCGCGGATAAATCAGCTGTCCCGTGAAGTCGAACATCCGCTGATGGTCGTAAGCCAAGACGCCGTCGCAGAACGCCATCAGGAAGTGACAATATCCGCGCAGCCAAAGTACATCCCCGTTGTCGAAAGCGACTTGCATTGTCTGTACCGGCGCTGCGGCGCCGCGTCGGTTGACGATCGCGAGCAGCCCCAGGAAGCTGGCTTGAGGCTCACCGCTGCCGGTCAAATCGAGTCGGATCGTCGCCAAATCGAGCCTCAACTTCACGTCGCCGGTAACCTTCGCCAGTTCGGCCTCCGCCTCACTCAATCGCGTTTGAAAGTCGGTCAACACCTGACGCACCTGCGGGTAAGTGACCGGCTCGGGGGCGGGGTTGCTCGGGATCGGCAAACGAAAGACCGGGACGTTGCGAAACGTTTCTGACAGCGCGCCAAAGCGGTACTGGTCTTGCGCCAGTCGCTCGATTGCCGCCAACACCCGCACCACGCCGCTGGCGAAACGGGCCTCCGCGTCATCAGGCTTCGCGGTGAGCTGCTGCTGCAGGAACTTCTCCGCCTCGGCGAATTGCCCCCGCTGCAGGAAGGGAGCCACGCTTTCCGAGACCGATTCGGCCCCAGCGTTCGAACCGCCCGCCATCAGCCAGAAGGTCACCAGGCTGAACAGCACGCGTTTGGACCAATGATCAATTCGCGACATGATGAGTTCCCATAAGAGAAAAGAGAGGAGCTGCGGATCGTGCGGTAAAAAAGTGTCGGTAGCTTTGGTGCGAAGCACCCGAAAGGCGAGTTCCTCGCAAAAGGTACCGGAGACTTTGTTTACCGCTCATGGCTTACGGCTTGGGCTGGATGAGCGGCTGCAGAAACTTTAGCAGTTCCTGGGTGGCGGCATCGTCTGGCAAGCCGAGATTGTCGTTCAGCTTGACGTGAGTCGTCTCGCGGGCGCCGAAGGCCTGCGCGGGAACGTTCGCCTGTTTCAGCACGGCTTGCAGACGCTGCGCCTGCGCGGTGACGTCGGGATGACCGGACACGTACAGGATCAGAAACGGCGGGATCCCCTTCCCTTCGGCGACATGGGTTACGGTCGAAAAGTCGATGTG
>DITY01000216.1:12482-15259 GCA_002422955.1 Planctomycetaceae bacterium UBA6172
GCCGGCACGTCGTAGGTGTCTCCGTCCACCGGAACACACCCTCGCAGGACCTCGAAGGGGACCCCTTCCGCTTGCAGGTACCGGTCATCGGTACAAAGCAGCGCTGCTAGCTGCGCTCCGGCCGAATGGCCCATCACGAAAATCCGCCGCGGATCACCCCCGTACTCGGCGATCCGCTTGTGGACCCAGCCGAGCGCCTTGGCGACGTCCGACGTCAGCACCCCCATCTCGACCTCGGGGAGCAACCGGTAGTTGGTGGAGACGAACACAAAACCACGTTCGGTAAACATCCGTGGCTTCAGTTGCACGCTGGTCTTGTCGCCCGCTTGCCAGCCCCCGCCATGAATCCAGAAGACGACGGGCAGATCCTTGGCATTGTCGGGCGCGTAAACATCCAGCACCTGACGCGGCAGCGCTGGCTCGGCATAGGGAATGTTCGACGTGAGCTTCTGGGCCTGAACAACCGTTGGCAGGGCGACCGACGTCAGGGCGACCGACGTCAGGCAGAGGAAGGGGAGCAGCGTGCGCATGATGAATGATTCCGAAAGCGGAACTTCCTAACGGGTTGCTGGGGGGCGTGGCTTACCGCAGTGCCATTCGGGGTGCGGGTTCAAAGGACGAGCGATCTCGATCGGTGATCGGCTGGTATCAAGTTCCGCAATCACGGACTTCACCTCATCACCACCGGTCGACCCGATTGTAAGCCAGCGAGGCGACGGCTGCTGAGGATGCTCAACCCGACGCAATCAGCGCGGGGGTACAATCGTCCGTGAGGCGATGCGCCTCGTTTTTTTAATCCGTGGTCATGCGCCATCGCATGGAGTTGCCGTCATGAAGAGTATGCCGATCTCAGCCCGCAGCCTGCGCTTCCGGGCGGTGATCAGTTTGGCGGTGGGGGCGTGCCTGGCATGCTGCCAAGGGTCGGTGCTGGCCGACGAACCGTTGGTCCTGAATCTTTGGCCGGCCGAACCACCGGATGAGACGGCGAAGTTGTCGCCCGAGGGTGATCGGACCAAGCCGACGGATCGCCTGATCGCCGGCCGGCGGGTCGCGCGAATCGGGGACGTATCCGTGCCACAGTTGGCCGTCTACAAACCTCCCCAAGCGATCGATACCGGGGCCGTGGTCGTGATCTGCCCAGGGGGTGGCCACCACATCCTGGCCTATGACCTAGAGGGTACGGAAGTAGCCGAGTGGTTGAACTCCATCGGCGTTACCGGCATCGTGCTCAAGTATCGCGTCCCGTTCCGCGACCCGGAGCGGCGATATCGCGCTGCCCTGCAGGATGCGCAGCGGGCGGTCCGCCTCGTCCGCGGCAACGCCAACGAATGGAAGCTCGATCCGCGGCGCATCGGCATCTGCGGCTTTTCAGCCGGCGGGGAGACGGCTGCATTGGCATCGTTGATGGCGAACGAGCAACACTATCCGGCGGTCGACGAATTCGACAAGCTCTCGAGCCGGCCCGACTTCACGATTCTGGTCTACCCTGCCGGAATGGCCGACGCGGACAATCGGCAACTCCGCGACTACATCCCCGTGAATGCCGAAGCGCCGCCGATGTTCTTCGTCCACGCCTTTGACGATCCCGTCTCGGTCCAACACTCGCTGCTGCTCGCCGGTAAATTGAGCCAGGTCGGAGGCTCTGCCGAACTGCACGTCTTCGCGACCGGCGGACATGGTTACGGGCTACGCCCCACCGACGACGCGGTCACCCAATGGCCGATCCGGGCCGCCCAGTGGCTGCGGGAGCAAGGGACGTTGGCACCCCGTCCCTGACCGACTGGCGAGGCGGTCCGCCATCAATATCTGCCCGAATCGCGAAGCCCGAAGCGCCAGCGAGTGATTTCCGACGCAGATGTTTCAACGGTTTTGCCTTTTGCCTCTTGGCCGTTTGTGTTCATTGTTTTGCGGTTTTGCTGGTGCATCCGGGATGGGCTGAGGGTCACTCGCCTGCGCGTCGGGCTGGTATGGGACGACGCGCATGGCTAGTTCTTGTTCTGCCTGCTCGGGGGAAAGGTTCTGGCATGGCGCGAATTTTAAGGCGATCGATCGTTGAGCAAGCGAGGCTTTCGGTGGTTGGCTGGCGTTGTAGAGCAGTTGGGGGCATTCGGGAATAGAATGCGACACGGACGGGGCACGCCTCCAGCCATCGAACACAGGGACGGTCCGGTGGTACCACTAGCGCGGGGCCGGAAGCGAGTTGCTCGAAGTGGGTTGCGGGGCGGCTACGGGACTGTTCTCTGGGCGGGTGGCTGCGGGCCTTGTGCTTGGGGGCACCGGCTGCGGGTACTGGGCCAGAATCGCTCGCAGCTGGGCGACCACTTGCGGTTGGTCGGCGGCGATGTTGCGGGTTTCGTGCGGATCGGTTTCGTAATCGTAGAGTTCCAGGTCGGCCGTTTCAGCCGGTTGCCCGGGATCTCGCCATTCGACCAGCCGATATCGCTCCGTGCGGATCGCCCTGCCGAGCTTAGCCTTCGGAAAGACGTGATAGGCGTGATCGCGAACCCGCGCCGACGGATCGCGCAGCACCGGGACCAGGCTGAGGCCATCGATGCGCTGCGGCCCAGTCGGTGGGCCGAGTCCGGCCAGCTCGGCGAGCGTCGGATAGACGTCGGCACTTTCGGCAAGCTGCCGCGTCGAGGTTGCGGGTTGCGTTACGCCGGGGGCGACCATTAACAGCGGGATGCGATTGGCCTGCTCGTAGTTGGTGTGCTTCGTCCAATAACCATGATCGCCAAGATGAAACCCGTGATCCCCCCACAGCACGACGATCGTGT
>DITY01000137.1:0-712 GCA_002422955.1 Planctomycetaceae bacterium UBA6172
GCCGCGTTTCGCAGCGGGTTGGGCAATTCGTAGGCCGGCACCGCTTCTTCGCGATAATTGAAGGGGCGGCCCTGGCTCAGCCGTTCGACCAAGTCCGCGTCGGCTTCCCAAGGGCTCGCCTTCGCCGGGTCGACTTGCGATTGACGGGCCGATTCCAAGTCAGCCAACGCCTTGCGGACCGGAGCCGCGATCGCGGCCGCTAAGCCGGCGGAACCCTCGTCGCTGAAATGCACGTTGACCGGCCGCATCCATTCGGGTTTCGCGGCCGCGACGCTCCAAAGGTCGATGACTTCGATACCGCGAGGCTCCACGACTTGCCGCGCGATCCCGTTGTAGAGCAGTGGGTCGCCGAGATCGCGGTACGGGCTGACTCCGCCAGGTGGAACGGGCGTCGTCGTGACGAAGAACAGCTTGGCCCCGGTCGCCTCCAACTTTTCGACGATCTGGAGCAGGTTCGCGCGGTAGGTTTCCGGGTCCGATTGGGGCGGGTCCGTGGCCTGAGTGGACGGGACGACCTTGCCGGCCGCGTCGCGGGTTTCTCGCTTCATGTCGTGCAGCCCAAAGTTGAACGTGATCACGTCCGGTTTGCCGACTCGGCCGATCCAGCCTTCGACGTTGGCCACGCCATTCTGGGTCCCCGCACAATTCACCGGCTTCCCGTTGGCTGCCGTCGGCCGTACGACGTTGGCGACCGACTTGAGCTCTTCGGTCA
>DITY01000137.1:737-3381 GCA_002422955.1 Planctomycetaceae bacterium UBA6172
GTCCGCGGCGAGAAGAGCACCCCGCGATAGCAGCGGACACATCAGGATCAGGCCCAGCCCGAACAGCCGGGCGGGAAGGACAACTCGCGGGTGGCGGCAGGGCATCGCAGGAAGGCTCGAAGGCGGCGGGAGGACTCGGGACCAAGAACAGAACCGAGTCGTCAATATAACTGCCCCGCGCGGGCTTGGCGATCATCCACGCCGGAGGAATCACCCCAGCAGATGACCTAAGGGGCTGCAGGCCAACCTAAGGGCACGTGTCGAACGTTCAAGCGGTCGGCTTGCCGGCCAACTCGATCGCACGGGCGATGCGGCGACGAACCGCATCGGGACCGAGGACTTCCAGCGTGTCGAACATGCCGAAACCGACCGCGGTCCCCGTCACGGCGACCCGCAAGGCGTTGATGATCTGGCCGATGCCGATCTGCTCCTGCTCGCAAAAGGCCTTCAACGCAGGTTCCGTGGTCGCGGCGTCCCACGGGCGAATCGTGTCGATCGTGTCGGCGAAGCGGGACAGCAGTCCGACAGCGCCGTCCGCTTTGACGATTCGCTTTTCGAACGCTTTCGGCTCGTAGCTCAACTGATCGTCGTCGATGAAGCAGAAGTCAAAATCGAGAATGTCGCCGGCGACCCGGATCCGTTCGTGCGCCGCGATCATCACTTGTCGCACCCGCTGCTCGTCCGCCGCAGTCTTGACCCAACCGGCCCGCCGGGCGAACGGCAGGACCAGGGCCAGTTTCCGCTCGATCGGTAAGGCGGCCATCCGATCGGCTTGAAAGGCCATCAATTTTTGTGGGTCAAAGCTCGCTGGCCCTTTGTTGACCCGATCGAGCGAGAACAACTCGGTCATCTCCTCGATCTCGAACCGCTCGCGTTGTCCGTCCAGCGACCAGCCCAGCAGCAGCAGGTAGTTCAAGATCGCTTCGGGAAGGAAGCCGATCTCGCGATAAAAATCGACGATCACCGGATTGAAGGTTTCCGGATCGACCTTCATCCCCGCTCGGGTGGCGATCGATTCGCCATGCTTCATCAGCGCGGCGAAATCGGGATTTTTCAGATACTGCTTGAGCTTCCGTTTGCTCAGTTTGGCCGTGCCGCCCGGTTCGGCGACGTAGGGCAGGTGGGCGTAGACCGGTCGCTGGTAGCCGAGCGATTCGAGGATGAAGATTTGCCGCGGCGTGTTCGGCAGATGCTCTTCGGCCCGCACCACGTGCGTGATCGCTAATTCGTGGTCATCGACGACGCTGGCCAAGTGGTACAGACAGGTCCCGTCGGCGCGGCGGATCACGTGGTCCTGTTCGCTGGCCCACTCGACACGGACTTCACCACGGATCAAGTCCTCGATCACGCATTCGCCTTCGCGAGGCATCTTGAGTCGGACGACTGCCGACCGTCCCTCGGCCTCGAACTGCCGCGCCTGCTCATCCGACTCCGCCATCCAGCGACGGTCATAAACGAACGCCGCCTTGGCCTTCTCGGCTTGCTGCCGCAGTTCCGCCAATTCTTCGGTACGGGCGTAGTCGCGGTAGGCATGCCCGGAAGCGAGCAACCGGTCGACGGCGGCGCCGTGCATCGCGCCACGCTGCGATTGGTAATACGGCTCATGCGGCCCGCCGACTTCGGGACCTTCGTCCCAGGTCAGCCCCAGCCAACGGAAGCCGTCGAGAATCGGCTGCAATGCCTGTTCGACATTCCGCTGCGCGTCGGTATCGTCGATCCGCAGGACGAACGTTCCCCCGGTTTGGCGAGCGAGCAGCCAATTGAACAGTGCGGTGCGAACCCCGCCGATGTGGAGGTAACCGGTGGGGCTGGGGGCGAAGCGAGTTCGGATCATGGCGAGCGGGGTGGGCAGAGCGAACAGGATGTGCGAAACAGCTCGACGAGCAGGGGCCAATGGCATACGCGAGCCTCAACCTATCACGAAACCGGTTGTTGGCCGAGACGGTTCGCGCGGTCAGACGGACCGCGGCTAAACTCTGGGGACTACCTGAGCGGAAGCCGCGATGACTTCCAGCCCGATCCGATTTCCGGCCTCTAGCCCGGCCTGGTTGTCGAACTCGTAGTGAATCCCCCCGTAGACTCGGCTGCGGCCCGCTTCCGCGGCGGCGGCCGCGAAGCTGGCAAAGCTCCTCGGCGGCGTGTCGACGAGCGGCCACGCCAGTCCGCTGGGGCTATCCGCGGGGGTGGCGAAGGCGAAGTTCGGCCCGAACAACGCGGTCAATACGGCCGACGCCGCGCCGCTGAAGGTGCTGTGGCCCGACGTGTACGCGGGGAAGGGGGGCGTCTGGATCAGCGGCAGCCAATCGGGGTCAGGTTCCGTTGCGGGATTGCCATCTTCGGCGGCATTTCGAATCGCCGTGATCGGGCGCCAGAGCTCGAAGGCGTACTTCGCATCCCACGACGCGATCGCCGCATCCGCCAAGGCGACGTTGAGCAATGCCATGCGACGGGCAGTCTCGGCCAGCGACCAGCCCGCTTCCGCCAGGCAGTCGACAGCGATCCGGTTCCAGTGCCCGGGTGGGGTCGCGGTGCCGCCGCCATCTGCCCAAAACAACGCGATCGCCGTCTGCTCGGCGGACCGTTCGGTACTGCCGACACCTCCCAACCTCAGCACCTCGTCGACCGCCGCCGCGTAGGTCAGACT
>DITY01000137.1:3445-4600 GCA_002422955.1 Planctomycetaceae bacterium UBA6172
GCGAAATCGGGCGCGGTGGGCTGCCATCTCCCCGGCAGCAGGCTCGGCTCGTATGCCCCTCCCGCGGCCGCGCCATCGCTTTCCCGGTCTTGCAGGATCGTGGCGGCGACTTGCCGACCATATTCGATTCCCCGTTGCCGACTCAGATCGTCCGCGCTACTGCGCAGCGATTCATCTAGCGTCGCTTGCCAAACCGCGAGGCTCTGGGGCTGCGGATACAACGCCTTGGCCACCTCGAAGGCGGCTGTGGCGGCCGCTGCGATCGGCGAACTACCGGCTGGCGCGGCCTCCGCGTGCCGAAATGGGGCGTCGGTCTGCATCACGCCGCTGACGGCATCGGCCATCGCCAGATGCATCATGGCCAGGTCGCGAGCCAGCTTCGGCGGCGTGGGGGCGGCGATTCCGCCTGTGCCTGCTGGCCAGGCCCTGACCAGGTTCAAGACCGCCGCGTTCCAATCGCTGATGACGTCGCCCCAGACCAGTTCGCGATCCGTTTCCGTCGTGCGGCCGAGCTGGTCGCGAACTTCCCAACTGAGGCGATTGCGACCGGGCGTCAGCGAGATCGCCACGCGAAACTCGCCGTCGACATCGGCCAGCGTTTCGATCGGCTCGCCGATCGACGTGACCGGTTGATGATCCGCGGCGATCGCGACCGTCCGCAAAATGACCTTCGCGAACGGCGACGTTTGACCTTCAATTTCGACGGCCGATTGTAGGACAAAGCCGTTGCCGTTCGGATCGACAACCGGCGCCGGAGCGAGCTGGATGCTGAGCTCGAGCGGATTGCGGTCCATAGCATTGATGACCAGCAACCCGTCGAGCGGCGTCACGTACTCGTCGCCGTTGGTATCGAAAAACGGCAATGAAGGCGNNTCCCGGTTGATGTCCAGCGGCAGGCTGGGATTCCGCCAACCGGCCATGACACGGCGGTCTTCTAACGCTTGCGTGAGCAACCGCCGCCGCGAGTGTCGGTGCTGAACTCGAGTCATCTTGCCTGTCATTCGATGTGGGACCGCTCGACTGCAAGGACTACTTCAGCGGCTTGCCGGGTAGCGGTTCGCCGTTGGTCGTCAGGATCTGGAAGTGATGCACGTTGTGCGGGCCTTCGTAGGTCCAGACGATCCGTTTGTCCGGGGTCACTTCGAAAAGTTTGAC
>DITY01000174.1 GCA_002422955.1 Planctomycetaceae bacterium UBA6172
GGTCTATGTGACCCAGCTCGATGAGGACGCTCAGGTCAAGTTCAAGGGCGGTGCGAAAGCGTTCTGCCGCACGTATGCCTTTCTGTCGTCCGTGATCCCGTACAGCAATGTCGAGTGGGAAAAGCTGTCGATCTTCTTGGACCTGCTAACGCCCAAACTGCCAGCACCGAAGGAGGAAGACCTTTCCAAGGGGATCCTCGAAGCCATCGACATGGACAGCTATCGCGTTGAGAAGAACGCGGTGATGAAGATCGCGTTGGCGGACGAGAACGCGGAGATTGAGCCCGTGCCGACGCAGGCGGGCGGCCACAAGTCGGAGCCGGAACTCGATCGCTTGAGCAATATCCTGTCGCAGTTCAACGAGCAGCATGGGACCCATTTCACCGATGCGGATCGAATCATCCATCACATTCGCTACGACATCGCCCCGAAGGTCGCCGCCGATAGCGCTTACCGAAACGCCCAGGCCAACACGCCGCATACCGCCCGCTTGGCGCACGACCAGGCGCTCAATAAGGCTGCCCAAGGGTCGGTCAAGGACTTCACGCAGTTCTACAAGCAATTCGTCGAGAACGATTCGTTCCGGCGATTCGTCGGCGATATGGTGTACGCGATCACCAACCCGTAAGACGTGGCGGGCGGTGAGCCCTCGGCACGGATAGGCGGTGGTTGATAAGGCGAAGGGCCGCGACCGCTCTGGCAAATGATTCGGATCGCCGGGACGGAGCCGCTGGAATGCAAAAGTCCGCGGCCGTTGGGGGGACCGCGGACTGTGTTTGCTGGGACTGCTTGCCGGACGGGTGATGTTACTTGATCCGGGCGTACTCGCGATGGGCTTCGAGCAGCGCCCAGGTGTCGTCGTCGTCCTCATCCTCATCCATCAGGGCGTTCAGGGCGGAGTCGACGGCGCCGGCGTAGGCGGCCTGCGGGGCGAATTCGCCTTCACCCGCCGTGGTCGCGCCGCGATTCTGGTTGCTGATGTGGTTGAGGACCAACAACGCGTCGAGTGGTGTGAATTCGTTGTCCGAATTGGTGTCGGCCATGGCGCCACCGATCATGGCGAGCACTCGCACGGGTTGGGCGCCGGGGGGCAGTTCCAACCGTTGGCTGAGGACATTGAGGACCCGCAGCGCATCGAGCGGGGTCACTTCGCCGTCACCATTGACGTCGAATCGATTGAGCCGATTGGTGAGCGACGGGGTGTTGTTCTCGCTGCCCGAGGCGCTGACCGGCGGATCGAAATTTCCGAAGATGGGGAGCGCCGAGCTACTGCCGAACCTGGCGAACAGGTCGTTTTCCAGCGGCGCGGGGCTGAACTCGTTGAAGACATTAGCCGGATTGGGATCGTGGCGGTCAGAAACCCAGAAGAAGAACTCGCCGACTTCCTCGGGGTGCATGCCTTTGCGGCCCTTGACCCACAAGCCGATGTCGTCGATTCCATCCAGGTTCAAGTCGCCGGCAACCGGCCGATCGGTAAAGCCGCTCGGGCCGACGTACGAATCGAGGTCGCCGCGGACCGACCACGTATAGTCCGCGATGCCATCGCGGTTGGTATCGAACGTGAAGACGTTGGTGGCGTTGTCGTAGACGGCGAAGTCGTCGAATCCGTCACCATTGAAGTCGCCGACAACCGGCAAACCGGTGTAATTGGCCGGAATCCGCTCGCCGAGGTCGATCTGATTGTTGCCATTGAGGTCGACGTACCACGCCTGGCCGTCGAACAAGCCGATCTCGTCACCATCCTTCAAGGGTGAGAAGTCGCCCGCCACGGGGATGCCGTTGACTTGGTACGCGGCGGGCATTTGCCAGGCCACGTCGCCGGTGCCGTTGTCGTCGGTGTCGATCACGAAGCTGTAACTGCCGGCGAAGAATCCGTACGCCCCCATTTTGTCAAAGCCCGAGGCGGGCTGTCCGACCTTGGAGAAGTTCCCCGCGAAGTGAGCGTCGGAGATCAAGGCGAACTGATAAATGAAGTCGCGGTTGGTCGCATCATTGTCCTGACCTTCGGGATCAAATACGAAGTTGCCGTTGATGTCGACATAAACGGTCGCTTGGCTGACGACACCGATTTCGGGGCGGCTGTCGACCGTGAATCGCCCCGCGAAACTGCCTCCCGGGATGCCATCGCCAGTCGGCAGCAGATCACCCGGCAGTCCCGGTTCCGAGGGCCGGCTGTCCGCATCGAGCTGATTGCCGGCGGGGTCGCGGATCGAATCGCTGATGGCGAGTGTGAACCGATCGTCGGGCAACGGCTGGTCGAAGTGGATCTCGACCGTGACAACCCCCGCGACGCTGGAGACCAAGCTGACGGAATCGATCAACACGCGGCCGCTGTGGTCGCCGAGGACTTCGTAGTTGCCCGGATCGAGCGCCAGGACCAAATCGACGCCGGGGACGTCAAAGCCGGGTGGCAGGCCGACCGGCCGAATGTCGGTGAAGGTTACTAATAGAGAATCGACCCGCGGGGTCGGGCCGGCCTGCGGTTTGGGGGCGAACACGCTCTGGCCGTTGGCATAATTCACCGCGGTCACGACGGGTGGCGTCGTGTCGATCACGATGTTGAGGAACACGGGTGCCGACACATTGCCGGCTAGGTCTTCCGCCGTCGCGCCCATCTGGCGCAGGCCGTCACGGGGGAAACCGGCTTCGGCGTTGTTCAAGTCGCGGGTGACCGCGAGGCGGTACTGGCCGTTCGGGAAGGCGTCATTGCCGTCCCGCGGCAAGGCTTGATCGAGCCCGACGGAGACATCGCTGCCGTCGATCGTGTTATCCGTGGTCGTATCGGCATACAACCGCACCACCGAATTCGCTTCGGCACGCCCGACGAAGCCGGGGGCCGTGACGCGGGTGATTTCGTCGACCAGGGTGGCGGGGTCGAAAATGATCCCCGAATCGGTCGTCGCCGGGTCGAGCTGAATGGTCGGGACCGGCGGGGCTACGGTATCGATCACGATCGGTAGCAGGAAGTCCGGGCTGATATTGCCGGCGCGGTCCTCCACTTCGAGCTTCAGGTTATGGGCCCCATCCGGGAGCGCGATCAGGGCGGTCAGCCCATCCAGCAGGTCGGCCGTCGTGAAGACATGCGTCAGGTTCGTCAGGCCACCGATGGCGACCGAGGAATCAAACAGCAGGATCTCGGCACCCGCTTCGGGGCGGACATAAATGCGGTAGATCAGGTTCGTGCCCAGCAGGTGTGGCGGAACCGGACCCGCATCGTGCGTGGTGGCGGAGAGCAAGAACCGATTCACGTTGGTGACATTGTCCTCGTCGTCGCGACCGCTGTCGTCCGCCGCGACGAGATCGAGGTAGGGCGTGTTCGGAGCGGTCGTGTCGATTTCGATCCGCAGCGGATCACTGGGGCCGCTGACGTTTCCGGCCAAGTCTTCCAGAGTGTAGGTCATGTCGTGGAGACCATTCACCAGCGCTTGGCTGGTCACGCTCCAGCTTCCCAAGTTGTTGCCGACGATCCCGTCCGAGCCATCGGACCCGACGGTCGTCGTTCCGACCAACCGGCCGTTGGCGAACAGCCTGAGCAGCGAGTTGGCCGGGGCGGTCCCGCTAAAGGTCGGCGTGGTGATCGAGGTCACGTTGTCCGTAGCCGAAATTCCCGAATCGCTTTCGGCGATCAGATCGATCGCCGACGTGCTCGGGGGCGTGACGTCGATGGTCAACAGGAAGGCTTCCGACTTCACGGTCCGGCCGCTCTGGTTGTTGGCCTGTCCGTCGACGACCACCGCGGCGGCGGTCACCAGGTACCTGCCTTGGGCCAAGGCGGCGGCCCCGGGGACGGTGAACTCGAACAAGTTCGCGGTCGCGGTGCTGGGTAGCGGGTTGGCGAAGCCGCGGGTCACGGCGCCGGTCAGGATGTTCGTCAAAAATACCTCGACCGCGAAACCGGCGATATTGCCGGCGTTGGCTTCGGCCGGCGTGAGGATCCGCGGTTCGGTGTCGCTCGGGATGACCACGCCGTCGCGATCGGTATCGGCGAACACGAACAAATCCGACTCGATCAACAGCCGGGGCGTCGTGTCGTAGGTGACCGCGTCCAGATCCGACCGGCCGCTGTCGCTGTCGGGGTCCAATAGGACCGTCGCGGGTACCGGCGCGGCGAAGTTTTCGATCTCTAACGAGTAATTGTTGATGTCCGTCGCGGTCGCGCCCGTGACTTCGATGTAGTAGATCTCCTGAGAAACCACCGGAATCACAAGCTGTTCGTCGTCGTCGCTGCTCTCCGAGCTGGCGATCAGATTTCCGTCGCGATCGCGGATGCGAAGTTCCAGATCGTTCCCCGTGTCATGGACGAAGAAACTGTTGACGATCAATTTTCCGGTGTGCGCCGCGGTGAGTTGGAACAGGTCGACATCGCCGGCATCGAAGATGCTGAGATCGCGGAGCGTGATGCGATCCTTGGAACCCAAGACCGTCGCCTGCTCGAGCGTGTCGTTGAAATCGAGGGCGTCTTGCTCGATGAACACGTTGAGCTGCGATGGCAGTGTGATCTGATAGCCATACGCGTCCGCCAGGATTTGGGCATTCAGGTCGCTGATCAGTTGGCGGGTCGCGGGTGGACCCACGGTCCGGCCGGGATTCATCAGGTCATTCGGATGGATCGGCGCGCCGGGGAACAAGGGATCGACCGGACCTTCATAAATGTGCCGCCCGCCGTTGTTCGTCAGCGTGACCCGAACCCCAAACTGACCGGCCAGGTTCTGAAAGATATTCAGATTCTCAGCGGGATCGAGCTGGTCGACCCCGGCCGGGGTGAGGAAGTTGGCCAAGGCCAAACTGCCGCCCGACGCGATGCCCACCGCATGCCCTATTTCATGAAGGATTGTCCGATAGTAATCGTTGCCGGGTTCAGAGGAACTCGCTTGGAACGGGTTGACGATCGAAGTGAACTCTTCGTCGTTGAACGGGGAGAGGTCGAAGAACCACCCGCCGGATCCGCCCGCATCGTCCATCGTGACGGTTGCCGCGGTGGGCAGGCCCGCGCCGTTGACGTTCGTGATCGATGCCTCGCCGCGTAGGCCGCCGCCGAGATCGGCAGCGATGACGGTCAACTCGAAGATGTTGTTGGTGGCCGGGTCGTTGTCGCCGTCGTAATTGAAGTCGCGAATGACCGCGCTCCAATCGCTGATCGCCCGCAGGACGATCTGACGAGCCGCGTCTTGATTAGCGCCGTAAGTCGCGCCGAAGCTATCCGAGTCGACCCCTGGGGTGCCCTGATTGACCCACACCACGGCCAACAGCCTCCGATCTTCCAGGCATTCGATCAGCCCCAACCGCCGGTGGGGTCGCGACGCCCGCTTACGGCTCGGTCGCTGTTTACCACGGGAGACTGCGGACAGTCCGCCAAAGAAATGTTTGCCCATTGGGGATGTCTCCAAGTTGTGAGGTCTTTCGGTGCGATATTCTGAATTTGTCCTAGACTAGCTAGTGGCGGGGTGGGGAACCCCCTAGGGCAGGATAATTCACCCACTGTGCAGATACAACAGACTGGGAGAAATGGAGCGATCATCCCGGTTGTACCGATCCATTTCGGATCGGCTGATCCGGAGAGCTCGGGGCCTGGCCTTCTCGCTGTGCGGCCGGCGATGGGAAGTCGGAGTCCCGCCGGGCCTGTGGCAGCCCGCCTGGCCGAAACGCTCGCTGGCCCGGACGGTAAGTATCCGGTACCAACGAAAAAACGGCGGCAGTCGGATGACTGCCACCGTTTTCAGGTGTTGTCGGAGGGTCGGATGGCGCGTTGCCAGTCGACCGCGTACTGCCAAGGCGTGGTGTCCGGGCGGTGAAGCTTGCGGCCGTGTCCGCGGCAGGTCCTTACGGAGTTGGTCCGAAGGCGAGCCGAGCCCTCCGCTTGGGACTCGTCAGCCTCAGAATCGCAACGCCACGCCGGTGGTCAGACCCGAGAAGGTCATCGTCTCGTCGATGTCCTGGATCTGGCCGCTGCGGACCCCTTCGATGTAGGAACGGGTCGTCATGGAGTCGAACCAAGCGCTGACCAACAAGCCGCCGTGCAGGCTCAGGCGACCTTCCAGGCAGGTCCACCTCAAACCGAGCTCCGCTTCGGCGACGGGGGTGACGCGAAAATCTTCGATACTGTTGGCGATCACGCCACCGCCGAACTGATTCACTTGCTCGTAATCCGCGGTCCAATCACCGGCCAACAGGCTCAGCATGCTCTTGCCATAGAGCGACAGGCCGGTCCGGCAGTGATAACGTTCGAAATCCAAACCGCCCGTGATCCCAAAGCCTTCGAAGTCGATGTCGGTCGCGACGTTGGTCAGGCCAGTCGCCGTTTGCACGATCTGATCGGTACTCGAACGCTGCTCGATGTTGCCGTAGCGGAGCCCGGTCAGCCAGTTGAGGGCGGTGGTGTTCGACGCCTTCCAGAGGTGGCGATAAGCCAGGTCGACGGTCTGGAAGCTGATCTTCTGGTAGGAACTGGCGGCCAACGACGAGGCGCCGGACGTGTCCACGCTCGGGTGGACGACATGCGAGTCGAGCACATACGGGAAGTTGGCCTCAATGCCCGATGCCGTTGAACCGTCCCAGCGGGCGTACGATACCAGCAGGCTGCTGCAGTCCGAGGCTGCCAGGGTGAACCCAGTGCGGAAGCCCCCTTGCTCGGGAATTGCCACAATCCCGACCGGCCCGGTGGGAGAGGCGACATCGGCAGCGGGGTCGGTCTGTTCGACCGCGTAAATCAGGTCGGTGCTGCCGGGACGCAGCAGGAGGAACTCGGCGAAGATGCCTGTCCGATGAGCCCACCAAGGGCGAACGCAACAGTCGCTGAGGCATTCCCCCGGGTGGGTATCGCAATCGCTGGAAAGGCCCCCTTGATCGCTGGCATGAAACTCAAAGGCGATCGGTTCGATCAGGTTGCGTACGACCGGGTCCTCAACCGCTTTTTGGCTGAAGTAATCGCTGACTAACGTCAGCTGGGTCCCGTCGTCCCCATGGACGGCTGGCAGCGAAGCGAACGTCAGTGCCCAAGCGATCAAGAAGATCGACTGGCCGCGAGTCCGACGGATAAATTTCTTGATCGTCATTGGTCCGGTTCCTGATTTGGTAGCCCAAGGGATTCTCAGTGGTTCGCCCACTCACCCAACTCTTGGGACCCAAGGCTTGGCTTCGCTGAAGCCGCCGGATTGGTTCCCGCTAGGAAAGATCATCGACCTACTACGAGCGAAATTTTCGGAACATTCCGCAAACCGCGACAAACCCCTAGATCCCCGTATTTTGCCATTTCCCGAAAATGCCCCCAATTTGACATTTTCGATATAACCGGCTTCTACGCGCCTGACATCGCTCCAACGCCAGTTGTCGGGTCGAGGCGTTCGCCGGATGGGGCCGCCAAAGTCGGTGGCCAACGTTGCTTCCTGAGGCTCCCTTCAGCGGGGCTCCCTTCAGCGGACTGTGCTCGTCGCTCCCTCGGTCGCGTGCAGCAACCGGGCGCAATCGATGGATGACCGACCGACGTCACCGCCGTCCGCGGTTCCGACTTTCAAACATCATCATCGTCGTCCTCGAATTCATCATCATCGTCGTCGCGATCCGGATGCAGCGGGTCGTCGGGGTCGAAGAAGAAATCGGCCAGGCCCAGTGGCATCGCGTCGCCGCCCAGGGTCCGGCGCCGTCGCTCCGCCAGGTTGTCGAGATCGAGGGCATCCGCGCCGAGACATTTCTCAAGCGCCTCCCGCCAAGCGTGATCTTGCGACATCGGGTGGGTGCGATCTTGCATCATCCGCTTGCTGGCGTATCGCAGCAAGTTGATCCCGTCACGGGGCGAGAAGTCGAGTTTGAGCTCGTGCGAATGCTGCAAGAATTCGACCGTCATCGCCAGCATCTCGGCTTCTGCAAATGGCAGGTGATATTCCAGGATCGCCAGTTCGTCTTGGCGATTGGGAAAGCCGACCGCCAACGTCGGCTGCAAACGGCTGAGGATGTAATCGGGGATCTCGAAGGTCGATTCGTCCTGGTTCATCGTGATCGCGGCACGAAACTTGGGCGAGGCATGGATGCTGATCCCGGCGACGATCGATTCGACATAACGCCGTTGGTCGAACAGCGGGGCGAGGCTGGCCCATGATTTTTCGTTCATCCGATTCCCTTCGTCGAGAATGCAGACGCCGCCTTGAATCATGGCGGAGACCAGCGGAGAAGCATGGTAGGAAATATGGCCATCCTGGCTCAGCACGGGGGTGACCAGCAGATCTTCGGGCCGGGTATCGGCCGTGCATTGGTAGATGTACAGCGGCAGTTTCTGTCGCCGCGCCGCCGCGATCGCCAGTTGCGTCTTGCCGATGCCGGGGGCACCGACCAGCCTTGGGGTCAGCGGCAGATCGGTCTTGTCGACCGTCAGCCAACAGGCGAGCAATTGCGTGAGCACTTCCTGCTGGCCGATCCAATCACCCGGCCCCTCGTAAGGGTGGGCGAGCTTGAGCGTCACGCCATCGATCTCGATGTGCCCGCTGGGTGAAACCGAGGCTTTCGAATCGGTCCCGTGCGACGAACTTCCCGCGGGCGACGGATGGGATTCGGATTGATTGTGGCGTGACATGAGGCTAGGCCATCATCAGTGTTTCGGAAGCTGCGAAGGAACGGACTACAGACTTCCTCGCAAGCCATCAGCCTAGCCGAATTTAGGGGGCGACGGGATAGGCGAGCCCGCCGTGCCGGTTTCGAGGGGGCCCGCTATCAGGGTTCAGTTGTTAGGCGGCCAGTTCCTCGTCGTGGGTACGGCCGGTTCCGAATCGCCGCGAGTTGCCGACAAGCAGGCGGTTGTCGGCCGAGGGAGCGATCGCTCGATGTCGCTAGGCAACTCGGATAGAATAGAAGGATGGACTGGAAAACGCTTCGGGTCCTGTCTGCTGAAGGCCTGCCGCTTCCTCAGATCCTTTTTCACTGACGTGCCTCAACGAGCGATGCGATGGCATCGCGAAACCCACGATGTATCGGATCTGTCTCATCAAGTCTGTCTCGGCGAGTGGCTTCACAGGGCTGTTGGGCTCGTTGATGTTGTCGCTTCTGGTCGCATTTCCTTCGCCGGCCCATGGCGACGAACGGCTGGGTCCGCCGCCCGAGGCCGCACGGCAATTCTTACAAACGCACTGCTTTGACTGCCACCAGGGAGGCCAAGCGGATGCTGGTCTCGACTTGGCAACACTGGTCGAACCGGCGGCGGTCGAGGCGGGTGCGGCCGAAGCCGAATCGGACCCAACGGAAGCCTGGGTGCGGATGTTCGATCGGGTCCGCGACGGCGAGATGCCGCCGCCGGAGGCGGCCAAGGTACCGTCAGCCGAGATCGAACCGTTCTTGAAAACGATGCGAGGGTGGCTCGGAGGTTACCAGCGGGCCCAAGCCCAGAAGTTGGGGCGGGTGCGGGGGCGGCGGTTGACCAATTTGCAGTTGGAAAGGACGTTGCACGACCTGTTCGGGATCGACATCCCGTTGGCGAGTGGCTTTTCCGCTGAGCCGCGCGTCGCCGGCTTCGTTTCCGTGGCAAGCGGCCAAGCGATGTCCCACTTCCAATTGGAGCAACACCTGCGCGCGGTCGATGCCGCCTTGGATGAGGCGTTCCGGCGGGCGATGGGTCCAGAGGACGAGTTTTACAAGGAGTTTTTGCCTCCCAAGATCGCGATGCGGAAACCGAAGCAGCGCAACCGCGAACCGGAATTACGTGATGGGTTGGCGGTCGTGTGGTCGAGCCGACTGATTTTCTACGGCCGGATGGCGGTGACCACGGCGCCGGCCGACGGTTGGTATCGCTTCACGATCGAAGCTTCGGCGGTCAAGTCACCCGCGGACCATGGGGTCTGGTGCTCGGTTCGCACCGGCCCCTGCGTGTCGAGCGCTCCCCTGCTCAATACGCTCGGCGGGTTCGAGGCGACGGATCAGCCCGGCGAGTGGTCGTTCGAGGCTTGGTTGCCGAAGGGACACATGTTGGAAGTCCGTCCGGCCGATGCGAATCTGAAGCTGGCCAAATTTGCGGGGGGTCAGGTCGGCGCGGGGGAAGGCGAACCTCAGGACGTTCCCGGTGTCGCGATACATCGCGTCACGATGCGGCGGATCCATCGTGGAGCCGATGATGCTGGCGTTCGCGAGCTGTTGATCGGCGAGTTGGCGGTAGGCGAAACCGACTCGGGCCAGCCGCAACTGCTCAGCGATGATCCGGCGGCGGCCGCGGAGGCTTTGATTCGTCGATTCGCCCGGCGCGCCTTTCGTCGGCCGGTCGCCGAGGAAGAAGTCGCGCCCTACTTGGCGATCGCCACGAACTCGCTCGCCGATGGGGATTCGCTCGCCGACGCGCTCCGGGCCGGCTATCGGGCGGTGCTCTGTTCGCCCCGCTTTCTGTACTTTACCGAGAACGTCGGAATCTTGGATGACCACGCGATCGCGTCGCGGCTCAGCTACTTCCTCTGGAATCGGATGCCCGATCCGACGCTCGATCAATTGGCCGATCGCGGCGAACTGCAAAGCGTGGATGCGATTCGCAACCAGGTGCGGAGAATGCTAGACGACCCGAAAGGGGCCGATTTTGTTAAGGATTTCGCCGACCAATGGCTCGACCTGTGCGACATCGATTTCACCGAGCCCGACCCGCGGCTATACAAGGATTTTGATCCGCTGGTGCAAAACGCGATGCTGGCCGAATCGCACCTCTATCTCCGCAAGATGCTCGACGAGGATCTGGGCGTGTCGCACCTGATCGATTCCGACTTCACGATGCTCAACAGCCGGCTGGCGCGGTTCTATGGCATCCCAGGGGTGGAAGGAGGCGCGATGCGGCTGGTTCGCTTGGGTCCCCAGGACCGGCGTGGCGGTTTGCTGACGCACGGTTCGATCCTGAAGGTCACGGCCAACGGGACGACCACCTCGCCGGTCGTCCGCGGTGTCTGGGTCTCGGAGCGGCTGTTGGGTCAGCACATCCCGCCGCCGCCGACGAACGTGCCGGCGATCGAACCCGACATCCGGGGCGCGACGACCATCCGCGAACAGCTCGACAAGCACAAATCGAACGATTCCTGCGCGTCGTGCCATGTGAAAATTGATCCCCCCGGCTTCACGCTGGAGAACTACGACCCATCTGGGAAATGGCGTCTCGTCTACAACCACATCGGCGGCAAGAAGAAGCTGCCGGTCGACCCGGCCAACGAAATGTCGGACGGCACGCCGTTCGAAGGGATCGAGGATTTCAAGCGTTTGGTCCTGCGTCATCCCGAGCGGTTGGCCTATGGTCTGGCAGAAAAATTGGTCACCTACGCCACCGGGGCGACCGTTCGCTTCGCCGATCGGCCGGCGATCGAGCAGATTGTCCGCCGGACGAGCGACTCGGGGCATGGTTTCCGATCGTTGGTCGAAGCGGTTGCGGTCAGCCACTTATTCGTCTCCAAGTAAATCCCACCGCCTAAATTCCTACGCCCCGCGGGTACCCCGATGACTTCTCACGCACCCCATTTCCTCCGTCACCAGCTCGATCGCCGCACGGTCCTCCGTGGCGCGGGTGTGTCGATGGCGCTCCCCTGGTTGTCCGCGATGGCTCCCGCCAGGGCCGCGGAGGGAACCGAGCGGCCACCGCAGCGGTTCGTTGCGATGACCCTGGGGTTGGGCTTGGTCGGTGACAACTTGAACCCACTCGAATCGGGCAAGGATTACCAACCCAGCTTGTACCTCCGGCCGCTGCAGGATCTGCGTGATCGCTTCACCGTCGTCTCGGGGAGTTCGCACCCTGGAGTGACCGGTGGGCATCGGGCCGAAGCGAGCCTGCTGACCGCTAATCCCGTCGGCAGCACGGGCAAGGCCAAGAACACGATCTCGCTCGATCAGCTGATGGCCAAGCACCTCGGCCAGGCGACACGCTTTCCCTCGCTGGTCCTGAGCAACGGGGGCAGCAACAGCCCCTCGTACACCGATAGCGGATCGATGATCCCGGCCGAATCCTCGCCAGGCCGGCTGTTTCGCCAACTGTTCATCGACGAAACCCCCGCCGAGCGGGCGGCGATGAGACGCAGTCTCGCGCAGGGCCGTGGGATCATGGACCTAGTCGGCGAAGACGCCAGACGTTTGGCACGTACCCTTGGCAAAGGGGATGTCGACCGGCTGGAAGCCTATTACACCAGCGTTCGTGACCTCGAGCAGCGGTTGGCGGCGAATCAGGATTGGGCGGATCGCCCGAAACCCAAGGTCGATGCGAAACGCCCTGTCGATATCAGCAACGCGAACGATTTCGTCGGCCGCCAGCGGCTGATGAGCGACGTTGTCCGCTTAGCGTTGCAAACCGATTCGACCCGCTTCATCAGCTATCACTTGGGCGGCAGTGGCGGGGTAGTACCGTTGCCGGGCGTGCTGGAGGGCTATCACGCGCTCAGCCATCACGGCCAAGACCAGGACAAGCTGACGCAATTGGCGATTGTCGAAGGAGAGATCATCGCCTCCTGGGGGCAATTCCTGCGGGATTTGGCTGAGACACCCGATGGCGACCGCAGCCTGCTCGATTCGACCTCGGTGTTGCTGACCAGCAATTTGGGGAACGGGTCGAACCACAGCAACACCAACATGCCGGTGCTGCTTGGCGGCAGCGGGTTCCGCCACGGCCAGCATTTGGCTTTCGATAAAAAGAACAATTACCCGCTCACCAACCTCTACGTCAGCCTGCTGCAGCGGGTCGGAATGGAGACGGATCGCTTCGCCAGCGGCACTTCGACCATGACGGGACTCGAACCGAGCGATTCGGTTTAGAACGTCTGCAGCGGTCGCGCGGCGAGCGCTCGGCAATTCGGCCGCGGAACTTGAGCATTTTTTCCGATTGACCTTGATCGGAATCCGGCCGGTTCCCTAGTCTGCCCTGTGGTGTCCGGAAGAGTCGGCCGTTTCGATTCGCCGGACGGATCGAGCCTAAGGGATTTGAGCCCAACCGTGAGCGATCGAGTTGCCCCTCCGCACTTCGCCAACGCGCCGTACCGGCGCGTCAGATCCCTCGCTGCGATCCTCGCCCCCCTCGGTTTGGCCCTCAGCGGCGGTTGTACCGGCAATCCCTATCTGTCCTCCCCCGGGGGAGCCACCTGGCAGAATCCCCAAGCCGTTTCCGTCGATGCGGGCTCGGCTCAGATCGCCGAGTTGAATCGGCGGGTGCGGTTGTTGGATGACAACAACCGGCAATTGCACACGCAGTTGGCCCAGAGCGAACAACAAGCCCAACTGTATCGCGACGAACTGAATCTGGTTCGCCAGCAGTTATCCGATACCGCCAACAAATTGGATTCCGCCGCGGTGGCGGCCAGCGAAGCGAACCTGAAGTATCAGGGCTTGCAAGCCTCGACTCAGGTCCGTGGCGGCGCGACGCTGAAGGCCAACACCAACCTGCAGCAGATCGTATCGCAATTCGCCGCCGGCGGCTTCAACGCCATCGCCGATGGGGAAACGCTGCGGATCCTGCTGCCGGCCGATCAAATGTTTCAGCCGGGTTCGGCGACCTTGGAACCGACGTCCGCGCCGATGCTCGACGCGATCGCGGCGCAGATCAAGACAATCGTGCCACGGCAGAAGATCGCGATCGAAGGCTATACCGACAACAGCCCGCTGTACGGAGGTCGCTTCGCTTCCAACCATCAGTTGGCCGCCGCTCAGGCCAGCAGCGTGCTCGAAATGCTGACCCGTCGCAGCGGCTTGCCGGAAGCGCAATTCTTTACGGTCGCCCAGGGGACCAATCACCCGCGGGCTGATAACGGCAGCCCCCAAGGCCGCGCGGCCAATCGCCGGATCGAACTGGTGATCTACGCCAACACCTATTAATCGGGTTGGCAACCGCTAGCCGTAGCGGCCTCTCATCGCCGCGAACCCTTGCTCAGGTTCGTGCTCGTGCTCAACCCAGCGGTACTCGTACTCGACTGATCGCTGCCCCGATCGAATGAGTGACCAGTCGGGCTTGATGCCGAAGGTGCCCGCGAGTCTCTGACGAATGTGTCGCATGTCGCTGCACGGCATCGTCTCGAGTGGTCTGGGACAGCAAATTTTTAGGGTAGCGGAACTCGCCAAGAGTTTCGGCCGCAACGGAAACGACCGAAAGTCTCTGCGACTTCCGCTACGTCCCAATCCGAAATTTTAAGTAGCGGAACTCGCCAAGAGTTTCGACCGCAACTCAAACCTAACTTTAAGGTATGACAAAGCACTAGAGTCCGAACCCAGATTTCACCGCGGGGCCGGCCAGCGGCGCCCAAAATCCCGGCGTCATCGCCGCGCGAGACGACGAACGCGAGTACCGCTTCGCACTGAGTACGAATGCGAGCGATGCTC
>DITY01000207.1:0-2773 GCA_002422955.1 Planctomycetaceae bacterium UBA6172
CGCGTATATTAAACGAGGTTTCGAACGCGGCGTACCTGCATTCCGGTTCCAAAGGAGATGACTTGGAAGATCAGTGGTTGATGACCCGAGATGGGCAGACGCAGTTCGGCCCCTACACGATGCTGCAATTGCAACAGTTCGCGATGGAAGGTCGCGTCAGCCCGGATGACCACCTGTGGCAGGACGGGATGGCCGACTGGGTGCCGGCATCGAGCGTCCTCGGGACGTTCCTCTCCCCGCCGCTGCCGTTGGTTTCCTCGCCGCCCCCCTTGGTCGATGGGGCGCGTGTGACGGACGGCAACCGCATCGCGATCGGCTTGGTCGCCATCCTGTTGGGGGCACTCGGCATTCACAAGTTCATGCTCGGACGCAACACGCCCGGCCTGATCATGCTGCTAACCACCCTGCTGACGTGCGGCTATGGGGCCTTCGTCATGGGCGTAATCGGCTTGGTCGAAGGGGTGCTGTATCTCACCAAATCGGACAGCGAGTTCCGCGAGATTTACATCGATGGCCAAAAGTCTTGGTTTTGATGCCGCGACCCGTTTTGCGATTGAACGTCGATAGCCCGGCGTCAGATTCTGTTAAACTTCGATCNNGCGAAGTTGAAACATGCCAGCGTGCTGTCCCAGGCTATCGCTGGGTGCCCCTGATCCATCTTGTCCGATTCAATCTCATCCGATTTGATCCTTCGAATCGCTTCACCCGTTCCAAGAGCGTCTGATCATGCCCCCGATTCGCTTGCTGCTTGCCGCTTGCCTGATTTTGCCTTCGGTTTGTCTGCTGACGTCGGTTTCGGCCGCCGCGACGGAACGGCGGAACGTGCTGTTGATTTGCGTCGATGACCTGAAGCCGTTGCTGGGGTGTTACGGCGATCCGCTGGCCCGCTCGCCGAACCTCGATCGGCTCGCGGCCCGCGGCGTCACCTTCGACCGGGCGTACTGCAACCAGGCCGTTTGCTCGCCATCGCGCAATTCGTTGATGACCGGTTTGCGGCCCCAGACGCTCGGGGTCTATGACCTGCCGACCCACTTCCGGCTCGCTGCCCCCGACGCCGTCACGCTGGGCCAGCATTTCAAAGCGCAAGGCTATCGCGCCGAAGGGCTGGGCAAGATTTATCACGTCGGCCATGGGAACCGAGACGACGCCGACACCTGGAGCGTCCCGGCCTGGCGTCCCAAGGGGGGCGGCTACGCGCTGCCGGAGAGCACCGAGGGGGCGCGAGACAGCAAGCAAGGCCCCCGGGGTGCCGCCTATGAAAGCGCGGATGTGCCGGACAACCGTTACGGCGACGGCATGATCGCCGACGAAGCGATCCTGCGTCTGCGAGCGGCAAAGCAAAACGACCAGCAACCGTTCTTCCTGGCGGTCGGATTTCTCAAGCCACACCTGCCGTTCGTCGCGCCCAAGAAATATTGGGATCTGCACGACCCGGCCGCGTTCAAGTTGGCGTCGCCACAGACTCCTCCCGTGGGAGCTCCCAGCTACGCCCCGCAATCCGGCGGCGAACTTCGCAGGTACAAGGACATTCCCACCAGCGGCCAGTTGCCGGACGAGTTGCAGCGGACGCTGATCCATGGCTATTACGCCGCGACGAGCTACATGGACGCGCAATCCGGACGCGTGCTTGACGAGTTGGATCGATTGGGGCTCGCCGAAAACACCATCGTCGTCCTGTGGGGTGACCATGGCTGGCACCTCGGCGATCATGGCATCTGGTGCAAGCACACCAATTACGAACAAGCGGCCCGCATCCCGCTGATCGTCGCCGCGCCAGGACTCGCCGCCGATACCCACAGCTCGTCGTTGGTGGAGACCGTTGATCTCTATCCGACGTTGGCGGAATTGGCCGGTCTGCCGCTGCCGAAGGAACTCGATGGACGCAGCTTCGCCGCGGTGATCCGCGATCCCGCGGCGGCGCACCGCGACCACGCGATTCACGTCTATCCGCGGACCGCACCCGAACGGGGCAGTGTCCTGGGGCGTGCCGTTCGCACCGAGCGTTATCGGTTGGTGGAATGGAAGCGACCGGGCGACGCCGCCGAGAACGCCGAATTCGAACTCTACGATTACCAACTCGACCCGCTCGAAACAAAGAACTTGGCCGCCGAGCAACCCGAAACGGTCGCCAAGCTGCGTGCGTTGCTGGCACAGCATCCCGAAGCGAAACCGCAGCTCAAGGTGGTCGCTAACCCGGCAACGGAACCGAACGCAAAGGCCAACGCAAAGCCCGCCGCAAAACCTGACGCAAAGGCCAGCACGGGCAAGCGACCGCAGCAGGACCGCGGCGCGATGTTCGAACGCCGCGATAAGAATCAGGACGGGAAATTGACCCGCGACGAGTTCATGGAAGGCCAGCCCGATCCCGAAGCGGCCCCGGCGAGATTCCTGCGGTTCGACGTCGATCAGGACGGGATGCTGAGCCGCGACGAGTTCGTCAAACCGGCACCCAAATGACGCCGGCCGCCCCGCCACCAGGCCGTTGTCTTCGCATCGCTCATAACGGCACCTCGTCGGCGGCCTGACGCATGACTCTGGCTCGATCCTTTCACTGATCCCAACGCCTCCTCCGGAGCACGCTCATGAATCGCGGCTTTGCATTCCTCGCCTGGTTGCCCGTGTGGCTAATCGGGGCCTTCGTCCCCCTGGTGGCGGTGGCCCAAGACGAACCGCGACGGCCGAACCTCGTGTTCATCATGGCCGACGACCTGGGTTACACCGACCTCGGTTGTTACGGCAGCGACTACTACGAGACGCCTCACATCGATCGGTT
>DITY01000207.1:2821-4312 GCA_002422955.1 Planctomycetaceae bacterium UBA6172
ACCGGCGTCTACACCGTGGGCGGCATCGATCGCTTCGATTGGAGCCGTCGGCCGCTACGGCCCGTCGACAACGTGCCGCAATTGCCGCTCGATCGAGACATCATCGCCCAACAACTCCAGGCGGCGGGCTACGCGACCGGAATCTTTGGCAAGTGGCACCTTGGTGAACGCGGCGGGCATCATCCCGGACAGCGCGGCTTCGACGAGGCGATCGTCACGATGGGCAAGCACTTCGATTTCACGACGAACCCGAAAGTCGAAATCCCCGCTGACCAGTACCTAGCCGATTTCCTCACCGACCGCGCCGTCGACTTCATCACCCGGCACCAGGACGAGCCGTTCTTCTTGTACCTGCCGCACTTTGGCGTTCACTCGCCCTACGAAGCGAAAGCCGACTGGATCGAGCACTTCCGCGACAAACCTGGCGTCGCTGGCCACAACAACCCGACCTACGCGGCGATGATTTCGTCGGTCGACGAGAGTGTCGGGCGGGTGATGCAGACGCTCGCCGATCTGCAGCTCGATGACAACACGATCCTGATCTTCACCAGCGACAACGGGGGCGTCGGCGGCTACGTCCGCGAAGGCCTCAAACGGTCCGGCGACGTCACCGACAACACGCCGCTCCGCAGCGGCAAAGGGAGCTTGTACGAAGGAGGCATTCGCGACCCGTTCATCGTCCGCTGGCCGGGGGTCACGCCGGCCGACACGACCTGCGACGAGCCGACGATCCATGTCGACCTGTTCCCCACGCTGCTCGAACTGACCGACGCCCCTCAACCACGGCAGGTTTTGGACGGCGAAAGCCTGGTCAAACTGTTTCGCGATCCCGCGGCGAAGTTGCAGCGAGACGCGATCTTCCAGCACTTTCCCGGCTATCTCGGGGCGGGGGCCGACACCTGGCGGACGACGCCGGTGAGCCTGATTCAGAGCGGTTCCTGGAAGCTGATGGAGTTCCTCGAGGACGGCCATCTGGAACTGTACGATCTCAGTCAGGACATCGGCGAAACCAAAAATCTCGCCGAGGCGATGCCCGACAAGGCGAAAGCGTTGCACGACCGACTGGTGCAATGGCGAGCCGAAGTCAACGCGCCGATGCCGACCAAGAACGATCGCCAACCCGCGGCCGACGCAACGCCAGTCAAGCGGAACCGTCGCGGGAAGTAAAACTCGCGAAGTAAAAATCGCGAAATAGATACCGTAAAACGAAAACCGCGAAATGCAACGCCGATATGTGATGGACTGGCGGTTCAGTTGCCGGGTCCGCGTTGACCCGCTCGCCGCTGGACGCCCGCTCGCGGTCCCGTCCGCGGCTTGGCGATCGGGCGGTTGAGGAAATTCTGGAACTCCCAGCGCTGCTTCCATTCCGACAGGTAGGGTTGATACTGCGGCAACGTATACCAATCGACCGGCTCGGGATCGGGTGGCGAGACTTCGCCTTCGGGATAATCTCGGCCCGCGAAGCTGGCGTCGACGCTCGCGTTCCAATCC
>DITY01000270.1:0-1439 GCA_002422955.1 Planctomycetaceae bacterium UBA6172
CCGACCGGTTTCAGACGCGGGTCGAAGCGGCCGGGATGCCGCGAGGCGAAAGGCTTGAACGGTTGCTGGATGCCCATCCGACTCGAGCCCGCGAAGGCCACGTGGCGGCGTGGGCCGATGTCCTGTCCGAGTGGCGGGGTCAAGTCGCCGCGCGGCTGAGCGGTTCCCCAACCGATCCCGCTCGAATGCTGTCCGATGCGGAAGAAAATTAGATCGATCTCGGCCGCCGGCGCATCCTTCTGATGTAGCCCGCTGATCCAGCCCGCTGACTCAACAGCGTTTCGGCGCGGCGGAATGGTCCGGCTCGTGGGTGAACCGGTCCGCGGCGCTAATCGCTCACCCCGTTTCTTGCTGATCACGTTTCCCTGGAGGTTCGCGAACGATGCCGCTCTCCGAATCGTCGCCGCCTGAACTCGAACCGATCGATCGGTTTCATGACGAGCTTCGGTCGCTGGTCGAAACCGGGATCGGCGTGAACTTGGGAATCGCCGGCGAGTCACAGGATGTGCCCGCGGTGCTGGAACGATTTCTCGCGGCGTTGGCGGTGCGAGTGCAATTGGGGCAGACGTTGGCGCAGGCGATTGCGGACGAGGCGAGTTTGTCGCCGCGGTATCGCGCCGCGGCGATGGCTTGGGTCCGTTTCGATTCGCCCGCGGTCGTGCTCGAAGCCGTGGCGAATTCTTCGTCGCGCGAGACCGATTTGGTCAACGGCATTCGGCTGTCACTGACGCAGACGGCCCTGATCTTAGCGCTGATGTTGATCGGCTTGGCAATCGCCGCCGTTTGGCTATCGCCGCGGATGGAGGGGATCTACAGCCAACTCGAACAGCCGATCCCGCCGAGTCTGCAGTGGCTGGTGACCCTGCGAGATGGGTTGCCGATCTGGGCGACCGGGGCGGCGGTCGTGTTCGTGCTGGGGGCGCTCGCGGCTCGGGCGGTCGATCGAGCTCGGTTGCGACGTCTGGCGAGTTGGTTGCCGATGGTCGGTCAACGCGATCGCTTCGTCGCTCAGGCCCTCCGCGCCCAATACTTGTCGAGTTGGCTTGAGCGGGATTTGCCGCTCGATGACGGCCTGGTGCTGGCCCAGGCCTTCGCCACGCAAGACGCTTCCTCGGGCAGCGAAAGCGAACCGCTGGGGCCACTGCTGGCTTGGGCCATCCACGCCGACCTGGCGGGTGAACCGAGGTGGGCGGTGCTGAGGGCGGTGGCCGAGGTTTACGAACGGCTGGCGGAAACGCACCTCGCCCGCTGGGTAACGCAGCTCCCTTGGCTGATCGCGATCGCCATTTCGGGGCTGATTGTGTTGGCTTATGGGCTGAGCATTTTCCTGCCGCTGATCGACATCTTGAAAGTCGTTACCGTCCCAGGGAGTCGCTGACGATGGTCACATTCTCAACCGGTGACGGACACGCCGACGAGTTTTCGAATCCCGAAACCGC
>DITY01000270.1:1559-7288 GCA_002422955.1 Planctomycetaceae bacterium UBA6172
GGGAAGTGGTGCGAACCGTCCCACGGCGATTCGAAAGGTCGCTGCCGTGGTTGCTCTTTTATCGGCTTTTCCTCTTCGGACTGGCGGTCCTGGTGGTCGCTGTCTTTTCCTTGTTCGTCAGTCCCATTTTCGAAAGGATTTTCAACGATTTCGGGATGACGTTGCCGTGGCTGACTCAGTGGATGCTGGGGCTGGGACGCTGGGTACGGTATGGGCTGTCTTTCGGTCCGCTGCTCACGTTGATCCTCCCGGTTGTCCTAGTCTTAATCCGCATCGGGACCCCGCGGGTGCGGCGGCGACTGAATCGTGTGGGGCTACGATCGCGTGGCACCGCCGCGAACCTGAACGCGATGGCGAACTTGGCGCGGGGAACCGCCGAACGGCTCGATGCGGGTGCTCCGCTAATCGACGCGCTCCGCGAATCGGCGGCGAATTGCGGAGACCCCCATTTTCAGATGCTGGGTGAGGACTTGGCCGGTAGCTTGGTCGCCGAGACGGTCGCGGGGAATCCGAACCCGACGAGTTATCGCATCGGTTCGACGTCATTGGCACGGCGATTTCCGGCGAACTTTCTGCTGGCGATCAGCGGGCAGGAGGCCGCGGTGGAGGGAACGACCAGTCGCCGGCCTTCGAGCGAATTGCTGATGACGCTCGCCGATCTTTATGAGGAGCGGGCGAGCGAACGGGTGGAAGCGGTCGGCGTGATCTGGGGGATATGTGAAGTCCTATTCCTGGGGCTGTTTGTCATCTGCGTCGCCGCGGCACTCTTTTTGCCGCTGGTAAATCTGATCGACGGGTTATCCCAATGGTGAACGAAGCGACTTCCTTTCGATGGCCGTGGGACTCGTGGCGGATTTCTCCGCTTTGGCCGCGCGATTCGCGATCGAGCATGCAGTGTGCGCTGCTGCGGATTCTGGCCGTTTCGCACCACGAGCGACTGCAGCCCGCGCTGCTGGTCGCGAACCTGGCCCAAGAACATGTCGGTTCCAATCGGCGGGTATTGAAACGTTTGGCGCGGCGATTGAAAGATGGCTTGCCGTTGGTCGCGGCGATCGAGCAGACGCCGGACGCGCTCAGCGATTCGCAAGTCTTGGCGATTCGCTACGGAGCGCAATCGGGAACGCTCGGCCCGGTCTATCAAGAATTGCTCTCTCAAGGTGGCGACACGGTCCACTCGGCGGAAAGGAGTCTGCGACAAACGTCGATCTATCTCGGCGCGATGCTGATGATCCTGACGATTGCGTTTTCTTTTTGGTTGTTGTCACTGTTGCCGATGTTCGAGGAGGTGCTGAGCCTGGGTCAGAGCCGCTTGGCTCCACTCAGTCCTGGGTTCCCGTTGCAGTTCATGTTTTCGTTGCGTGATTGGGTTGGTGATTGGGTGGTCTTGGCGCCGTTCGGGGTCGCCACCCTCTTGCTGCTGGTGTGGTTGTTGCCGATCCATCGTTGGTTGCGTCGGGTCTTCAACAGCCGGATCGGCTGGATCAATCAGGTCCGTTCCGCGGAACTGCTGCGAATGTTGGCCTTGTCGATCGAGTCGGGACGCCCGCTGGCCGGCGCGCTCTCGACGCTGGCCCGATACCACTTCGACCCGGGCGTCCGAGCGCGGCTGTTGTTGGCTCGAAACGAAGTCGAACAGGGGGCGGGCGTGTGGGAGAGCCTTCGCGATGCCCGCGTTATTTCGGCGAACCAGACTCACGCGTTGGCGACGTCGACATCCGCCGAATCGCAGGTCTGGCTGCTGCGAAGCTTGTCTGACCAGAAGCAGGAGCGGGCCCAGGCGAGTGCCCAAGCGGCTGCTCGTCGGTTGCAGACCGCCGTGATCCTCGCGATTGCCGCCTTGGTCTTCTTGCTCACCCTCGTCTGCTTCCAGTCGCTCAATCACTTCATCACTCAGTTGCTTTGAGGTTCAGCCGATGCCATTTCGCAGGATCGCAAGCCGACCGCCACGGCCAGGCTTCACACTGATCGAATTGACCGTCGCCGCGACCTTGGTCATTGCCGGTTTGACGGTACTCGGCAGCATGACCGTCGCGACGGGCCGGATGTGGCAGCAGACTCGCCAGGATCGCGTCGCGAGCGAGGAACTTTCGAACCAGCTGGAGCGATTGATTGCGCTGACTCCGGCGGAACGCAGCGCCGCGATTGCCGATCTCAGGCCCTCGGCGTTTGCGACACAGACATTGACCGACGTGACCTTGGTCGCCAAGCCGGTGAGTGATGCGGAAGGGGAGCGGATCGAGCTGGCGATCGACTGGAATCGCGGCAGGCCCGGCCAACCGCTGAGCCTGGTGGGCTGGATCGATGCTTGGGACGAGGCGGACGAAACGGGTGCGAGCGACCGGCCCGAGGAGACTTTGCCATGAACCCTAGGCGTGGATTTACGTTGACGGAGCTGTTGGTCGTGATGGCGGCCGGCAGTTCCGTGTTGCTGACGGGGGTCGCGATGTTGCACCAGTCGTTGCGTCTGACATCGGCGACGCGGCAACGGGCCGCGGAACATCAGACGCTGTTTCGACTGGCGGACCAATTTCGCCGAGACGTTCACTTCGCGGAGGAACTGGTCGTGGAGTCACCCGAGAGCGTGCGGATTTCGATTCACGGCGGCGACATCGTGCAATATCGCGCCGAGCTAGCGGGCTGCGAGCGGGTGGTGCTGCCACCGCCACCGCAGGATGCGGCGGAGGACGCGGGCGACGCGAATGAGACAGACAATGCGGCGGCCAAACCGCGACAGCGGGAGAGCTATCGCCTGCTGCCGGGCGGCGTGGTGCGATTCGAGACGCTGGAGCTGCCGCAGCGGGCGGCGCTCGAACTGATCCGCGGAGAACCGGCGGGCGATCTCGGCCAGAAGGGTCATGGCCCTGAGCGTCCGCCGACGATTCGCGTCGAAGCGGTGGTAGGGCGGATCGAGCGATTGATTCCGCCCGCAACCGCGGAGGGAACCTGATGAGAAACTTACATCCGCCGCAGCGGCTGTCCGTTACGACGTTGGCCCGTCGCCGCACTGGGGCGGTCTTGATCAGCGTGCTGGCTTGCCTCGTGGTCACGACGGCGATCGCGGCGCTGACCGTGCGGCAGTCGCTCGAGGCCCGCCGCCAGGGACGCGTGGAACGGCAACTGCGACAGACCCAGTACCTGCTCGATGCCGGGATCCGGCGGGCCGCCGAACGCTTGCGGGCCGACGCCAGCTATTCCGGCGAGACCTGGGAGCCGACGGCCGCGTTAGCACGTTTTGGCGCTGTCCGCGTCGAGATCCGAGTCACAACGGTCGACGGCGAAGGCGCTGTCGACAACAACGCTGTCGAGACTGACGTCGCCCGCGAGGACACGTCCGCGGATGTCACGAGGCCCGCCGCGACCGGGCGACAGGTCGAAATCACGGCCCGATTGGGGCCGGGCGAATCGGCCGCGCACGCCACTCAGCTTTCCTATCGCTTTCCCGTTTCAACTGCCCCCGAACCCGACCCCCTTTCCGCCGCGGAGTAAATCGCCATGTGTCATCGACATCGTTTCTGTGTTACCACCGATCCCAAGCGATCGGCATTCACCTTGGTCGAGCTGCTGGTGGTGATCGCCATCATCGGGGTCTTGGTGGGATTGTTGTTGCCCGCCGTGCAAGCGGCGCGTGAGGCCGCGCGACGGACGATGTGCATGAACAACTTGCTGCAGATCAATCTGGCCGCGCATAACTTCGAGTTCAGCTACGAGCATTTGCCCAGTGGGGTGCTCAATCCGGACGGGCCGATTCGCAACGAGGAAATTGGCCAGCACGTCAGTTGGACGATTCAGCTGATGCCGTACCTGGAGCAGCAGGCCCTGTATTCCAAATTTGACATCGAGAAGGGGACTTACGCGCCGGAGAATCGGCAGATCCGCGAGCTGTTGATCAGGACCCTCCTCTGCCCATCCGATTTCTTGCCCTTCGACACGGTTGGAGGGGTCGGGCAGGGGAGTTATGCGGGGTGCCATCACGATACGGAAAGTCCGATCGACCAGGACAACAACGGCTTGTTGTACCTGAACAGTCGCGTCAGCTTCGCCGGGATCACCGATGGCAGCTCGAACACGATTCTGTTCGGCGAAATCCTACCGCTGGGGTCTGACCTGGGCTGGGTGTCGGGTACTCGCGCGACGCTGAGGAATACCAGCGCGCTGAATGCCGATCGGGCGCTGCGTCAACAGGTGCTGGGCAATCCGATGGGAGCCGAGAGTCCCTATCCGGTGGGCGGCATGGGCGTCGGCGGGTTCGCGAGCTATCACCCTGGCGGGGCCAACTTCGCCATCGCCGACGGATCGGTGCGGTTCCTGTCCGAGTCGATCAAGCCCGAGGTTTTCAAGCTGCTGGGAAACCGCGCGGACGGAGAGTTGCTCTCCGCCGCCGATTGGTGATCCGAGGGACGTTGTCCAGGCCAACGACTCGGTTAGGCCAACGATTCACCATCGGTCGACGCCGAGAGTTCGAACAAGCGGTCCAGACGGGTCAGGCGGAAGACGTCGACCAATGGTCGGCTGAGGCTGCTGATGACCAGTCGCGCCCCGTTGGAACGGGCGTGGCAATTGACCTGGATCAGCTGATTGAGCATCTCGCTGCTGAGCCGGGAATATTTCGCCAGATCGACGTACAGGACCTCGGGACGCTCTTCGTCGAGCAACTCGATCAACCGGGTCGCGAAGGGGAAAGAAAAGCTGGGCTGGTGAGGATCGGGAGCGGTGAGTTCAACGACCGTACCATTTTGAAGCCGATTCACCGTCAGCGAAGTAACCAGCCTGTTCGGGTTAACCTCGGCCGAGCCCGAGATGGTGGAATCGGACCTGTTCGCAGCGAGTTGATTGCTGGCCGAAAGAACTGGGATCCGGTCCGCGGAGTCATCGCCAAGCAGAGGTGATTTGCGAAGTCGACCTAGCGAAGCGGCAAAGAACTTCATGAGCTGCCCGGACCCGGTTATAGATCGTGTTACGGAACCTCTCGTTCTCCCCGAACGGGTCGAGCTTCGAAGTCCTCAGGCCAGATCCGACCGAACACCCAGGTCTAACCGAGCGCGGTATCAGCCCAACTCAAAACTCGATCCGATCGCAATTTGGCGTCTCACGTCCTTGCCTCGCGTTGCTCACTCACGACTCGTTTCACAAAACGGCCGTTAGCAACGCGTGCCCAATCGGAGATTAAACAGAGTTTCGTCATCCGACAACCAAGACTTCATACTCGCGCGGGCGACGAAAAGACGGTCAGATAAACAAGGCAGTTGGCCTCGCCGCAAAGGTGATGCTAGCAGCAGAAAAGAGCACCTTAACTGTCAAAAAAAATTTACACATTTCTTTCGAGCGAGCGATTTCACGGCGGCTTGCGGCGGGACCGCCGCGCCACGCCTGCCGGAGGTGGAGCTGGTGGATGGCATGCCATCCCGGTTAACGTCGGCGTCGGTCCAACGCTCGTCGCCGGCAACCGTTTTTGCTGGGGCTCGCAAGATCGGGCTTGGGCTCAGCGAAGCGGTGCTCGTGCACGGAATCGACGACAGCACCTGACCGCGGCAAAGACTCCAATACGGCATCGGTCTTCATTGACAGAAGGCTGCGTTGACCAGGATCCGCGAGGGTACCGGTCTAGGACAGCAAATTTTTAAGGTAGCGGAACTCGCCAAGAGTTTCGGCCGCACCGGAAAGGACCGAAAGTCTCTGCGACTTCCGCTACGTCCCAACCCGAATCTTAAGTAGCGAAACTCGCCAAGAGT
>DITY01000259.1:0-12517 GCA_002422955.1 Planctomycetaceae bacterium UBA6172
GACCCGCGTGAACGCTTCGCAAACGATTTCGCCCGAACGACACTCATTCCCGCGAAACACCTTGGCCGCCTCGCTTCACTCAAGACAGAAAAACTGATCCGCGAGTTTGCGGACGAGATCGAAGTTGATCCGGGGATCGTCGTTGGCAGATTGCAGTACGAAAAGCTGGTGCGTTTTGATCAATTCAATCATTTGAAAACAACGTTCGAATGGGCCGGATAGCGATCGAATCCTTTCTGGAAAATGGATCGCTCGACGTGCCGTACCTCAAGAAGTTGGTCCAGGGCGGCCTGATTCGTCGCGCGAGTGCGGCCTTTCGGTCGGGTCCATCTGCCGGCGGTGCATCGCGGGGCAACAAACGGCCGAACATCGTCTTGTCCCCGGATGACGACCTTGGCTTCGGCGACCTCTCCTGCTACGGGGCGAATCACGATTGTTCGGCCTGCTCGAATGGCTCGCCCAACGCGGCAACGCCGCTGGCATGGAAGAGTTGGTAGGCCGGCACCGACGCGGCACCCTTTTTGACCGGCAGATTGCGGAGAGAACAGACGCAGCGTCAGTTTGGGTAGAATGAGCAAATTGCCCGACGAATGCGAGCCAAAGGAAAATCGCGAAATCGCGATCCCGATTGAATCCCTCTCGAAAGGCGGTTAACCTCCCGAAATGTCTCGGGGGAAACAACAAGGACCGTTAAGGAACCGGCTATGTCAACCATCATTGAACCGTCACAAGCCGAAGAGCGTTGGTTGGAATGCAGAATTGACAAAGGAATGTTTAGCGATGAGCTGGCCGTTACTTATCCTGCCAACGGCAAATGGCAAAAATCGGTATTTGTTGATAGCAACGCGGTAAGAGGTGGCGCCGGGGCAGTCGGCAAAGTTCGCGTCGCGGTTGTGCGCAGAGATGGCTCCATGATTGCCATCCTGCCTTCACCCGAGCGAGATATTGTTTATGTGAATGCGAAGGACATCAGCGAGGAATGATTCTTTCTAATATCGAGATTCACCGCGCCTTAGATGACAAACGGCTGGTAATACAACCCGAGCCGCTTCCGAGACTTCCCACCACGGATAAGGACTCGAATTGTCCCTATCAAACGACATCGGTCGATTTGAGATTGGGTGACGAGATCTCCTATTTCCGGGACGATCTTGCACTCAATATCAATTTAACAAGAGGTGGCTTCGCGAAGTTGTTTGGGCCAAACTCGGAGCAACGCAGGATTACCACCGAGCAACCCTATCTTCTCAAACCCAATCATTTGGTCCTCGGAAAAACGCTAGAGCGAGTTGAATTGCCGATCGTTTCCGAAGGGACATGCCTGGCAGCTCGCGTCGAGGGCAAGAGCTCGTATGCGAGATGTGGGCTGCTGGTTCACTTCACCGCCCCCACCATCCACTCAGGGTTCGCGGGAACCATTACCCTTGAACTCATCAATTTAGGGCCTTGCGATATCGCCTTGGTCCCTGGGGCTCCAATCTGTCAGTTGATCATCGAAGAGGTTCGCGGAGTGCCATTCAGGAACAATAGCCAGTTCCAAGGTCAACTCCGAGCGGGCGGCGTTCTCTCCTAATGGTGGAGACCCCAAAGAGTTGGTCCAGGGCGGCCGGGTTTGTCGCGCCAGTGCGGTCTTTCAGGTCGTCCGCCGGCGGTGCGAAACTCGCAGCAAGACCAGGGGGAGTCGTCGATGGTCGCTGGGACGATTCGAGACCGGCTGATCGAGTACTAGCAAGCACCCCGAGAATTCCGGACAATCTTTCCAGGAGGTCACTCCGCTTGCCTTCCTTCTCACCGCAATGTTGGACGGTCCTGTGAAGCACTTGTCGCTGTTGATAGTTGCCGTCGCCGCGGCGTTTCCCTGGGCGTCTCCAGGGACGATTCTTGGCGGCGATGCGTCGCCTGGCCCTGAGCGGCCGAACATCGTGCTGATCCTGGCCGACGACCTTGGCTATGGCGATCTCTCCTGTTACGGCGCGAAGCGTTTTCAGACACCCCACATCGACCGACTGGCGGCCGAGGGACTGCGGTTCACCAGCGGCTATTGTTCGGCGTCGACCTGCACGCCGACGCGGTACTCCCTCTTGACCGGCAGCTACGCCTTCCGCCGCCAAGGGACGGGGATCGCTCCGCCGAATAGCCCGCTGATCATCCCGCCCGACACGGTGACCCTAGCCGATCTGCTGCGGCAGGCCGGGTATGCCACGACGGTGATCGGCAAATGGCACCTGGGCCTGGGCGAAACGGGGCAGGGGCCTGATTGGAACGGCGAGCTCAAGCCGGGCCCGCGAGAACTCGGGTTCGATTCCAACTTCCTGCTGCCGACGACGAACGACCGCGTGCCACAGGTCTTCGTGGAGAACCAGCGGGTCCTGAATCTCGATCCGCAAGACCCGCTGTGGGTTGGGAACCAGAAGCCGAGTGACGATCATCCCACCGGGATCAGCCACCGTCACACGCTCAAGATGGACTGGTCGCAAGGACACAATGGGACGATCCACAACGGCATCAGCCGCATCGGCTTTTACACGGGCGGAAACGCGGCCCGGTTCCGCGACGAGGACCTGGCCGACAAGTGGGTGGAGAAATCGGCCGCATGGATCGAGGCCCATCAGGAGCAACCGTTCTTCTTGTTTTTCTCCTCTCATGACCTTCACGTGCCGCGGATGCCGCACGAACGGTTTCAGGGTGCCACGCCACTGGGCTACCGGTCCGATTCGATCCTCCAGTTCGACTGGTGCGTCGGGGAACTGATGAAGACCCTCGACCGACTCAATCTTGCGGAGCGGACGCTGGTCGTCCTCTGCTCCGACAACGGCCCGGTGATGGATGACGGCTACCAGGACGACGCTCTGGAAAAGCTGGCCGACCACCGCGCCGCCGGACCTTTCAGCGGCGGAAAATACAGCGTATACGAAGGGGGTACGCGAACGCCGTTCATCACCCGCTGGAAAGGGCGAATCGCGCCGGGGGCTTCCTCCGACGAAGTCGTCTGCACGATCGACCTGGCGTCGAGCTTCGCCGCGCTGACCGGTGTCGATCTGCCGGAGACGGCGTGTCTCGATAGCTTCAACCTGCTGCCGGCCTTGCTCGGCGAATCGGGCGCGGCGGGGCGGGAGCATCTGATTCAGCAAGACAACGGCCAAGGGGGCAATTACGGCTTCCGCGTCGGCGACTGGAAGTTGCTGCGACACGATTCGAAGCAGACTCGCAACCGGGTCGTCGAGGAGCCCCTGCGGAACACTCCCGTCCCCCAGTTCCAACTGTTCGATCTCGCCCACGATCCCGGCGAGCAACAAGATGTCATGGAACAGCACCCGCAAATCGGAGAGCGGATGAAAACTCGCCTCGCGGAACTGATCGCCGCCGGCCGGAGCCGCCCCGCCGCGAACTGACAACGATGCATTGCCAGCCGCGCGATGGCGCGGCAGACGGCTCGGACCATGGTACTGGTCGAACCCTGCTATTCTCCCAGGCAAACCACCTCGCCGGACTGCACCGAAACAAAGATTCGATTTTGGGCGACGGCCATTCCGTCGAATACGGGCGTGCTGGACAGCTGTGTCTCGGACAACGTTTTTCCGTCCGTGCGAGAAATCACCATCAGGGAACCCGTCGTATCGTCTCGCCGATTCGCCCCGGCTACGACCAGCGAATCTCCGGCAATGACCATCGCATGAATCTGCTTCGGCTGGTCGAGCGGTTTTTGCCACCCCGCCGCCGATGAGAACAACTCGGCTTGCCCCGATTCGGACAGGCGGAACCCGTTCACGTCGAAAGCGGCTCGACCAGGTTCCGCGGATGAGGGGACGAACGACAGGAGTTGTCCGGTGGTTCCGAACGCATTCCAATCATGCATTTCTTTGCGAAGGGCGAGATCAACATCGGTCCATGACGCTTCCAAAAGTCCCATTTTGCCGCCTCGCAAATGGACCGTGCTGTTGCTGTCAAGCAGCTCGCTGGCACCGGTGGTTGGATCGAGTCGCAAATTGGACAGAAAGATATTTTCTCCATCGCCGACCAACAGGTCACTGAGACCGAAAATGTCATCTTTGACCGTTGTGTTCCAACGGAGTGTCCCGTCATTCGGATCGAGCGCCACGACGGTGATTCCTCCGTCGGCGTCTGGGGCGCGACCAGCCGATGCGAAGACAAAGCCGTTCTGAACCAACAAGCTACCGGAAACCGGCCACGTGGACTCGAGTTGGCCATGCACCATGATCCGTTGATCGATCGGCGCCACGCGATACCTCCACAGCAATTCGCCGGAGTCCGCGGCTAGACAGTAGGCGTAACCGTCGCGCGAACCGAAATAGCATTTACCGTCATGAATGGTTGGCGGTGAATCGATTCGCGAGCCGCTCGTGAATGCCCACCTTTGCGAACCGTTGTTGGCATCCAGCGCGACGACCCGATGTCCTTGAACATCCGCGACATAGGCCGTCTCGCCGACAACAACGGGCGCCGTCACTCGCGGGCCAACCCGAAGTCGCCATTCTTCACTTTCGACGTTCTTACTCGCCAACGTAACGCTTGCCGACCAGAGCACCTGAGGCGCTGTGGGAATGGGATGCGTGGTCGCACCGCTGCGACTTGAATCGTGGCGATGAGTCGGCCAATCCGTGTCGCCTGTTGAGGAGCGGTTCGTGGCGGCCGAGCGTTCGGTGACGTGGGGCCCGAGCACCCGACGCGGTCCCGCCTGCTCGATGTCGTCAGCCGTCGGGATTCCACGCGAGTGGACTGCGATGAAACCACGGACCGCCTCGGAGAAGCATCCACAAGCGTGCGGATGCGTGTAGATCAGTCCGTTGGCGGGGACAAAGCCGAGCCCACAACCACCGCGAATGAACTTGAAATCATGCTTATCGCCCGTCTCGAAATCGATAAACGTGGCCTGCCTTGGGATCATGATATAACGTTCGTTGGCAATGATCAGTTGGCAGCCCATCTTGGCCGGTGCGGCCGTGCGAGGCCAAAATCCGGCCGTTTCCAAAATGCGATTTTGCTTGCCTGTCCTCGGATCGAGCCCTAGCCAAACGCCCTGACCTTCGCGCGTTCGGGGGGAGTTTTCATCCATCAGCCAGACCAGGCCGTTTTGGTAGAGGTGGCCAACGTACCGTTCATCCGAATAGTCCTTGCCTGGTCTTGCGTCGGTCGTCCGGCTCCAGAGGTGTGCGCCGTCGTCCTGTGAGAAGACGTGAAAGTAGCCGTGCGATTGGACTGCTAGGTATCCGTCTTCGGCAAATGTGATTTGTAGTCGTCGCGACTGCGTCCAGGGACTGGTATCGACTTCCCAAACTTGATGCCCGGTCGACGGATCGATCGCGATGATACGATTGGAAAAGACGCCCTGCTCCCCGCGTTCAGCGATGAGGGCGAATAGCCGGCCCGATGATCCGACGGTTCCGTAAAGGTTGGGTTTTGCGAAATCCCAAGCTTTCACGCCGTCACGAAACCCGGCGATTCCGGTGGAGGATTCGGCGACCAGCAAGCCTTCTTGGGAGAGCAGCTTGGACGGCGGGGCGGTCATCGAATAGACGCTGAGTTGTTCACCGTTCGAGGCGTCGAGCTCCAACACCGCTGATTGGCCGGCGACCCACAGTCGATCGCCACCGGCCACCATTCGGGGATTGGTTTCACCGTCGCCACTAACGAACGGACCGACCCAAGGGCGTTTCCACAACATCATGCCGTTATACGAATCCCGGGCGACTAACCACTGTGGCATCTCCTCGCTGGAAGGTTCTGGCCTCAGATTTTCGGCAACGTTTTGCGTGACGTAAAAATTCCTGCCATTGGCGGAAACGAGGCTTTGCGTGCTGGACTTGCGGTTGGCCATGGCAAACAGCGGGCCTTGGATCCACTGGATCCCGGTCGGTACGCCGACCGATTTGTCGGCGTTTGACACACTACCGCTCGGACCTCGCCATTGATGCGTCCACTGGTCGGTACCGTCGGGAATCGGCTTTTGCCAAGTCTGTTGACCCTCGGAGGAGTGTCGAATCACGAGGCCACCTGGAACGGCAATCCGTCGCAACTCGGTTTCTTCGATCTCGAAATCGGCGCCGACGATCACTAAGTTCGCCAAGTTATCGACATGGGGCAGAAGCTGAGCGGGCCAGTGATCCACCGTAACACGGCCATACAGACCGAGTTCAGTCAGCTCTTCTCGACAAACCTGAACTCGCTTCGCGTCGCGATCCAGCCGGTGAACGACATAGCGTGGGGCGAGCCTCAGCGTTTCCTCCATTGCCACGTCACCCAACTGGACGCACAACCCGGCCGCCACCGTGTCCGCCAAGGCAGAGCCGATCGATCCGGGCAGCAAACTGACGACCATCAGCGACCAAGCGAATCGAAGATGGCGCCCAGTTAATCGAACTCGAGGCCGAGATGCATTCGGGGCGGGCATCAATTGATTTCCTAGGTGAATTTGCTTGGCGGCATGCGTTGGTGATCTTAAGCCAGACGTTTGTTGGGCTATTTTTACAGCAAGCGGTAAGAATCGCTCGTTAAGATTGCGACAAAACTCGCGATAGAACTCGCGATACAAAAAGATCGCACGGCGAAATCGCATGAATTTCAGGGCCGGCCGCGACATCTGCCGTGCCGGGCGTCGACCCCGCCGCGTCTTTGCCAGCGATCAGGAGGTGATCTGGGCGGAAAATGAGAACCCGGAGCGACGCCGACCGGCCCCGCCACTACCAAATCTATACGAATGCCTACATCTGGCCCGGCCGCAAATTCCGGGAAATCAAGGAGAGGAACGGCCGCCGCTCGAGCTCGAGGACAACGGGGCACCCATTGGCACCCCAATGGGCCGGGCAGCCGACTACAATGAATTTGAGTCGTTCCAGGCATCGGCATGGGATAACAAAAATCGAGTATCTAAATCGACTATCCGGACGGCCAACTCACCTGCGTCTCCAGGGCAAAAGACAAATACGAGTAGCGGGCCAAGGGCGATATGCTTTGGGAAATCAACGGCACGACGGTGCATTTGAATCCCGCGAAGACCTACGCCTCGCTGTTTCTCTCCATGCAGCAGGGCCGTTGCGGAGCGGTGATTCCCAATCAAGGACACGAAGATAGGGTGCCGGATTTCAAACCAAAATCTAAAGCCGACGAGAAATGAAAAGCACTGCCATGGCCCATTGCTGCCACACCATGAAGCTCCACATCATCTTGTCCGCCCTTTGGCTTTGTCTTTTCGCCGCCTCATTGCAGGCGGAGCCCGCGGCCGAAGAGAAGAAGCCAAACTTCGTCCTCATTTTCACCGACGACCAGGGCTATGGCGACCTCGGTTCTTTCGGCTCGACCACCATCCGCACGCCTAACCTCGACCGGCTCGCCAGGGAGGGACGGAGGTTCACCAGCTTCATGTCCGCCTCGTCGGTATGCACGCCGTCGCGAGCGGCATTACTGACCGGATGCTACCCGAAGCGCGTCGGCATGCACCGTGGTGTGCTCTTTCCCCAATCGACAACCGGCCTTCACCCGGACGAACACACCATCGCCGACCACCTCAAACGGCAAGGCTACACCACCGCCTGCTTCGGCAAGTGGCACCTCGGCCACCATCGCGAAACACTCCCGCGACAACTCGGCTTCGATACCTACTACGGCATTCCCTACTCGAACGACATGAATCATCCCGACAACAGTGGCAAGCCCATGGGCGGCCACAAAGGGATGGACGCCCTTTGGATTGACTCGGAATCGACCCTGACGAAGTGGAACACACCGCTGATCGAAAACGAGCAGATCGTCGAGCTTCCGGTTGACCAGCGCACGATCACCCGCCGCTGTACCGACCGAGCCGTCGCCTTCATCCGGGAAAACCAGAGCCGCCCGTTCTTTCTCTATCTGCCCTACTCGATGCCCCACATTCCCCTTTACGTGCCCGACGACGTCCGCGACCCCGACCCCAACCGCGCCTACATCAACACCATCGAGCACCTCGACAGCGAAGTCGGTCGCGTCGTCGAAACTCTCCGCAACCTCGACCTCGCCGGAAACACGTATATCATCTTCACCACCGACAACGGCCCTTGGCTCACGTTCAAACATCACGGCGGCTCCGCCGGCCCGCTGCGCGACGGCAAAATGTCCACCTTCGAGGGGGGCCAACGCGTGCCCTGCATCATGTGGGCGCCCGGCCGCATCCCGGCGGGTACCGAGTGCGGTGCGCTCGCCTCGACCATCGACCTGCTGCCGACGATCGCCGCCGTCACCGGCACCGATCTTCCCGCCGACCGCGCCATCGATGGCGTGGACATCTCCAGGCTGCTGGAGGGTGCCGCCAAGTCCCCGCGTGACGAATTCCTTTATTACGCCAGGAACGGCCAAATCGAAGGTATCCGCGAGGGCGATTGGAAGCTGCTGGTAAAATCCCCGGAATCCAAAAGTGAGTCGGACCGCGCCGCCCAGTCCGAGGTCTTGCTCTTCAACCTGGCCGAGGATCTCGGCGAGCGTCATAATCTTGCGGCAGAGAAACCGGAACTCATCACACGTCTGCGCCGGCGCATGCTCGAACTGGACGCCGCCATTGAGGCCGAAGCACGGCCCGCATGGCAAAAACCCGGATCATGAAGCACCTCGGTGAACGCTGAAAACACGACACCATGGCATTCCTGAAAAACCGAAACACGACATTACCCATGCAATCTCTGAAAGCCTTGATGTTGCTGCTATCCATCGTCTCGACCGTGCGGGGCGCGGATTCTCCACCCAACATCGTCATCCTGTACGCCGACGATCTCGGTTACGGCGATCTCGGTTGCTACAATCCGAAATCCAATATCCCCACGCCCAATCTTGACAAGCTCGCCTCGCAGGGGATGCGTTTCACGGACGCCCACAGTTCATCGGGCATCTGCACTCCCTCACGCTATGCGATGCTCACCGGCCGCCATCACTGGCGCGACTTCCACGGCATCGTCAACGCCTTCGGCCAGTCGGTATTTGAACCCGAACGCCTCACCCTCCCCGAAATGCTTCAGGCCCAGGGATACACCACCGCCGCCATCGGCAAATGGCATCTTGGCTGGGACTGGAACGCCATCCGCAAACCCGGGGCCAAAGGTGGGGGGATCTCACCCGAAGACTTCGATTGGTCGAAGCCCATTCCCGACGGTCCACTCGCACACGGGTTCGACTATTACTTCGGCGACACGGTCATCAATTTCCCGCCCTATTGCTGGATCGAGAACGACAAGGTGGTCAAGGCTCCGGACACGATGATGGACACCAAGAAATGGAAGGCCATCAAGGAAGGCAACTGGGAATGCCGCCCCGGCCCCATGGTCACCGGATGGGATCCGTATCAGAACATCCCCGAGACCACCCGGCGCGGCGTCCAATACATCCATGCTCAACAGGACTCTGAGAAGCCTTTCTTCCTCTACTTCGCTTATCCCTCACCTCACGCGCCCATCATTCCGAACGACGAATTCGACGGCAAGTCGACAGCCGGCCCTTACGGCGACTTCGTTTTTGAGACCGACCACTCGATCGGCCAGCTGCTCCAGGCGTTGGAGGATTCCGGTCAGGCGGACAACACGATCATCATCTTCTCCGCTGACAACGGCCCCGAGAAATACGCTTACGAGCGGGACAAAAAAACCGGCCATTGGTCGTCTCATCCGCTGCGCGGCCTGAAACGCGACATCTACGAGGGCGGCCATCGCGTGCCGACAATCATCAAGTGGCCCGGCGTCACCAAGGCAGGCGTCGTCTGCGACGCCCTGGTTTCGCAGATCGATTTCATGGGCACCCTTGCCGCCGCCCTCGGTTACGAGCTTCCTGACAATGCCGCCGAGGATTCCCACGATCTCCTACCCCTCCTCAAAGGCGAGGTCCAATCCGTGCGCAGCACTCACATCCACAACACCCAGGCGGATCAGTACGCGATACGCGACGGCAAGTGGCTGCTGATTGACGCCCAGAATGGATACGTCTCGGGGGCGAACGCGGGGTGGGAAAAACGCCATGGCTATCAGCCTGACGATCAGGCACCGGTGGAACTCTATGACTTGGCGAGCGACCTCGGGCAAAAAACCAACCTTGCCACAAAAAATCCCGATCGCGTCGCCGAACTTCAGGTACGGATGCAGAACATTCGTGAGCAAGGCCACTCCGCCCCCCGTCTCACGAAACCGTAATGGTGGGCGTTTCGCCAACCTGGTAGACTTTCAAATCTGACGACCGAGCGAGTTATACCGATGCCACCAGCGATGAGAAAATCGTTCGTACTTGGATCTTGTTATGGATGGCTGCTGTCGACCCCGCCGCAACAATACCTGTTCGATCTTGGGCTGTGGTGTGAAGTGTGAATCCTTCTGCACAGAGATAGATATTGTAACGCCACGTAGGAGACCGCATCGTCATTCTGTCGCCGCCGCGGGTCAGATCGTGGCTAGCGCGGCTTCAAGTGTCGATCGAAGAAAGCCCACATCGCCCGCATCGCTTTTTGCTGGTCTTCCCCGACAAAATCATGGCCCTGTCCCGGCAATACCATCAACGTGTGATTCGCGCCCGCCTGTTTCATCTTCTCATCCAGCTTCTTGGCTTGAGAGATGGGCACGAGAACATCCTGATCTCCGTGCAGCGTCAGCACGGGCGGATCGTCGCTGCTGACGTGGGTGATCGGACTGGCGGTCTTGTACGTTTCAGGAACTTCGCCCGGTGTCCCGCCCATGAATAAGCGGAAGATCCAAGGCATGACGCTTTCCTGATAACAGGTCGCCGCATCGGTGGGGCCGAAAAAATTGACAACCGCTTGCACTCGGCTGGACCGTTCGGGATTCCCCCCGTCACCTTCGAAGTCGGGATCGGCGCCTGTCAGTCCGATGAGCAACGACAGATGGCCGCCAGCCGAAGCGCCCGTCACGCCAATTCGGTCGGGATCGACTCGGTACTTGTCGGCATTCGCTCGTAGCCACCGAATCGCGGCCTTCGCATCCTGAATCTGGGCCGGAAAGATCGGTTCCGCCGTGGCCGTTTCCTTCTTGTCCGCATCGAATTGCATCAGTCGATAGCTGATGGTCGCCGCCACATATCCCCGTTTGGCCGCCTCTCGGATCGCTTCCGTGTAAGCCTGGCGAGTTCCCTGGTAATAACCGCCCCCGTGAATGAACACGATCGCGGGGAAGGGTCCGTCACCCGTGGGGCGAGCCAGATCGAGCTTCAACTCGGTCTCACCCCCTGTGCCGTAGGTGATGTTCTCCGTGACGGTCACCTGCTGGGCTCGGCCCACGGTACCGATCATGTTCAATGCGAACAGAGCGAGAACGACGCTGCACTGGGTCCACCGCATCGGGAGATTCTCCATGGGACGGAGGGGAATGGATTGACTTCGATTCTATCGAGGTGAAATCGGACCTGACAGCATGATTGGATCGGCCGGATGGTGCGATGGTTCGGCCGGATGGTACCAACCATAAATCGGCTGGTGAACTCGAAGGGGCCGGACGCGGTGAGGGGGCCATTTGCCGGACCAGGAGCGATGAACGGTAGGGTTACGGGGGGAGGCCCGCTCGCATCGGCGTCCTTTAGCGGCGTTTGGCGGGTGTCGTACAACAGCAGTTCCCAGTGCTCCTCTTCGAGCGTGACCATCAGATGCGAACGATCCGGCGACCACAGCAATCCCAAGGCTTTCTGCGGCAACTGATCGAGTTGGTAGAGCGGACGGCCGGTTGCCATGTGCCAGAGCTGAATCGCGCCATCGTGACCGCAGCTGACCAGCGACCGGCCATCCGCCGAATACGCAACTCCCGTCACATCCCCACGGTGGCCGGCGAGCGAATGGAGTTCGGCGCCGGTCGCGGTGTCCCACACCTTGATCAGCCGGTCATTGCTGCCCGAGGCGAGGTAGCGGCCATCCGGGCTGTAGGCGAGCGCGTTGATCGTGCTGGCATGGCCCTTCCAGGCACGCTCGATTTTTCCGGAAACCACATTCCTGATTTGAATGTTATCTCCGGAGGAGACCGCCAGGAATCGTCCATCCTGGGAAAACTCGAGTCGAAAGCAGTTCAGCACCGTCAGTGGCCCCAGCGACCGGCCGGTGGCCACATCGAACCGGTCGATACGGTCCTGCTGACGGGCGGCGATCACCAACGTCGTCCCGTCGGGTGAGAACCCGGCCTGGCACCGTCCCTGCACAGGATGGCCGACGTTCCAGCTGCGCGTTGGCTCCTGGCTACCCCCCGCGAACGACGCGGCGGGCGATCCGGCAGGGGCAGGCGGCAGTTCCCAAATGCGTACTTCGCCTCGCGCATCGAGCGCGGCCAACTGGTCACCGCTGGCCGACACGGCGAGCGCCGCGCACTCGTCTTCGAACTCCCACCACGTGACCACTTGGCGGGTGGCGACGTCATGCAACGCGACCTCATTGGGGCCGGCGGTCGCGAGCCAATTTCGTCCTGGCACCCAGGCCGCCTCATAGAAACCGGGAGCAGGGCGGATAACCCGTTGCAGATGCCCCCGCGGTCGCTGCGAAACGATCAGCTGGCCGCCCTGG
>DITY01000259.1:12561-15113 GCA_002422955.1 Planctomycetaceae bacterium UBA6172
GCCAATTCCCGCCCAACGGGCGAAAAGGCCAGGCTCTGTACCGCGTCCAAGCTATTCAACGTGAACACCGTTTCGCCCGATTCGACGTTCCAGACTCGGACGGTCTTATCCAGCGACGCGGTGGCCAACCACTTGCCATCGCCCGAATAGGCCACGCTGGTCAGCCGGCCCTCATGCCCGCTCAACGTCCGGCTCAGTGTCCGTGATTCCAAATCCCAAATTCGGATTGTCTTGTCACTGGATGCCGACGCGAGATGTCGGCCATCCGGCGATAACGCGATCGCTTCCACCGCCTTGACATGTCCTTCCAGTTGACCGCGTGAGTGACCGTCCTTCAGGTCCCAGAGCCGCACCACCGGATCATCTCCGCAGGTGACCAGCAGGTTCAGGCTCGGCACCACCGCCACCTGGTAGGCGCGTGTCGTGTGGGCCGGGATCTTCAACACTTCTTGGCGGGTGGCCAAGTCCCAGATCCTCACGCTGCCGTCGTCGCCGGCGGAGGCGAGACGTTGCTGGCCGGCGATGAAGGCTACTCCATTAACCTCCCCTTGCCCCGTCGGCAGCGTCCCTTGGAGCTCGCCCGATCGGGCGTCGTAGAACCGCAGGGTCGCATCCTGCCCGGCGGTAACCAGCAGGCGGCCATCCTCCGAATAGCAGACGAAATACAGCGACGTGGGGAGCACCTCGAGCTCTCGCTGCTCGGCCTGGTTGAGTTGCCGGAGGTGATGCCATTCGAAACCTCGGAGGTCCTCCTTGCCCGGCCCCGACTGATGCCGCTCGAGCAGTTCGCGCACTTGTCGCGTGTCACCGGTCTGAGCTGCCTGCGCGGCCAACGACATGTCGGACACGTATAGCAGGAGATTCGTTTCGCGATTGGACTGCCGCAGCTGATCATTCATGGACCGCAAACGCGAGTTGTGCAGGCCGAGCCCGACCATCAGCAGCAGGGCAATGATGAACCCGCTCGTCAGCAGCGCCGCCAACACCGGATTCCGCCTCAGCCACAGCCCACTCCGCTCCCAGTGGCTGGTCGGGCGGGCCAGGATCGGTCGCCCCTCCAGGTATCGCTCCAGATCTTCGGCGAAACACTCGGCGGTCGCGTAACGCTGGCTAGGCCGCCGCTTCAAGGCCTTCAGGCAGATGGTCTCGAGGTCTTCGGCAACCCGTGCGTTCCGCGATCGCGGCGTTGGCGGTTCCTGCTCTTGAATTCGCCGCAGCGTCTCGGCCACCGTCGATCCCCTGGCCGGTGCCGACCCGGTCAGCAGGGCGTACAGAATCGCCCCCAGTCCGTAGATGTCGGTCGCAACGGACGCCTCTTGCTTGCCGCCGAGGGCTTGCTCGGGGGCCATGTACGGCGGCGAGCCGATCAGTTCGCCCGTCCGTGTCAGTTCCAGATCGACATCGATCCGCCGCGCCAGTCCGAAGTCGGCGACATGCGGCTGCCGGGCTGCATCCAGCAGGATGTTGGAAGGTTTCAGATCGCGGTGCAAGATACCGCGGCTGTGGGCGTGATGGACCGCCCGCGCGATCGGCACCAGCATTCTGGCAGCGGCTTTGGGATCCTTGACGAGCTGTGGCACCAGTTTCGCAAGATTGCCGCCGGGCAGCCATTTCATCGTGTAGAAGCAGACCCCCTGGTACTCGCCCACTTCGTACAACGGCACGATGTGGGGATGGTCCAGTCTCGCGACCGTCTCGGCCTCTTCCTTGAAACGCAGCACGTCGGCCGCCGAGCGGAGTTGCCCGGGCCGCAGCATTTTCAAGGCGACCAGCCGCTCCGGCCGGCGCTGCCGCGCTTGATAGACCACCCCCATCCCGCCTTGGCCCAGCTCCGACAGCAGCTCGTAACTCCCGAACTGACGGCCGATCATCGACAATCGTAGATCGTCCACCGCCGCTGTGCTCAGCGACCCCGTCTCCGCTAGCAACCCAGACTGGTCCACGGCTTCCGCTACCCCTTTCGCTGGCGAAAGAGCCGCCATCGCGTGCAACCGATTCCAGTCGGAAAAGAACTCGCCCAATTCCGTCGCGTACTCCGGATAGCGGGCCAGCCACTCGGCCTGGTCGGGCGTCTGGCCATTCTCGATCGCCGCCCAGTACTCGGCCAGCAGTCGGTTGAACTCGCCATCGGCAGGAGCGGCGGGGGGAGGCGAGCTCGACATCACTCAGACTCCTGCGGCGAAACGGCCACGGAGCGTTCTCATCCCTCGGAAGAGCAGTCCGGCGATCGCACTGGGACTGCGGTCCAACCGCTGGGAGAGCTGTTGGAGCGATAGCCCTTCCAGATAATGCAGTTCGAGTACTTGCCGCTGATCGTCTGGCAAATCGCCCAAGGCCCGGCAGACGTCGTCAAACGATTCCGCGCGGATCAGCCGTCGACTGGGGGACGAGTGGTTCGCCGCCAGCGTGTCCAGCGGCCGCAGGGACGAAGCCTCACCGACAGTCGCCATCGCGCGCTCGCGGCGGACGTCTCGCTTGAGTGCGAAGTGCCAACGCAGGGCATCGATCAGATTGCGGGCGAGCAGTTTTCGCAGCCAGCCGGTCAGAACCTG
>DITY01000226.1 GCA_002422955.1 Planctomycetaceae bacterium UBA6172
CAATGTCGAATCAAGCGGTCGTTTCGCTGGCGAGGATGGACATCGAACCGCACCCACGACGCTCCGTCCCGTTCGAAAGGCTCGATCAAGAATGCATGCAAGCTGCTCGATCGGGCTCCGGAATCGATCTTGGCCTTGACCGACCGGATCTCCAAGTCAGGCAGTCCGATCCATTCCCTCCAGCCGATCCGGGTTAACGAATCCTGATTCAAATTTGCCTCCGACGCGACGCGACCAGCACTGCGACATCGACCCGAACTCTGCTCATCGTTTTCTCCTCAACCTGCCCCGCGACGATTCGCGGGTAACGCCTTGGCAACGACGACCTTCGGAACCGCTCGGTGTATCGCCCGGCGATGGTCGCACATCCGACACGCCCTGTTTGATAATATCGCGGTATCGAAGCGGATACCCCCGATTCGTGAATTCACGGAATTTTGATCTGAACCGTTGTCCCGCTGGATCCGTCCGAGGCGAGCCGATGTCCGAAACCGATCGCACCCCCTTCGCTGCTCACCCCGTTTCGGGGATCGCACGCCGCGATTGGCTGCGCGGCGTCACCGCCACCGCGATTGCCGCGGCCGGCTCCTGGCAGGCCGCACGTGCTAAGGCCGCACCGACTGAGGTCGCATCAACCGAGGCCGTTCCGTCGGAATCCGCCCCACCCCTTCGGTTTCGCTATTTGGTCGGGTCGTCGATGTACGGCTACGCGGATCTGAAGGAAATCCTGCCGGAAGTTCGCCGCTGCGGTGCCTCGGCGATCGACCTGTGGCCGAAGGTTCACGGGAACCAGCGGGAGCAGTTGGATGAACTGGGGGAAGCCGCCTTCGCCGAATTGCTCGCCGCCCATCAGGTGACGCTGGGGTGCATTACGCAGTACAAGCTCGGCCCCTTCGGTCTGGCCGACGAGTTGCGGTTGGCTCAGCGGCTCGGCTGCCCGACGATCGTGACGGGCGGCGTCGGCCCCAAGGGGTTGGCGGGGTCGGAGCTCAAGGCGGCGGTTGGCAAGTTCGTCGAGCAGATGCGGCCGCATGTCGCGTTAGCCGAAGAGACTGGCGTGCGGATCGCGATCGAGAACCATGCCAACAATCTGATCGATTCGCCAGACGCGCTGCGGTGGCTGCTCGAGTTGCGTCCCAGCCCCCATTTGGCGATCGCGCTCGCCCCCTATCACTTGCCCCAAGATCCGGAATTGCTAGCCCGTTTGATCCGCGATTTGGGGGCCGCGATCGAAGTCTTCTATGCTTGGCAGCATGGCAATGGCTCGATGACCGCGCAGCCCAAGGAGATGGAACTGTTGCAGTTGCCGGGCCGCGGTCCGCTCGATTTCGGCCCGTTGGTCGAGGCGTTGCGGGCGATTCGGTTCCAGGGTTGGACCGAGATCTTCATGCACCCGTTTCCTCGCGGCACCGCGATCGTCGATTCGGTCGGGGGGGTGACCGCGGAGATCCGCAAGTCGGCGGATCATCTGGAAAGTTTGGCGAAGCGTTCGCAATAGCCGTCGGAGACGCTGGATGTACCTATTCGAAAACCCGGTATTGCAACGCGAGCTGTTGGTCAACCTGCGGACCGGGCGTTCGTTCTTGCTGTTGGCCGGTTATCAGATTTTGCTCGCCGCCGTCGTGCTGTTGGCTTGGCCCGACGCCGAGCGACTCGATTTGACCACCAGCCCCCCGTCGGCGCGGCGTTTGGTCGATCTGTTCTTTCTCGGTCAGTACGTGATCGCGTCGCTGATGGCCCCCAGCTTCGCGGCCGGCGCGATCACGGGTGAAAAGGAACGGATGACCTTCGAAATGTTGCTCGCCAGTCCCCTGCGGCCGGTCGCGATCGTGCTGGGCAAGATGGTCGCTTCGTTGACGCACTTGGGGATGCTGATCTTGGCCTCGCTGCCGATCATCGTCCTCTGCCTGCCGCTGGGGGGCGTAAGCTTTTATGAGGTTTTGGCGGCCTACTTGGGGTTGATCCTGTCGGTGTTGTTGTTTGGGGCGATCGGCATCGCCTGCAGCAGCTACTTCTCGCGATCGAGTGCCTCGTTGGTTGTCAGCTACCTGATCATTCTGCCGTTGGTGATGGTCGGTGTGCTGATGTGGCGCAGTCTGGAAGGGAGCGGCGAGCTGCGGTTGAAGTGGATGTTGTTGGTCGTGCCGGCCTACACGATCACGGCGGTCTTGCTGCTCTGTGGGAATGCGGCTGGGCGGTTGCTCTATCCGCCCGACATCGGCAGCGAAGGTCGCGAAGTCCTCGATCCCGACGCCGAGAATCGCCGCGCGATCGGGCTGGTGATCCAGCGCGACCGGTTCCCCGATCGGCTGTTCGCGCCGCCGAAAAAGCAAACGCTGATGCCCGACGGTAGCAATCCGATTTACGACAAGGAAATCCACAGCGAGATCTTCAGCCAAGGGACGTTGATGCTGCGGCTGGTGATCCAGATCAGCATCTTTCTGGCGATCCCGCTGATGGCCTGGCTGCTGTTTTTCTCGCCCCACCTGTGCGGCTGGTATCTGTCCTACGTGATCGTCTTCAACATCTTGGTCGGTCCGGTGTTCCTGGCGGGGAGCATCAGCAACGAGCGGGAACGCCAGACGCTGGATCTGCTGTTGACCAGCCCGGTCACCGGTTGGCAGATCCTGTGGGGCAAGCTGCTGGTCGGGCTGCGGGTCGCGTTCGTACTGACCTGCTTCCTGCTGTGGCCGTGGGTGATCGCGCTGCCGCTGGTCGACAGCTATTGGACGAACGCCAGTGCGATGGGGATGATGTTGGCGATCTTGGTTCTGGTCTGCGTCGCCAACGGCGTGATCGCGATGTTCTGCTCGTCGCTGTGTCGCAAAACTTCGGTGGCGCTGATCAGCACCTACTCGATCATCCTGTTGCTCTACATCCTGCCGATGACGGCGATTTCGCTGTTCAAGATTCTGCAGATCGATGCGCCGGCGGAAGCCTGGCTGACGGTGACCAGCCCGTTCGCGGCGGTGTTCGCGGTGCCATTGGACGCCAACCTGACCCCGGACGGTGAAGGCCCGGCCTACGTCGGCAATCTGCCCTTGGTCATCGGCTATGGCGTCGTGACAATTGGCTTGGTCGCGGCGATGTTGGCCGCGATCACGCTGCGACTGCGGGCCCGCTATCGCTTGGCTCAGTGACATCGCCGGGACCCGTGAAGCCTGTGCCAGTGACGCACTGTCGCCGCGGGCCACGGCGGCGTTTCAGCCAGGCGGTGCCTCCCGCCAAGGCCAACAGCGCGAGGCTGGAGGGTTCGGGGACGGTTGCGGGATCGAGGAACGAGTCGATCCAGCGGAAGTCGAGTTTGGCGGCGAGGCTGATGCTGCCATAATCGTCCATCCGGCCGGCGTCGTTGGGCAAGCCGCTCGACGAAATTCCGGCCAGCTTCAGCCCATTGCCGTCGTCAAAGAACCAGCCGCCACCCGAATCGCCCGGTTGGATCAACGAGCCGAGTTCACGAAAGTTGGGGTTGGTCGAATCGACGAATCGGTAACCGAACATTTCCGGCAGCGAAGGGATATCGATCAAGTCGGCCTCCACCACGTTGATCCCGCCGCGGATAAAGCCGTTGGGCAGCGGCGGGACGCCCGGCGGACCGGTGCGGCCGAAGCCGACGACGCTGTAATCACCCGCCACGAGTGGCCCCCGATAAAACTCCGCCGGCAGGACGGGAAAGGGGGTGGGGAAGTAGACCAGCCCGAGGTCATAGCCGACAAAGGTGCTGATATCGAACGTCGGGTGCTGGTAGTAGGTCGAGGAGGCCTGGTTGAACCCGCGGTCGTTGGTGAAGTGAGAGCCGGTCCCGAAGCGGACGCTGCCGCCGGACGACAATTCCTCCAAGGCATGCGCGGAAGTGATCACCCAGTTCGGCGTCACCAGGACTCCCGAAAAGCGGCTCCGTAAAGCTCCCGCGGCGTTGTACCTTTCGCCCCATAACACCGAATCGAACGAATTGCCGTAGGCGATGTAATTCCCGTCGGGCGTGCTGGTGTGGACGATCGCCCCGCGTGCCAGTGGGCAACTCAACTCGGGGCAGCTCAACGCGAACGCGAGCGACAGGGCGAGGAATGGGAGACGGGTGAGGTTCATGAGTTGAGCGTACCGACGGGAGGGACAGAGCAACCATTTTCAGGGAAGTAACAACACGAAGCGGCTCGACGACCCATCAGCGAACTCAGTCGGAGGGGGCGCGCGGCGGCACCACTTGGGGCGGCAGATGCCCCTCGGCGAAGCGGTTATCGAACGGGTTGGCGAACGGGTTGTCTGGGGCGAGCTCGTCCCCTCGATCGCGGCCGATCAGCGCGGGTACCCAGGCGATCAGGAACAGCGCGGCATAAGCGACGAAACAGACGACGATCGTTCCGGCCGCGAACACCAAAGCTTCCGCCCAAATCGATCCGCGGGTGGACTGGCGGAGGGCGAAGGCGGCTAGCGCCAGCGTCGTCAGCCCGACCGCCATGGTCCGGAAGGAATACTGAGGGAGCAGTTGCGATACCAAGCGGCGCGGGGCCGTGGCCGCCGAATCATCCTCGAGTGATTCGG
>DITY01000066.1:0-2425 GCA_002422955.1 Planctomycetaceae bacterium UBA6172
TGCCAATTCCCCCGATGTCCTGACGCCCAACCACCATGTCAGGTTCAGCCGCGTTCTGGCCCCCGGCATTAGTCCCCGCCACTGTTGCTCGAAATCGCACTCCGTGAGGAACCGAGCAAGATTCATGGTGCGGGATGCAAATCGGAGGGTTCTCCACAGCCTAAACACGTTGCCCCTGTTGCGAGGAAACGTTGGCGACCCAACCGGCAGGGCGGTACACTCAGTAGCGGTGACGGTAAAAAGCTAAACTCACCCGACCGCGGCCTCGCGGCTCAGTCCAACCGTGATTCATCGCTTATCGCTTATCGCTTATCGCTCATCGCTCATCGCTCATCGCTCATCGCTCCGCGACGCGACGATCTATCCCTTGTCGATCGAACGGAGGATGAACTTGCTTGCCAATACTTCGTGGGCTGCGCGACCTGAAACCGACGACTACCTGAACGTCATTTCGTTCGGTGACAAGATCGGACTCGCCATGTATGGCGATGACCAGGCGATTCGATGGGCATCCTATTTTCGATACGTTCTCGAAGATGGAGTCCTCAGAATGGACTTCCTGCCGACAGCGAATTCCGTAGGCCGTTTGAACGAATCGGAATATACGATCCAGACCGAGATTCACATCGGACATGTATCGTACGAAGCATGGTCGCGTGGCAGGGTGCTCGATTTTGCGGGAACCGCGTTGACCTTTGCCAAACCCTTCCACGGTTGCGATGAGGACTCGCTGATCTTCTTCGAGCAAGCGTTTAACGGCGTGGTCGAGGAGGATAGGTTCCTACAGGACATCCGATCTGACACGGTTGAGGTTAGGTCTCTTCGGGCATTGAAACTGCTGGGGCTATATGGCCTAGCGTGGATTCCCTTCATCCAGGCTGGTTTGTTCCTTGCAAGAGTGCCAGGGGCTGATGAACGCGCGATGCTGTTGTTTTTCATGCCCCCAGTTGCCGCATCGGTTTTCGTGATGGCGGACAACGGGCGATTCGAGCGGACTGTGGTACGCGCCGCTTGGCTGCTGCTTTCCGTTACCGCGGTCGCATCGCTCATCACGGAACTGAACTTTTTGCCAATCAAGCCTCAGTTCCCCGCGCTCCCGGCTCGCGTTGATCGTGTTATGGTTCTTTACCTTGTTGGCTGGTATTCGTATGTGATGATCCTTTGTCCTGGATGGTTCGTCTACTGGCGACTTGTAGGTAACGGACGGTGCCACGGAAGAGTTAGCCGAGGCTTTGTGGTTGGCTGTCTGGTCTGGCTCGGATTCGTCGGCACGCTTCTATTTTTGGCGATGCGCAAACTGTTCTAGCCACTCGCCGTCAATCATTCCAATTCGTCTTGGCCGTCATTCACCGCATTTTTCCACGACCCAGGCACGCACTCGGATGGGCTTGGCGCACAACAGGTGTGGCTCGCCTTTCAATTCAAGGCCGTGTGATTTCCCCATCGTATTGGTCCGCTCGTTGTAGGTTGCCGGCGCAAGCCGCCAGGGCGAATGATCGATCTCGCCTCGATAAAGCCGCCCCTTGCGATTCATACTATAAAGGCAATACCGAGCGGTCAGCCAGTGTTCCAGCGAACCCACATCGGCTTCACGGAATTCACCCACGGCGGCGTACGTCGCGTCGTATTCCGCCGATGGTTCGCCACGATGCGTTCTGCGGCTTTGGTAATGCGCGTGTCCCGAATCATCGTTGCTGAGCGACATCACCGCATCCATGTAGGGCAGATTGAAGGTCGCTCGAGCCACCCGTACGGCGATGCGGCTTTCGGCATCGAGCGAGAAGAACCAGACTCCCGGTTTTCCATCGACGCTCGCATAGGTTCGGACGTTCAATTCGAGAAAACGGCTGAGCCCCGGGATGGGCGGACAAAACCTGGGCGCGATGTTTGACATCAAGAACGGCACGATACCAATCCACGCTTTTCCATCGTGCGTATCTAGCGTCATGCCTCTGGGCAACAACCGCGCGACCGCGTCCGGATCGACCGGCCAATGGGCGAACAACAACTCCGACCACGTCATCCGCATGACCCAGGGGTGTTTGGGCAACGGCCAGGTTCGGTCAGTTCGGGTGTTCATGCGGTCCCTTTAGACGTTCATGATTCCTCTTCAAGCCACCGCCCAATCGCGTCAACGAGGAAATGAGTCATGACGCTCTGGCGTGGTGTTGAGGTCTGAGTTCATCGTAGCAAGATCGCGTCGCGTGACCGGGCCATTGCAAGATCGCGAAGCCCGTGCGGCCGCAGATCTCAATTTGCGCCTGCAACGGCCTCTTCGTTGACCGTTACTCCAAGGAAGCGACAACGCTGCTTTGACCGCGGGCTCGTCCCCGCCAACCCTTCGGCAAAGCGGCGGAGGGTAACAGGTGCTTCGGGTGCTGTTGCCTGTGCTAAGCAGTCAGGACTCGTCGGGGATACTGCCCCC
>DITY01000066.1:2458-10648 GCA_002422955.1 Planctomycetaceae bacterium UBA6172
GCGATGGGTCCATGGTCGTCTCCCCGGTCGTGTAAATTCCCCCTCACCCCCGACCCCTACTCCCCCAAACAAGTTTGGGGGCGAGGGGAGCCAGTGCGAGGGGGCGGACCACACAAAACACATGGGCGGCACCATCCGACAATCCGATTCGCTGCCGGTGGTGTTCGTCGCTGCGTTCCTCGACCACCGGCTTATGGCGGTAAACCCTGCGGGTTAGGGCGGGGCGGTGAGGCTGCGTGAACCTCCGGACAGGACTCGTTATTGCTGAGTGTTACTTTGTGCACCGGGCACTTGCAGCCGTTGCAGCGTGGCCGGATCGCGCTGTCCGGCAAAGTATTTTTCTAGGGCTGTGGAAAAATCCGATCGGTTGTCGGCGACGAGCTCGAACAGGGTTAGCGACGAACGGAACTTCAGATCGTCCGGATGCCCGAAGATCTGCAGCGCCGAACTGCCGTGCAGCCCGTTGACGATTCGGGTGCACTCGACAAGCCGCGGGCCGAGGAGCGGATGCGTTAGGTAGGCGTGGGCCTCTGGCAGCCCGCTGATCGCATAGCGATGCGCCATTTCGCTGGTCCCCAAGCCCTGCAGCTGTGGGAAAATGAACCACATCCAGTGGGAACGCTTCCGCCCCGCCTTGAGTTCCTGCACGACCTGCGGATGGACCGCGTCCTGCGCCGCCACGAAACGCAAGAGTTGGAACGGATCGGAGTCGGTCGCATCATTAGCGGTGGACACTGCGAGGCTCCTGAAGGTTGGTCATCGATCACGTGGTCACTCAACTGGAGGGACTTGTTTTAGGCGATGGGGCCGAACTTGATTGTCCAAGTCTTCGCCGATGCTATCCGATGGGGAAGCGGGTTCCCTCACCACGCGGTCCAGCCGCCGTCGATGACTAGGTTTTGGCCGGTCACGTAACTGGAGGCGTCAGCGGCGAGGAATACGATCGCCCCCTTCAATTCGTGCGGGTTTCCCATCCGTTTCATCGGCGACTTGGTTTCCAACCGCCGGACCAATTCCTGAGGCGCTTGGGGTCCGGGGAAAGGGCCAGGACTGAGGCAATTGACTCGCACCCTGTCCGCTGCCCAGTAAACCGCTAAGTGACGCGTCAACTGAACCACGCCACCTTTCAGCGCGTGGTATGCCGCGGGGCTGGCCGCGCAAACCCCTTCGTAGGCGTCGGGGTAGGAGCCAACGAGCCCGTACATCGAGCCGATGAAAATCACGCTCGCGGAACGGGCGGTCCGGTGAGCATGTTCGCGCATGTGGCGGGCCAACAGAAAGTAGCCGGTCAGGTTGGCCATCTGCTGTTGAAACTGCTCCGCGGTAACAGACGTCCAATCTTCGCCGATGGCGTCGTGGCCGTTGTTGACCAGAATGTCGATCTGGCCGGCGAGCCCGACGGCTTGGTCAAACCCGCGATCGATCGAGGCGGGATCGAGTTGGTCGATGCGGACGCCGAGATGCCGCCCGGCGGCCGCGCCGCCGAGGTCATCGGCGACTTGCCGCGCCATGAATTCGTCGCGGCTCGACACGACCACCCGCGCGCCGGCTTCGGCGAGCGCCTGGGCCATCGCCCGACCCAAATGGCCGCGTGCCCCAGTGATCAAGGCAACACGACCGGAGAGATCGAACAATTGCCCGACGGTTGGCGGAGCAGGGTGGGAGGCATCGGCTTGCGACATCGAACGGTTCCAGAAAGTTTGCAGCGAAGGGAAGGCGGATCGTGATAAGACCGGCGCGTTAGTTTTTCACCAGCAGATCGCGTTGCTGCGAGCGGACGGAGGCTTGGTAGCGTGCCAGCGCCGCCTCGTCCGGCCGGCAACTGCCGCCACGGAAGACCATCGCGAAACTCCGCCTCGATCGCGAGGTCGACCGGTTCGCCTCGGCGCGGTGGATCGTGTTGCCGTGGTGGATCAGGACATCGCCCGGCGCGGCGGTGACGGCGACCTCGATCGCCCGGTCGGTATCCCCGAAATCGATGATCCCTTGCGAGAAGCCGAGCGTGCTCGTCAGCCCGTGCGGACGCATGCCCGCGCGATGGGAGCCGGGGACGTAACGCAAACAGCCGTTTCCCTCGTCCACCGGATCCAACGCCAGCCACATCGTCAGCACGCTGGGAGGTTCGAGGCAAAAGTAGAAATTGTCTTGATGCGGCGGTGTCTCCAGCAGCGAACCGACCGGCTTGTTGAACCACTCGGCCCCTTGAGCCGCCTGAACCGGCTCGCCCAACAACGCCGTCGCGACCTGAACCCATGACGGGTGCCGGAGGTACGCGGCAAAGTAGGCGTCCTGCTCCATGCGATGCAGTTGCCGCAGCGTTTCGGGACGCGTGCGATCATCGTAGAACGCGTCCTGCTGGGGGGCGCTGGGCACGACATCGCGGATGTAACGGTCGAGTTGTAGGCACAGCTGAGTGAGCGATTCGCCAGCGAGGAAGTTGCGGATGACGACAAAGCCACGCTCGTCGTATTCGGTTTTGAGTGAAGTCAGGTCCATCGGCGAACTCTCGAATCGTGGGGAGGCAGCTGGGTGCAATTCACGGGCGACGAACGGGCTCTGACGTAGTTGTCGGTCGGTTCCACATCGACGGGGTGATCACGTCGTCGGGCAGGTCGATTGTGATCGCGGCGACGGCTTCCAGGAGTTCGGGTTCCAGCGTCCCCCGGTCGATCAGCGCGATGTTTTCGCGCAATTGCTCGATCGTCTCGCACCCCACCACGACCGACACGACGCCGGGCTGCGACAGCACGTAACGCACCGCCAATTCGCCGAGTGTCAGACCGAACCGAGCGGCGATCGAGGTCAGATCGCGACGCGGGTCGATTACCGCCCGTAAGGGAGCGGGGATCTCGGTTTCGGGCATTCGCAACAGCCCCTGCAGGTAGACGCTGCGAACGAACAGGGCGACGCCGGCCCGCTCGGCCGACTGATAGACGCCGCGGTTCGCATGCCTGCGATCGAGCAGGTTGCCGGGCAACTGCAGGGCTTCGATCCGCGGATCGTCGAGCAGTCGCAGCGCCGTTTCGGGATCATGATCACCGGAAACGCCCCACCGCTCGATCCATCCTTTTCGCTTCAAATCTTCCAACAGATAGCCGTACGCCGCATCTTCGGCACGGTGAAACAGCACCAGCGGCAAGCGATCGATCCGCAGGCATTGGCGAGACCGCTCGATCGAGTCGCGAATCGCTCGCTCGGCCACGGGGGCGTCGGCCAAGGCCTGATCCGTCAACGGGGCGACCTTGGTCACGACCAGCAATTGATCGGCCAGCCCGAGTTCACCCAGGACACGGCCGAGGATCGATTCGCTGGTGCCGTAGGCCGAAGCGGTATCGAAGCAATTGATCCCAGCATCGACCGCGACGCGAACCATTTCACGAACCGCTTCATAAGTCGGTTGGCCGGTGCGATTGGCGACGCCGTAGGGCAACCCGAATTGCACGGTCCCCAGCATCAAGCGGCTCAACGGTTGGCCTCGCCGATCGGTCGCGATCATGTCAGCCTACCGTTCGCTTCAGTTCGTCGATCATCGAAGGGATGCGGTTGTCGAAGGTAAACCCGAGCGCGGCATATTTCTGCTGAATCGCTTCCATCCCCAACTTGACCATGATCACGTCGGCGCCGTGGCAGATGAAGGTTGCCCCCAGATCGAGCAATTTCTGGGTGTGCTCGGGACTGCCGCTGGTCGTGCCCCAGGCCTTGCCGCCGCGGCGGGCCGCTTCGGCGACGCGGCGATAAGCATCCGTGATCAGCGGGTGATCGAACTGGTAGGGAATCCCGGCGATCACGCTCAAGTCGCCGGGGCCGATCATCAGCACGTCGACGCCGGGAACTTGCGCGATCGCATCGGCGGCGTCCAGGGCGGTGGGCGATTCCAACTGCGTGATCAGCAGCGTGTGCGCGTTGGCCGCCTGGAGGTACTCGACCATCGGCAGCGCGCAGTAGGGGTTATCGGCCCCCGCGCCGTCAACGCCACGCTCCCCTTGCGGGGCGAACTTGGACCAACGGACCAGCTCCGAAGCCTCCTCCGCCGACTCGCAGCGGGGATACATGATCGCTTGAGCGCCCGCTTCCAAGAGCCGCCCGATCCGCATGAACTCGCCCTTGGCGGGGCGGACGACCATGTCCGCTGTCCCCACGCGAGCGGCTCGCATCAGCGTCGCCGCCGTTTGATCGCTGGTCGAATGATGTTCCAGATCGAGCCAAATGCCGTCGAAGCCGAGCAGGCTGACCATTTCGAAAACGGCGGGGTCGACGAAATGACAGCAGGTGATCAGCGTCGGCTGACCTTGAGCCAACTTGGCCTTGATGCGACTGAAACGCATTCGCGAGTCCTTGGGGTGAGATGTTCGAAGCGAGATGCCTGGTTCTATCGCGCGAAGGCGAAGGCATACAGGTCAGCGTTACGGCCGACGAAGCGAATTCGGATCGGCTTGCCGGCCAGCGCCGCGACCGAGTCATTCGCCGCCCAGCGGACCGGTTGGTCGATTTCATCGCCGACCAGCGGGACGCAATCCGCCAGCGTGAAGCCGGGGATCGGCCGGCCGGCCGCGTCCTGCAATTCGACGCGAACGCCATCGGCCGCGGCGGTCTTGAAGTTGACCAGCAAGCGTTCGCCGTCGAAGGTGAGCGGTTTGGTGAGCAGTTCGGCCTCGGTCTCACCGGCCTGCAGGGCGACGAAGCCGTCGGTGCGGAACGTGAACCGCCGGACCCGGCTGCCAGGACCTTCGTAGTAGGCTTCGGTGGCGTACACCGACAGCTCACGAGGCCGATCGGGCAATGACAGCAGCCCCCAGGTCATGTAATTGCTGCGGTTGCCGTCGCGATCCTGGGGCGCGTCGATCGTGATCAACGGTTCGGGCCAGCGGCGGAAGTTTTGGCCATCGCGACTGGTCATCAACACCGGCTCGACCTGCTGGTTCGCCGGCTGAAAGCGGGTCGGAAAACCGACCAACAGGTGCGGGGCGCGAAGGTAGGGCTGGACCGCGTTGGTGTAGAGCTGTTCTTCGGGGGCATCGCCATACTTCAGGTACTGCGGCTCAGTCCAATTCAGGAAGTCCGTCGATGACGAGACCATGATGTCGCGGACGCCGTCGCGGAACTTGCGGTGATAGGCGAGGAACCGACCCGAAGGTTGGTGCCAGAAGGCCAGGTTCTGGGAATCGAAGTCGCCGTCGGTGATCACCGGTTCGCGACGCATCCGCGACCAATGCAGCCCATCGGGCGATTGGAAGGCGATCAAGCCTTCACCGTTCCAACGGATCGCCGCACCGGCCAACGCCTTGTACTTGGCCTCGGGCGGGCAATCGGGACGCGGGTCCTTCAGCGGCGTGAAGTTGTGGGTGCTGTCCCCTGCCCAGACGATGTTGTTCTCTTTCGAACCGGCGAACTCGAACAGCCCCAAGTTCGGTTTCGTCCAGGTGATCCCGTCGCGACTTTCGGCGTAACAGGTGACTTCGGGGTGCGTCGCTTTCTTAGCGGCCACATCCCAGTGGGCGCCGCGGTAGTACATCCGATAACGGTCGTCATCGGCGAAGATCGCGTAGTAGGCCGAGGTGTTGCCTTCCCAAGGTGCGTCGCACACCAAGGCGACCTCTTGCGGCTGAGGCGTTTGCATGACCGACTGCCAGCCCGAGTTGCGATCGACCAGGAAGTCATCGACGAACAACTCACGCCGCGAGCCGATGTCGATCGTCAGTCCCGGCAACGCGACCTTGGCCAGATAGATTTCGGTCTTCCCTTCGTGCGACGAGTAGTAGCTGACCCACAGCAGGTCGTCGTGAAACACCAAGCCGGCGTAGCTGGTATCGCCGCCGGAGGGGAGCTTTTGAAATTCGGTCAGGCTCCCCTGCTCGGGATCGACCCAGCAGAGCGACGTGCGGGCCCCGCCGTCGTACAGCCGGACCGCGGCGACGAAGCGACCGTCAGGCAAGCGGATCATGTGCGGACCGCCGATTCGCACCCCGAGATCCTGCCACGTCCATTCGGTGTAGGGAGGCTCCGCGGTGCCGAGCAGGCCGGTGTTCGGTTTGCCGTCGCGACGGAGCAGGCAGTGGGCCGTGTCACCCGCGAACGCGATCGCCGTCTCGTTCGGATAACCTTCGGCTAGCAGGCTGGGAACGAGGGTTTCGAACCGCTTGCCATCGGCACTGGAATACAACCGCACCGACCGTGGTTCGGGTCCGCAGTCGTAACCGACGCCGTAGGCCTTGTCGCCGTGCCACGTGACTCGCCAGAGCCAAAAGTTGGGATCGCCGATTTCGTGCTTGTCACCCCACTGATAACCGTCGCCGCTGAACCAGACCAGCGACTGGTGAGAATGCGTGGGGCGAACATGCAGCGCTTCGGCCGCACATAGCATCAAGCGATTGTCGGGGGTGATGCTGATCTTGGGGTCGCGCAGATCGGAGGTCGGCGAGGTGAGCAGCGCCGCCGATTCCCACGTTTCGCCGTCCAGCGACGTGATCACCCGCAGGCCACCATCGGGCGACACGTGCCCTTTGCCCTCGCGGAAGACGCAGAACCAACGGTCACCGAACCGCACCAGGTCGGTGAAGGCGTTGTGGTTTCCTTGGTCCCAAATCTTGCGGACCTCGATGGGGCGAATTTCCTGAGCCGTGGCGGTGGACAGCCAGCCGAGGCAACCGAGGATCAGGGCCAGCGTCAGTCGTGTACGGATCATCTCAAGACCTCATAACCAGTTGCGAATCGATCAAGACAAACGGCCCGACGCCTCGATCGGCCAGACGTCGACGACGTGGCCATCTTCGTGGACGACGAGTTCGCGGTGCAAATTGCAGGTGGTGCAAGCGTGCGTCGGAATCAGTTGCAGCGGTTGGCCGATTCGCCAATCGGGGCAACGGTTGATCACGACATGCTCCTCGGACAGAAAGTATGGCACTTCCACGTCGGGAAAGCCTTTGATTCCCGGCACGCCGAACTCGCAGCCCGCCCCTTTGACGCCGATGTCGAGCACCGCGCGGGCCGCGGCCGGACGGCTGATGACTTGCACCAGCACCGACAACGCGATCTCGAACTCGGGGACCAAGCGGTGGTATTGCCGATCCATCGTGGCGTAGGTGCCCGCTTGGACTTCGTCGACGCCCGCCAGCACGCCGGTGGCGTCGTAGGTGGCGCTGGAACAACCGCTGATGCAGCCGACCGGGATTCCAGACGATTCGAGCAACCGCCGCGTCTGGACCGCCAGCGACATGGCCGCGACCGACTGGCGGGTCCGTTCGTCGCGGTCCAGCACGTTGACCAAATGCCCTTCGAAAGCCTGCAAGCCATCGAAGCGAACGGCGGGCAACGTTCGAATCTGTTTTGCTAACGCGAGTGCCGGTTCGCCCGGCATAACGCCGCAGCGTCCCATGCCGATGTCGACTTCGATCAGCAGGCCGACTTCGACATTCGCCGCGTCGGCCGCGGCGGAGATCGCGAGCACTTGATCGATGTGATCGACGGCGACCTTGAGCTTCGCGCGGCGGGCGACCGCGACCAATCGCTTCAGCTTCGCTTCGCCGACGACCTGATTCGCGATCAACACGTCATCGATGCCGTGCGCGACCAGCACCTCGGCTTCGCCCAATTTGGCGCAGGTCATGCCGACCGCGCCGGCCGCCAGTTGGCGCCGCGCCAACGGCACGCATTTGTGATTCTTGAAGTGAGGCCGCAGCCGCGCGGGGCGATCGGCGAAGAAGCTGGCCATCCGTTGCAGGTTACGATCGGACGCGGCGCGATCCAGCAGCAATGACGGCGTGTCGAGTCGTTCGACCGGCAGCCCGATCCGCGGGTCGTTCGCCGTGGTCTGAATTGTTGGGGAAGCCGTGCCAGACGTCGTGTTGGCGGGGGAGGTCACTCCGGCCATGCCGATTTCTCCGTGGCGAGTGAATAGAGCACCGCTTTGGAACTGGTGTATTCGTGGACGGTCTCGTCGAACCCGAGTTCCGCCCCGATCCCGCTCATTTTGTAACCGAACACCGGCACACCGGGACGCAGCGCCCCGCCGCCGTTGATCGCGACCCTGCCGGCGCGGAGTTGGCGGGCGACCCGCAACGCTCGCGTGCCGTCGCGGGTCCAAACGTTCGCCATCAGGCCGAAATCACAGTCGTTCGCCAACCGCACCGCGTCGGCTTCGTCGCGATAAGTCATCACCCCCAGCACCGGCCCGAAGACCTCGTTTCGCGCCAG
>DITY01000067.1 GCA_002422955.1 Planctomycetaceae bacterium UBA6172
TTAAGTAGCGAAACTCGCCAAGAGTTTCGGCCGCACCTATTCTCGCTTGGGCATGGCGACGGCGTGCAACGTGATCACGGCGCCGAAGGCGACCAAAGCCAATCCGACCCACCGCGGGGGTTCGACCTTCTTCGTCGGTCTCGGCACCGCGACTTCCTGGATGAAACCGGCTAAGTCCGGGCCGTTCGAGGCCACGGATGCGTCCTTGTTCAGCTTCATCAGGGTCCGCGTCGCGGGCTCATTGAGCACGAAGGACTGGACCGCCCGGAATTGAAGACCGAACATCACCAGCAGCACGCCGATCATGAAGTAACGGTTGCGAGATAGCATCGCTCGATGACCTTACCGCGGTGGGCGGTGAAATCGGGGAGAGTTCCTTCCGATGTCCGCGCGGCGGTTCATCCGCCCCGTCAGCTTGCGATCCTTCGCCCATGCGTCATCTGGGAACACCCGGTACCGCGGTTTCTCCGACGGGGCACTGCCGTCGGCCCGCCCGATGGGAACGAAATCGCCCCCGCAACCGCTGAGAATGTTCTCAAACTTCTAAGGGTCTGATCGGTTGGCGACGTCGCCCGCCCGCAGATGAGTAGAAAAAGATCGGTTCGTAGCCTCTGTGCCGGTCTTAGGGGGAGCCGTCCATCCACCCGGTGCCGGCCGGACCACCCGTTCGCGGCGGGCCGGACATGGTTTCGCCAACCGGTCCAGCCCTGTCGGCAACGGCCCGAATTTGTCCCATTCCCGCCGCCGGTACTTGCGATTCGCTTGAGAACGCATCACAACACAGGGGTTAACTTTTCGCGGTTCCCCCAAGCAACCCAGACGCCCTGTGTTCAAGTTCTTCTCCAAACGGCATTCATCCGACGACACCAACCCGTTGACGCACACTCCGGGTCGCCGCGACCGTGGCAACCGGCGGCGGTCGGGGAGGTCCCGGCAGCGGCGGCGGTTGTTGATCGAGACGCTTGAAACACGATTGCCGCTGGCCGCGCCGACCGATTTGGCCGCGGTTGCGGGCCGGATCTACATCGACTTTACCGGCGACGGATTCACCCCTGGCGAAGAGGTCGCGGGGGCGGCGGTGAACTTGTTCCGCGATAACGGCGACGGCAACTTCAACGCCGCGAATGATTCGCTCGTCAGCAGCGTGACCACTGGCGCGGACGGTCGTTATCGGTTTGATCGCGTCGTGGCGGGAAATTACTTCGTCCGTCAGCCGGCCCAAACGATCGGTGGCAAACCGCTCTCCGAAAAGGTCAGTCCGCTGATCCGGTTCAGTGCGGACGATGTCCTCGGCGAACTGTTCACCGTCATCGATTCGTTCGACGCGGCGGCGCAATTGGTGGCTGACGACACGAATGACGGCGTTCCGGTCAAGTCCTCGGTGCGGGGTCCGGTGTCGGAGATCATCGGCGGCGAACGCGATATTCTCGTCAACAAGACGTCGGTCAACGGCCGGATTCAGCTCAGCGTCAACGACCCGCTGTTCCCCGGATTCTTGAGCTTCGATTCGATCCAGACCGGCCAGGGGCAGCGGGTCGTGCTCTGGGACGGGATCGATGGCGATGCGGAAGTCATCCGCGATGACGGCTTGGGTGGCGTCGACTTGACCAACGGCGGTTTGGCGACCGGTTTGCGCTTGGCCGCCGGCGCCGACTCGGCACAGGGAACCGCCACGATCCGGGTCTATACCGACGACGGTGTCGCGGGTACGGCCTCACGGTTTTCGACCGGCGTGATCGCCATCCCGGATACGGGCGGCGAGGTTTCGAGCCCCGAGTTCATCCCCTTTTCGGCGTTCACGGCCACCGGCGGTGGCGGGGTCGACTTCACTCGCGTCGGAGCGATTCGCTTAGAGATCACCGGCGCCGCGAACGTCAACGGCGCCGCCAACTTGGTCGGCGCGATCGGCCCGAAGGTCGAGACTTTCGACTTCAGCAACTTTCAATCGGCCGATCTGTCGTTGACGATGACGGTCAACAACCCGTCCGTCGGGGTGGGCAGCAACGCGATCTTCACGGTGACCGTCCGCAACGACGGGCCGGACGCGGCGAGCAACGTGGCGGTCCGGGCAGCGCTCCCCGCCGGGTTGACGTTCGCTTCGGCCACTCCGTCTTCCGGCAATTACAACTCCGCGACCGGGATCTGGACCGTCGGCACGATTTCCAGCGGCGGGAACGCGACGCTGAGCTTGGTCACCCTCGTGTCCGGTGCCGGATCGATCACGATGACCGCGGAAGTCTCGGCTTCGGACCAGTCCGATCCGGACAGTACGCCGGGGAATAATGTCCCGACCGAAGACGATCAGGCGTCGGTGGTGATCACGGCCGTGGCGGCCGATCTGGCGTTGAGCATGACCACCAGCAACGATTTCGTCGGCTTGAACGACGAAGTGGTGCTGACCGTGACCGTCAATAACCTCGGCCCGTCGACCGCGACCAACGTCCGGATCAGCGCCCCGGTAGTCCAAGACGTGACGCTGGTTTCGACGACACCGAGCCAGGGGACGGCAATCGGCAATCAGTGGGACGTGGGGACGCTCGTGCCGGGCGGCGCCGCGACGCTGCAAGTGCGAGTCCGCATGACGGCCTTCGGTACTCGAACCTTCACCTCCGAAGTGATCGCGTCGGATCAGCCTGACCCCAATTCGACCCCGGGCAACAATAACCCCAACGAAAACGACCAGGCCAGCGTCACCGTCTCGGTCGTTTCGGCCGATCTGTCGTTGGTCCTGAACGTCAACAACACGACCCCCAATGTCGGCCAGGACGTCGCCTACACGATCACCATCCGCAACGCCGGTCCCAACAACGCCACCGGCGTGACGGCGCTCAGCCGGTTACCGATCGGCATGGCGTTTTCTTCGGCGACGCAGAATCCGGGCGGCGGCGTGGCAGCCTACGACCCGCAGAGCGGTATCTGGACGATCGGCGAGATCGCCGCCGGGAGCCAAGTCGAGTTGCGGCTGGTCGCGCAGCCGACCATCGCGGGGGCACTGCGCCTGGATGCCGAGGTCCGCACGTCGGACCAACCCGACCCGAACTCGACCCCCGGCAATAACGTGCCGACCGAGGATGACCAGGCGACGGTGACGATCACGGCCCAGCAAGCCGACCTGTCGCTGGCCATGAGCGTCAACAACGCCAACCCCAATCGCGGCGAACAGATCACGTTGACGATCACGCTGTTCAACTCCGGACCGAGCACCGCCACGGGCATCCAGGTCCGCAGCCAATTGCCCTCCGGCTTGTCCTTCCGCTCCGCCGCGCCGACCGCCGGTACCTATTCCAATTCGAATGGAATCTGGTCGGTCCCCAGCATGCCCAACGGGACCAGCGTCCGGTTGGTGCTGACGGCGACAGTCCAGAATTCGACCGAAGCGACCGTGACCGCGGAGGTGATCGCCGCCGACCAACCCGACCCCGATTCGACCCCGGGCAATGGCGTCACCACCGAAGATGACTTTGCCAGCATCACGATTCGCACCCGCGCCGCCGACCTGTCGCTGACCAACCAGGCCGACAGCTTGGAACCGAATGTCGGCGAGAATGTCCGCTTCACCATCGTCGTTAGCAACGCCGGGCCAGACGCGGCAACCGGCGTCGTGGTCGGCGCGGCGTTGCCCAATGGCTTGACGCTGGTTTCCGCCACGCCGACCCAGGGGACTTATTCCTCCAGCGACGGGCGGTGGAACCTCGGCTCGCTCAACGCCAGCGCCAACGCGACAATGCTGCTGGTCGCCCGAGTCGAGACCCGTGGGGCGAAGAGTTTCAAGGCGGAAGTCCTGCAGTCGAACCAGTCGGACCCCAACAGCACGCCGGGGAACAACGTCGAGTCCGAAGACGATCAAGAAACCGTTACCGTCACGCCGCCGGTGATCGACCTGTCGCTCGATCTGACCGCCAGCACAACAAAGGCGTTGGTCGGCCAGCCGATCACCTTCACGCTGCGGTTGGCCAACGCCGGGCCGGCGAACGCCAGCCAAATCGCGGTCCGGGCCGTGTTGCCGCAAGGGCTGACGTTCGTTTCGGGCACGACGACGACGGGCTCCTATTCGACCGCGACCTCGCTCTGGACGCTGCCAGCACTCGCGTCGGGGGCCAACGTGACGCTCGACTTGGTGGCCACGTTCGACGTGCCGCAAACGTTCACCGTGACGGCCGAAGTCTTTGCGGTCGACCAGTACGACAGCAACTCGACGCCTAACAACAACGTCCCCAGCGAGAACGATCAGGATTCGGTCACCATCACGCCGGCCACGGCCGATATGGTGCTGACCCAAACCGTTTCCAACGCCACGCCGAACTTCGGCGAAAGCACCACGCTGACCATCACCGTCAAGAATGTCGGCCCCGATGCGGCGACGGGGGTGACGGTCAAGAACCTGTTGCCTCCCGAGTTGACGCTCGTCTCGGCAACCCCGTCGCGTGGCACCTACAGCGCCGTGACCGGTATCTGGAACAACCTCGGCGACATCGCTCGGAACGCCAGCCTGACGCTGCAACTGGTCGTCACGCCGGTCGGCGTGGGCGAGATCACGAATACCGCCGAAGTCCAGACGCTCGACCAATTCGACCCCAACAGCACCCCGGGCAACGGTGTTGAGGGCGAGAACGATCAGGTGTCGCTGATCATCACGCCGCAGCTGGTCGACCTGTCGTTGGAATTGACCATCAACAACAACAAGCCGAACGTCGGCGAGAACGTGACCTACCAGTTGATCGTGCGGAACGCGGGGCCGAGTACCGCGACCGGGGTCCAAATCCGCGGCGTCTTGCCGCCGCTGGTGGCGTTCGTTTCGGCGACCCAAACGAGCGGCAACTTCGTCCCGGGCAGCGGCATCTGGACGCCGGCGCCGATCGCCGCCGGGGCCGCCGCGCGGATCACGATCGTCGGCCGGGTCGCGTTGCCGGGGACCGGGATCGCCGTCGCCGAAGTGATGGCGGCGGACCAGCCCGACATCGACAGCATCCCGGGCAACGGGAATACCGAAGAGGACGACTTCGCGGTCGTCGGCTTCGTGACCCCAGTGGCGGACTTGTCGCTGACGATCGCGGTCGACAACGCCACGCCCAACAAAAACGACGTGGTCACCTTCACGGTCACGATCGCCAACGGCGGCCCGGATGCGGCTTCGGGGATCGTCGTCACCAATCCGCTGCCGATCAGTCTCAATTTCGGCGGCTCCAACTCGACCGCCGGGATCTACACCCCTTCGGCCGGCACATGGGTGATCCTGGCCTTGCCCGCCGGCGAGTCCGCGACACTGACCTATTTCGGCAAGCTCAAGAATCTCAAGACTGTCGTCAACACGGCGGAAGTCACCCGCTCTGACCAGAGCGACCCTGACAGCGTCCCTGGCAACGGTAACCCGGACGAGGACGACATCGCGACGGTGATCGTCGAGCCGGCGGTGATCGACCTGTCGGTCACCGGTAGGATCGACAACCAGGCGCCCAAGGTCGGCGACATCGTCACGCTCACCTACACCATTCGGAACTCTGGCCCCACGCTCGCCTCGGGGGTCGAACTGCAACTGACGTTGCCGCCGGGGATCAAGGAAATCCTCAGTTTCGTATCGCAGGGATTCCTGGACCCGATCACCGGTCGCTGGAACATCGGCACGCTGGCCAACGGGCAGACGGAAACGTTGACGATTCAGCTATGCGTCTTGGAACCGGGGATCAAGCGCGCCGATCTGGAAGTGCGGTCGGCGGATCAGTTCGATGTCGATTCGACGCCCAACAACGGGGTCAAGACGGAAGACGATTTCGTGAGTGTCGTGATCAACGCCCCCCGAGTCCTCTCCCTGCGTCAGCTGTTGGCACGATAAGACCCGGGATGACGGGTGACGCCGCCCATCGCACTGGCTCCCCTCGCCCCCAAACTTGTTTGGGGAAGTAGGGGTCGGGGTCAAGGGGACCTTCAGGCGACTGAGGCTAGGACGCCCCGATGTCGCTGCTCATCTAACCGAGAAGGTTGCCGACCGCGGCTTATGATTGACCAACAGAACAGGGAGGCCTATCCACCGCTCCGTTGAACGATATTGTTCGTCGGATCGGTTTGCGCGACCAAGTCCCAAAGATGCTCTGGCGCGAAGTCGGCACCATTGGGCCAATGGATCGTATGGTCACTCAACTCGAATTGGCGGAAGAACTCCGGTTCGTTAAGGGGCCTGAAGGTCGGACCGGACAATCGGCCTCGGAGATCAGCAATCCCCGATGCCCCGTCGCTAAATTCGAGCCGAACTCGTAAGTCGCCGAGATATTCTGCGTCTGTTACTCGGATCACCGCGTTACTCCGTTGGTTCGATATTTTCTAACATCTCTTCGCGCTGTGCACGCTCCCAATTCTCGCGAAGCTCATCTTGATGCTGCTCGAACCACTCCAATACCGCCACCAGCGCGCGACGCGTGAATCGTCCATCGGCAACACCCGTTTCGATGTCGACCGTGATGTCGTAATCTCCGTACGTCGCGTGAAAATGCGGCGGAGCATGGTCGCGATAGTGCATCCGAACCACGATACCGAGAAAGCGGGATATTTCGGGTATCCACTGGTTCTATCTCGACGAACTCGTTCCGGTCCGTGGGACGGCAGGCAAAAGGGCATTTTGGGGCAGTTACGCTCGGCCGGAACCTACGGATAGAACGGAACTTGCGGATGGTAATTCCATGTTTCGTGCGATCCCCCATCGCACTGGCTCCCCTCGCCCCCAAACT
>DITY01000128.1 GCA_002422955.1 Planctomycetaceae bacterium UBA6172
GGGCAGACGAAGGGCTCGCGCTTCTTCAATTCGTCTTGCAGGCGGCTCTTGCTCATCCGGCGTTCACTCCTGCACAATAGTATACACGAAAACTATCGGCAGGTCAAGCAATCGGAAGCGGTGCCGCCCCGGGGGAGACGCTGCTTGGCAAACCGAGGTGGCGTTTCGCCCACCTGGGAAAATCGGTAATCGGCGAGGTGCCGAGGCGCGACCGCGAGGACTACTTGGGGAGCAGCGCCAGCACGTTGCTGCTGGGGCGGGCGATCACGTGCGCGGCGATCAATTTCCCCAGCGAGCCGACCTTGGCCTTGCCAGCATCGATCGCTGCCGAGACGGCGGCGACGTCGCCCTTGATCACGACGGTGATGTAGCCGCCGCCGAGCTTCTCCTTGGCGAGCACTTCGACATTCGCGGCCTTGCAAGCGCTATCGATCGCTTCGAATACCGCGGTGAAACCTTGGGTTTCGATGAATCCCAAAGCGAATTGAGGTGCGTCTGCCATCTTGGTTCCTGGTGTTTCTTCTGGCGTGGGGGTGGTCGATCCGGAATCGCCGAGCACTACGTTCTGCTCCAGCAAGGGGCTGCGCTCCTGGCGGCTGAGGATGCCGATCTGCATCGCGGAGGGATCGGGATTGGTTAGCAGCGTGATCACCGGTTCGACACCGAATCGCGCGGCCTGCTCCTTGCCGGCAGCCAACGCGGCGGCGACCGCATCGACGGTCCCCCCGATTTTGATCACCGTCCCCAAGAAGTCGTTCAGTTCCGCCTGCACGACCTCGATATCCGCCGCCTTTTCCATGGCATCTAAGGCAACCATCGCCGGCGTGAACCCGGTGACTTCGAGGATGCCGATGCTGATACTCACGAGTTCGTTCCCTTGCTTGAAGCCTCAAGTTGCTGAGCGTGCCCCACTACTATACGTCAAGTTTTTTAACTTGGGAGATTTGCGGCCAGTTTGTCGATTTTTTGAACTGGGCAATGATGCCGGTGCCGCTGACGGGATGCGATAGCAGGGGAACAAATCCGCTCGACTCGGGTCAGTTCAGCCGATCAAACGGGCGGGGAAATCGGTTCCGTGACCGCGGGATCAGCAGACGGCTCGGTCGGCTCCACCCGATCGGACGGTTCCGCCGCCGGCTTGTCGCTGGGCGACGGCGTCTCGCTCGTCGACGCGTCGGGCTCCACGTCCGCTGGCTTAGTGGCTGCCGGGTCGGCAGCGGCTGGCTCTTCCGTTGCAGGCTCCCCGGGGGCCGTTTCTTCCGGCATCGTTTCTTCAGACGCGGCTTCCGCGGGAGTGGCGGGCGATTCGTCGGAGACCATCCCCGGGAGCAAGATGTCGAAGGCGCGCTGGTAATGCGATTCGCCGTAGGTCAGTTCGCCCCCTTGGTGCCCGACCAGACCGACCAGGGCCGCGCAAAGCAGCAACCCCGATTTCCAGAGCACTCGCAGGCGCAGACTGCGGCCGCTGAGTGAGCGGATCGCGATCAGGGAGGTCAGTACCGCGATCACCGAGACCACGATCCCGGACCAGCGGTGCCAAAAGGCGGTCGAATCGAAATCGATCGTCATACCACTTCCATAACCCTGTTCGCTGGCGAACGCCCAGCCCATCGCGGAGGCGACGACCGCCGATACCGAGCCCAAAAACAGGCACGACAACGCCACATGGTTACCGAGGACCGGATGGAACCAACTGATGACGACGAACAGGCCGCCGATAGTCAGCAGGGCGATGGGAAAGTGAACCACGGCGGGGTGGAAGTAGCCTTGGAAAGCCCACACGCGTCCCACCAGCGAGCGGGGGACAACCGGCTTGGTCGTCTCCGTGGCTTCGAGTGCGGTCCCACCCGCTGCCCCGACCGGCATCACGACAGCTCCCTCGGGCCACTGAGCCCCTTCATCGATCCACACGCGAATCAACGACAGCTCCGCGGGTGACAACGGACCGCCATGGCTCGCGGGGGGCATCATCATGTCGGTATCGGCGGTTTGTAAATAGTCGGTCATCAGGGTGCTCGCCGCGCCCTCGCCCGGTTCCAGATAATCGGCGACCGCAGCCGCATCGTCGATCCGAAACCCTCCCTTGGACTCCTTCTCGTCATGGCATTCGAGGCACCGCGTGGCGAACAACGGAGCGATGTCGCGTTGGAACTGGACCACGCGTCCCTCCTCGGCGCCGGGCTCGCTCGCTTCGTCCTGGGCTCGCACAGGGGAAAACGAAGCAAACGTCCAACACGCCAGAAGGAGACAGACGCAGAATCGATGGTTCATCGGATAGTTACCGCAAAATGGAAGGCCGCGAGGCGGGGACATGGTTGGAGGGAGGACCTGATCACGCCGGGTGGCTAGGACGCCCCCACTGCCCGTGCGTCGGTTCCCCGGCGGGGCATGGTTCGGCGATCCCCCAGTTGGCGATCTCCCGGGGCGCGGCCCCATGCAGGCCACACCCTCGAACCGACATTATGACCCGTCGGCGTTGCGGCGAGAAGACAGCCTGGGCAACCCCGATCGATAAGCTCGCAACCCTCAAGCTCAAGGGGCGCGGGCAGCTTCCGGATCGATCGTGATCGACCTTCCCAACACCCAGGTGTCGTCAATCAAGGCTTCGGGGGTCAGCTTCACCGGCCCCAGCCCGGTCCGGGAGGTCGGGACTTCTAGCGTCGCTCGATCGCCGAATCCCTCCGACAATCGCCGCCCCAGATGCCGGATGGCAACCTTCGAGGCCCGCGGCGCGGTGACCGTGATCGCCAGCAAGCTGCCCCCGGTATCTGGCCCCAGTGACTTCACGTCGGCGGTGGCCGTGGGGATCTCGTCCGCGCTACCCTTGCAGATGGCGATCCGCTGGAAGGTGCTGATTCCGAGCGGATGTTTGCTGACGGCGACGACCCGCAGGTCATGACAGCCGAGCGTCAACTCGGTGTGTTTCAGCTGGAACGTGGCGATCGTCGAGGGGGCGATGTTCGTCAGCTTGCCATCGATAAAAATTTCGAAGTGGCGGATGCGAGCCCGCGCTCCGGCACCCCGCCAAAACTGGGGCGTCACCATCGTGGCGTCGCCAGCGTCATTCTGCGTCAGCGAAAAGGCCTCGGTGTGTTGATCGCCATACGGCCGACAGAGCGGATCGCCGATCGTTAGCAATTGATACGGAGACTCGACGGCCAAATGAAACGCTTCGGCCAGCGTGCAGCCCTCGGCGTAATAGACATGCAGCAGCGGAGTCGGAAATTTGAACTGCAAGGCGAACGGTTCGGCGACCGTACCGCTCGTGCCCGCCGCACCGGCGCGGATCAGATCGGTCATCGCCGTTTGACCGTCGGGCTGATGCAGGACGCCGCTGGTGCTGGTCAGGTTCTCCACGATCCCCCCTGGCAGGATCGTGTTGCCGCGAGACTTCCAGTCGTAGGCGGCAGAGCCGAGCATCGCGCCCATCAGATTTTCCTTCCCGCGCGGCAAGGGCTCGCGATCGACGACGACCGTGTGTCCCAACTCTCGCAGCAACAGGGCCGCGGTGGGGACGAGCGGCTGGCGAGTTTTCGCGCGGACGTCGTCCGAAGCGCTGAAGTAGAATTCGGCCGGTCCGCCAGAACCGTCCGCCGCCGCGGCCCGGCGGAGCATCTCGACCGCTTCCTCCAGCGTGTTTCCCCGACCCGGGTGGGTCACGGCCAGGCAGGTCGACAGCAGCAGATTGACCCCTTCGTTTCCCTCCCCCACCGGCAGCCCGTTGACGCCATACGTCGTCTCCGAGGAGAACGGCAGCGGCGGCATCCGCTCAGGGACCGTCTCTGGCAATCCGGCCAAAACGGCCTTGAACTCGGCCTGTTCGGCCAAGGACTCGTAGGCGTTCGTCTCCGCGAACATCCGTTGATCGATCGGGGCCCTTCCGGCTAGCAGGCGAACCGCGGCGAGCGCCTCCTCGGGGCGTCCCGCGGAGGCTAACCAGCCCGCCCGCTGCCAGGCCAACGGCCACTGCGCCGGATGCTTGCCGAGCAACTGCTCCGCCGTGGCGATGGCGGTGTCGAAATCGCCGACGCTCGCCCGCTGGTTGGCCTGCTCCCAAAGCTCCCGGTCAGGGCCGACGAACGGGTTCGAAAGCAACTGAGCCGTTTCGACGCGGGCATAAAAATTGGTCCGCGGCCGGGCATACAGCGGCTGGCCTGAGAAGACGTAACGGTAGAGCGCGGTCAGCCCGTTGAGCGAGCCGACCTTGGTGAAGACGCGGCCCAACTCAACGTCCTTGGGAACATCCGAATCGAACCGGATCGCCGTCGGAAATCCGGCCGAGTAGGTGACCACGTCGGTATGAAAGCCAGGGCCCCGCCGGTTGAGCGTTTCCAAAAGCGGCTTGAGTACCGAGTCGCGAAACGAGTCGATATCGATCGCTGTCGCGTCCGGCACGGTGTCCAGCACGACGATCCCGCTCTCGGGAATTTCGCGCAACTGAACGTAATGGTTTGCGATCGTTAACGAATCGGCCGAGCGGGAGTTGACGATCAACGCGGTCCGCATCGGATCGGCCGCCGGAACCGACACCGGAAACAGGGCCACGGCGAGCCAGCCGAGCAGCCCACACGCCCGCACCCGCCAGCGGGACCAAACGCCGAGTTCGAAGCGACTGATGAAAGACGATGGCATGAGCGGTTGGCAGGGCAGGAGGAGCGAACCGTTGCTAGACCGGGAGGCGGCAAACATCCTACGCGATGGGCTGAACCGGCGACCGGTAAGGTTGGTTGCATTCAACCATGCCTGATCGCTCAGTAGTGCCGCGACGGTGCTCTTGATCGTACTCGAAAACGGGAGCGCTGACGGGCAGTCGCTCGGATCAGGAGCGAGTCTCCCGGTGGTGGGACAAGTTCGACGGCGTAGCGAAATCGCCAGCCCGCCAAGGTGCCGCTATCGCCCAGGAGCAACGCTTCGCTAAAAGGAGCAGGAACGGGAGCAGAAATGAAAAACGGCCGGGAGGGCGAAATGCTTCACCATCCTGGCCGTTGATGCCGCGTTCGCCGCGAAGGGTTGCCCCGCCGCGGGCTTGGATAAACGATGACTAGGCAAACCCCGACGGCGCGAATGCCGCCGCGAGCCGACCGAGATCACATGCAGACTACTGGGGCATCTGAACGACTTCCGAACCGGCCGAGGTCGAGAGCGACCGCCAGAGGATCAAGTCGATGCTCTCGGTGAAAAACTGGACGGACGCATCAGCCAAGCAATTNNTGCAGGCTGCGGGAGGCGAACATGGTGGGGTTACCGGTCACGGCCAAGTCGCAGGGCATCTTGGGGATCGGGTTGCAGTAGCTGAGCGTGTAGATCCGGTCCGGCAACGGGCTGTTGGGGGACAAGTAGGCGCTGAACTGCGTCGCATCGCCCCACCAAGTGAAGCCGCGCAAGTCAGCCCGCTGGCCCTGGCGAACTTCACCGACCAACATCGTGTTGCTGAGACCGTCGATGATGTCGCGCATGTTGGTCTTCCTTAGGTGATTGGTAATGAACGGGGCGCCGCGGAAGATCACCCCGTTCAGGTTCGCTTCCTGGCCCGAACCGGTGTTGCCAAAGTTCACCGCATAATTGTGGTTGGTCAATATCCCGATCGGCGCGTTCTGCATGTCGCTGGGGCAAGTGAATACCGAATACCGCCTGCCGGTTACGTTGGTGCTATTGGGTGCCGCACCATAACGCGGCCTGGGATCAGTACCACCCCAGTTCTGATACAAGTCCGAAACGTTCTGCAGTTCGACGAACGGCATGATCAGCACATTCCAAGTCCCCCAACAGCAGCTCGAGCGGGCGGCCGGAAAGGTTTGGAAGGTGTCATGATAATTGTGCATCGCCAACCCCATCTGCTTGAGGTTGTTCGTGCACGACATCCGCCG
>DITY01000251.1 GCA_002422955.1 Planctomycetaceae bacterium UBA6172
CTCACCCCGTAACCTCCGCTCACCCGTAGCATCGACCGCCCCGCAGTCCCCACCGCCCCGCAGTCCCCACCGACCCGCAGCCCCCACCGAAACGCAGCATCGACCCGCAGCATGGAAACTCACGCCGACCCTTCCGCCCCCGACACAGCACTCGCCGACCCGCCGTTGCGGGTGGGTGCGCACCAGCTCGCCAGCCGGTTGATCGTCGGTACGGGGCGGTACGAAACGATGGAGGAGATGCGGGATTCGCTCGACCAGTCCGGGGCCGATTGCGTTACCGTCGCGGTCCGGCGAGAAAAACTCTACGCCCCCTCGGGCCAAAACATCCTCGATTTTCTCGATCTCGATCGCTACACGCTGCTGCCCAACACCGCCGGCTGCTTCAACGCGACCGACGCGATCCGCGCCGCCAAATTGGGACGCGAGATCCTGCGGGCCTTGGGAAACCCCGGTTCCGATTGGGTCAAACTGGAAGTGCTCGGCGACACCAAGACGCTGTTGCCCGATCCGGTCGAGACGCTCGCCGCTTGCAAGGAACTGGTCGCCGAAGGGTTTCAGGTCCTCTGCTACACCAGCGATGACCCGGTGATCGCCCGGCGACTGAAGGAACTCGGAGCCGCCAGCGTCATGCCGGCCGGCAGCCCCATCGGCAGCGGTCAGGGGCTGCTGAACCCCAATAACCTGCGGATCATCCTCGAGTACCTCAAGCAGGACGACCCGGACTATCCGGTGATCGTCGATGCCGGCGTGGGAACGGCCAGCGACGTTTCCCAAGCGTTCGAACTGGGGGCTGACGGCGTGCTGCTCAACACCGCCATCGCCCATGCCCGCGACCCGGTGCTGATGTCCCGGGCGATGAAACATGCGGCGCTCGCCGGCCGCATGGCCTACCTGGCGGGTCGCATCCCCAAGCGGCTGTACGGGACCGCCAGCAGTCCCGCCGAAGGGGTGATCACCACCCGGCCCTACGGCGCCGCTTCACGCAATCGAGCCAAGTAAACACGGCCGATGTCGGTCATGTAATTCACATCCTTGGTCGTCGCGGCCTTGGTCGCCAATTCGATCGCCCGGTCGCGCTGGCCCAAGGCGTCGGCATGCATCGCCAAATACAGCTCGCCGTAATAGCTCCCCATTTCCGCCTGCTGGGACCCCTTGGGCAAGGCGGCGACCGCGGCCCGGACCGCCTGTTCGTCAGCCTCCCCGCGGTACAGCTTCAACAGCACATCCATCGGCACGCGACGGTCGCCTGGGGCTGGCAGGATCGCCAACTTCGCCGCCTCGGGCGAGGAACCTTTGGCGACGCAGTAGAAATGCCAGAGCGCGTTCTCGACGTCGTTCGCGTTCACGGTGCGGTGCAGTTCGAACAGCTTCTCCCCTGCCTTGTATTCGCCCGCGAACGCCAGGGCGATCCCGTACTGCCACAGGTCCGGCTCTCGCTCCGGAAAACGCTCGATGTAACGGCGGAATTGCGGAATCGACTTCTCGACCGCCCCAGCCCGCAAATAAATGTCGCCCGCCGACCGCCAAGCGACCGGCTCTTTGTCAAAATCCTTGACGATTCCATCCGCCAGCGCGATCGCCGCCGCCCGGTCGCCGCGATTCAGCGCCTCATTACCGTTGTCGATAGCGATCACCAAACCTTCCGGCACCTGCCCCACCGCGCGGTCGCTCACCGCCAGCAGCCCGAGCCCCATCAACGCCGCGGCGCTCCAGAAACGACGCAGACTCGCCCAATTCGCTCGCAGCATCCTCAACCTCACGTTGCTTGACGCCCGCCGGTCGGAATCGCGGCAGGCTGGTAGGGTCATCATGAACTTGGCCAGTTGGCTAAAGTGTCCGGATTATAGCAGTCGTTTTTGTCCCGGCGTCGAAAAAGCGGCCTGAGAAGTCTTCACTCCAGGCTGCTAGAGACCGTACAATGAGCAAGATTGCTGAAGTCTTCGCAACACCACCTCCACCGCGGGTTGTTACGCATGTCGCACCGCTTTTTCCGATCGCACCGCATTATCGGGCGAATCGCAGTTGTCGGCGGCCTTCTCGGGGTCCTTTCGCTGGCGGTTTCGGCCACCATCGCGGTGGCGTGCCCGTTCTGCGCCGCGGTTTCCCAGACCATCCGCCAGGAAATGGAGGTCATGGACGCGGTTTTGATCGCTGAAGCGACCGAAAAGTCGGTCCGCGACGAACAGACCGGGGCCGTTTCGTTCAAGGTCGCCAAGGTGCTCAAGGGCTCCGACTTGGTCAAAGACGCCGAGGTCACGGCGGTCTACTACGGCGACTTGACGCCAGGCCGACGGTTCCTCCTCTCGGGCGTCGATCCACCCAATTTCCAGTGGTCCAGCATGCCGCTGACCCAGGAGAGCGAAGAGTATGTGCTCAAGATGGCGTCCCTGGCCGACGACCCGCTAGAACGTCTGAAGTTCGTGCAAGGTTACCTGCAGCATCCCGAAACGCTGCTCAACCGCGACGCCTACGACGAGTTCGCCACCACGGCCTACCCGGTCATTCAGTCGCTCAAACCGTTCATGGATCACGACCAAGTGGTCAAGTGGATTCAGGACCCCGAAATGCCCGCCGATCGTCGGCGTCTGTACCTCACGATGCTCGGCGTCTGTGGCAGCGAAAAGGACGCGCCGATGCTCGAAGAGATGCTGAAGTCGACCGACTCAGCCCAGCGGACCGGCCTCGATGCCCTGGTCGCCTGCTACCTGCTGCTCGCCGGCGAATCGGGTCTCAAGCTGGTCGATGAGCAATTCCTCGCCAACGCGGATGCCCCCTACGCCGACACCTACGCCGCCATCATGGCGCTGCGGTTCCACGGGACCGAAGCGGACAAAATTCCCCGCTCAACCCTGGTCAAGTCGCTTTATCACGTCTTGGATCGCAAGGACCTGTCCGATTTGGTGATTCCCGACCTCGCCCGCTGGGGGGATTGGAGCCAGATCGATCGCCTGGTCAAACTGTTCATGGAAGCGGAAGTCGACAATAACTGGGTTCGCGTCCCGGTCGTCAATTACCTGCGGGCCTGCCCCAAGCCCGAAGCGGCCGCGGCACTCGAAAAACTCCGCGAAATCGATCCCGAAAGTGTTCGCCGGGCCAGCTCGTTCTTCGCGGTCCCGGTCCCGCCGGCCCCCGAGAAGCCGGCCACCAGCTTCCGCTCGCCGGATCGCGACGATCGCTTCGCTTCGGCAGCCAAGGCCGAGCCGTTCGCCTTCGAGCCATTGACCCGTCCCCGCGACGCTGCCCGGCCGTCGCTGGCAACCGTCAACACCCCGGCTCCGAACCTCGGCAAGCTGGCGAGCGTAACGGTGTTGGCTTGCGCGATGCTGCTAGCCGCGTTCTATTTGGTTCTGACCGGAGGCTCACCGCGATTGGCCCCGGCCCGTCGTTAATTCATTCGGTTCGAGTGCGATTCATGTCAGCTGAAGTTTCCCTGGGCGCCTACCAAGAAACCGTCGATTTTCCCTACCGCGCGATCAGCCGCACCGCGGTGATCTCGCTGTTGACGATCCCGTTCGCGATGCTGGGGTTGATCCAGTCCTTCGCGCCCATGTTGGTTTTCGCCCCGATCGGGATCGTCTGCGGAATCATCAGCCTGCGTACCATCCGCAGTTGGCCCGAAGAATACGGTGGCCGGCCAATGGCTTTGGTCGGTCTGGCCGCGAACACGATGCTGTTGGTCTTCGGATCGGCCTGGCATTCGTATGTCTACGCGACCGAAGTCCCCGACGGTTACAAGCGGGTGTCATTCTACGAATTCCAGCAGGCCGACTCGCTCCCCGACGTGCCGACGACCAAGGCGATGGAAGTGAACGGAGAAAATGTTTTTCTCAAGGGATACATCCACCCGTCCTCTGGCTCGGGCATGCTCCGCAAGTTCATCCTCGTCCCTGACCTGGGAACCTGTTGCTTCGGAGGCCAGCCCAAGAGTACAGACATGATCGAGGTCACCCTCGCCAAAGGACAAACGGTCCGTGGCGGTTTGACCAAGTTGAAACTGGCTGGCAAGTTCACCGTCAATCCGTACAACCACCGCGCGGCCGACTTCGACAATCAAATTTTCTATCAGATGCGGGTCGATCAAGTGCGTTAGTGGCCCGTAGCGTTTCGTCCCCCTCGGTCGTCGACCCGAGCCCATCGCCACCAGCGGAGCGAACCCTTCGATGCCCCATTCAATCCTCTTCCCAGCCTCCTGCGTCCTTTGGCTGGCGCCCGCGTTGTTGACCTTGGCAATCGGACCGGCGTCCGATCAATCGTCCGAAGCCACCGTTTCGCCGACCGCGGAGGCCTCCTCGGCCAACCCTGAGGCGACGCCGGCCCGCCCTGCAGCCGCCTCGACCCGCCCGTCGGCTCGTTCCCGTCGCCCCTCGGCGCGGCCTGTAGGCGAAAAGGCCAATACGGCCCCCGTTGATCCGGTCGAAGCAGCGGCACGCGCCTCGGCACGAGCGTCGGCACGGGCCAGGGGCGAAATCACCTTCGACGACCTGAAGTTCGACATCGAGCCTGACGCCCCTTACGACGCCAGCATGCTGACGGACTCGATCCGCGAACTCGAAGGCAAGACCGTCAAGCTCAGCGGCTTCATCCTCCCCGGCAACCTGTTTCGCGAAACCGACATCGAAGAGTTCGTCCTGGTGCGAGACAACCAAGAATGTTGCTTCGGCCCCGGCGCGGCGTTGTTCGACTGCGTCGTCGTCAACCTGGTTGGTGGGGTGAAGACGAATTTTACGACGCGTCCCGTGACGGTGACCGGCAAGTTTGCCCTCAAGGAATACAAATACCCCGACGATTCGGGACATTTCGCGATTTTTAACCTGCAAGGCACCGCCGTCAAATGACCGGCCCCCAAGCCTGATCGCCCACCGCTTCGCCCCTACCGCTGGCAACCACGACGCGTCCCGCTAGCCCACCGGACTAGCCAGTCATCCCCGCCGATTTCCGAGTCTTGCCGCGGCTCTTCGGTCGTCCCTGGTTCGAATTTTCCGGCCATTCCGAGCTTGCTGACGGATCGCCCGTGGGTCGCAACTTTGTCTCGGGTCAGCGCTTGACGAGACCGAACCCAGCGTGCTACCCTTTTCAAACATTCGCCGGGTTCACGCCCGTCGGATCGCCGCCAGCCAACGAAATCGCTCCCTCGGGACGGATCTCGCGGCCGGCCCAGAAGGGGGATTAGCTCAGTTGGGAGAGCGCTTGCATGGCATGCAAGAGGTCAGCGGTTCGATCCCGCTTACCTCCACCAATCAAGCAGCAGTACACGCAGCAGAAGTAGTGGCAGTCGGTCTC
>DITY01000044.1 GCA_002422955.1 Planctomycetaceae bacterium UBA6172
CCGCGTCCCCGGCACGCACGCCCATTTCGAGCGCGAAGTAGACGCCTGATGAATAGATCGGGTCGATGAAGCCGAAGGCATCGCCGATCAGCACCCAGCCGGGGCCGGAGTGCTGGCGGGTCGAATAGGAAAACTCTTGCTTGGTGTGGAGTTGACCGACTCGCGTGGCGTTGGCTAGGCGACTTTTCAGCCCGGGGCACAGTTCCAGTTCTTCGGCGTACGCCTGCTCCGGCTTGCCGCGACCCTTGAGCAGATAATCGTTGTCGGCGACACAGCCGATGCTGGTGATACCCCGCGATTGCGGGATGAACCAGAACCAGGAATCCTTGTTTTCGGTTTGCAGGATGATTGTCGCCCCGCTGTTGTCCCCGGCATCGCGGACCGCGTCCCGCCAGTAGCCCCAAATGGCCGCTTTTTTGAGATCCGGATTGATCTCCTTGAGACCGAGTTGGTTGGCGATGAACGAATGCTGACCGGTCGCGTCGATCACGACGCGGCAAGCGATCCGCTTTTCCATTCCGTTTGCGTCTCGAACACGGACGGCGCGCGCGGCCTGCTGGTCGTCGAACTCGACATCCAGCAGGCGGACTTGGTCACGGCATTCGGCACCGCATTCGGCCGCGCGATCGAACAGCATTTTGTCGAATTCGCCCCGTTCCACTTGCCAGGTATCCGCGCAGTCCCGGTCGTCGTGGTCGCGGAAGAAAAACGGGGTCGATTCCTTGCCGTTGAAAGTTACGAACTGGACGCTTTTCTTGATTTGCCAGCCCGATTCCCGCACCCGGTCGTTCAAACCGATCCGCTCCAGCGGCCAATAGGCCTCCGGCATCAGCGATTCACCGACGTGAAAGCGAGGGACTGAGTCCCGCTCGATCAGCAGCGTATCGAGCCCGCCCAAAGCCGTGATCGCGGCCGCGGTTCCTCCGGCGGGACCACCCCCAACCACCACGACGTCGTATGAGTCTTTCATCGTCCGTTTCCAAACCAACTGAGGGAATCAAAAAGTCATGCCGACCAGTATGCACCGCAGGCAACTCTGCTGAATCACCGGTTGCTGTCCAATTCGCCACTAGGGAGAGGCACCTGACGGAGGGGGTGGTGTCGATTTGGGAGGGCGGAGACCGATTTGGACCGGTTCCACTTTGGGCGTCGCGGGGTTGTGCGGGCAGTGGCCGCAAGAGCTGGCGACGTCGGATCTGCCCAGGGCCGCCAGCAGCGTCCGGTAAACGCGGTAGCCGAGCCATCCGGCGGCGGCGGCGACGATCAGGATCGCGATCAACGTTTGGGTCATGACAACTCCATTATACGACGCGATCGGGCCGGCGGTGGAAACGCTCGAAGGCGCCCGAGCGGAAGGTGCCGGCGGACAACCGTTGTCAGCTCACCAGCCGAATCGTCACCTGGTAGGTCACCAGGGCGCCGATGTAGGCCAGCGCGGTCATGTAGACGAAGCTGAGGATCGGCCAACGCCAGCTGTTGGTTTCTCGGCGGATCACCAGCAGCGTGCTGACGCATTGTGCGCAGAGGGCGAAAAAAACCATGATCGAGAGGGCGACCGCCAGGTTGTAGACCGGGCGTCCGTCGGGCCAGCGGGCCTCGCGGATCGCCGAAATCAGCCCTTCGCTTTCTTCGTCGACGTCGCCCCCCATCGAGTAGACCGTCCCCAGCGTGGCGATGATCACCTCGCGGGCCGGGAAGCTGGCGATCGCGCCGACGCCAATCTTCCAATCCCAGCCGAGCGGTCGGACCAGCGGTTCGATCGCGTGACCGACTTGGCCCAGCACCGAGCCCTCCAGGGCCGCGGCACTGACCCGTTTGAGTTCCGCTTCCCAGGCGGCGACCTGTTCGCCTTCACCGTCAGCGGAGGCTTCGATCATACGCTCCAGTTCGTGCCGCCGTGTGTGGTCGGCGGGCCAATAAGCTGTCGCCCAGATCACGACCGAGGCGGCGAAAATCAGCGTCCCGGCACGGATCACGAACGCCTTGCACGCTTCCCAGACCCGGTGCAGCACGGTCTTGAGATCGGGCACTTTGTATTCGGGTAATTCGAGTACGAACGGTGCCGGCTCGCCGCGGAGTAGCGTCCGTTTCAGCAGCCATGCGGTCGGGATCGCCACGACCACGCCGACGAAATACATCGCCATCAACACCACGCCGCTCAGCGATATCAAACCGCCAGCGATGCTGATCGCGGGGACGAAGGCCGAAATCATCAGCAGGTAGACCGGGAGTCGCGCCGAACAACTCATGAACGGCGCGATCAGGATCGTGGCGAATCGGTCGCGGCGGTTTTCGATCACCCGAGTCGCCATCACCCCCGGCACCGCGCAGGCGAACGAGCTCATCAGCGGCAGGAACGATTTGCCGCTGAGGCCGAACAGTCCCATCATCCGGTCGACCAAGAATGCCGCGCGGGCCATGTAGCCGCAGTCTTCCAAGATCGCCAGGAACAGGAACAGCATCGCGATCTGGGGCAGGAAGATGACCACGCTGCCGACGCCGGCGATCACGCCGTCGACGATCAGGCTCCTCAAGGTCCCGGGAGGCATCGCGGATTGGACACGGTCGCTGACGAAGTCTTGAGCCGCCTCGATCGCCGCCATCGGGATTCCGCTCCAGGCGTAGATGAACTGGAAGATCACGAACATCAGCGCGGCGAAAATCAGCAGCCCCCAGACGCGATGGATCAGGACGGCGTCGAGGCGTTCGGTCGGCCCGTGGATCGCATTCCCCGCCGCCCCCAACACGCCTTCGGTCTGACGTTTGGCCCAGGCGTAGCGATGGTCGCATTCGACATCGCTCAGCGGGCCGAGCTGCGATTCGATTCGGGTGCGGACCGCTTCGAGTCGCTCCGCGCCTGGCACGCCGAATTGACGCTTCAGCTGCCGCTCGGCTTCGCCACCCCGATCGAGGATGGCCCGTTCGAGCAGGTAGCGGCTCGGGATTCCCTCGGCTGGCTCGATTCCCGCGGCGACGGCCTGGGGCTGCCGAGTCAGTCCACTGAGGTCGCCGGAAAACTCGTCGCAGAGGTCATAAAATCGCTTCGGTAACGGCTTCTGGGGGGCGAAGTCGCGCGCCTGATCGAGCGCCTGCAGGATACCGGCCTTGAGTTCTTCGATCCCCTCGCGCCGCGATGCGGAGACGGGAAACACCGGCACGCCGAGGTTGGCCGACAGACGTTCGCAGTCGATCTCCAGTCCCCGGGAGCGGGCCGAGTCGATCATGTTCAACGCGATCACGACCGGCTTGCCGAGTTCCAGCAGTTGGCTGACGAGAAACAGGTTGCGGCGGAGCAGCGTCGCGTTGACCACGCAAACGATCAATTCCGCATCCGGTTCCCCTGGCAACTCGCCGGTCAAAACCTCGACCGCCACCCATTCGTCGGGCGACCTGGGGCTGAGCGAGTAGGTCCCGGGCAGGTCAACCAGTTCGACCTCGCAGCGGGCATCGGCCAGCCTGCCGACCTTTTTTTCGATCGTTACGCCTGGGTAATTGGCGGTGCGGACGCTCAGGCCGGAAAGGACGCCGAAGAGGGTGCTTTTCCCAGTATTCGGGTTTCCGACCAGCACGACCCGGCGAGTGGCTGAGGTCATGGACCCGTCGTCGATAAACGGGGGGCGAGTCCGGGTGCCTTCTGGGCCAAGGGTGCCGCCTGAGAAATCGGCTCCGCCAATAGCACGCGGCGCGCTTCGCTGCCGCGGAGCGCGATCCGGCTCCCTTGGATCATGCACTTCAAGGGATCACCGAGCGGCGCGGTGGTCAAAAACTGGACCGACTCGCCCGGTACGAAGCCCATCTCGCGGAGCCGGCAAGAGATGCCGTCCACACCCTCGATCCGCACGATCTGTCCCACTTCGCCCGGTCGCAGTTGATCAAGGGTCAGCATGAAGGGGGCCGAACGGGTGGGAAATGCCGCGGGAGGCGGCGGGGCGGAGTTTGTTGAGAATGAATCTCAGTTGCATTCATCATCGGTCGGCAGCGGCCGATCGTCAAGTGCTGCCGATGGTCAGACGGCTCGTTCCAGACTGCTCAATTTCCCGCGTCCGACCTCAACCACCCAGCCCCGGCCGGTTGGCGACGGCCCGCGGTCATTCGGCGCTGGCGGAGGGGAGCTCGGTGATCTCGATTTGGCGGAAGACCAGATCGGTCGTCGGGTCATGGGCCTGGAGCATCAGGGTGCCCGGTTCCAGACGGCTGCCCGACCGCGGGTTGGGGTCGGGAGCGCGGGTGTCACGCCAATCGGTCACTTGCAGCCCGTTGACCCAAGCGGCGAACTGCGGACCGTGGGCCACCAGGAGCATCGAGAACCATTCGCCGTCGTTAGCCGCGACGATCCGCGCATCCTGTCTGCGGAAGATGCCGCCCGTGCCGCAATCGAAAGGCCGGAGCGGGTCGTTGTCGATGATACCGTTGCTGATTTGGCACTCGTAACCGTTCATCGTTTCGCCCGGGATGCAGCGGAAGAAGATGCCGGAGTTCAGCTTTTCCGAGGCGGTTTTTACCCGGGCCAGGAGGGCGAAATCGCCATAGGACGCTGTCGACTCGAGTTGCCCGCGGCCCCCGGTCACCCGCAGCAGGCCCTCTTCAGTCATCTGAAACTTGCCGTCCATGGCGGGGTATTGTTTCCACTGCGCCAGGTCCGGGGTGATCAGCTCTTTCATCCCCAGCGGTCGGACGCGGATGTCGCGGAAGGCGACCGCGCCGCTGTTGTGCTGCAGGCCGATCCTGCCCGGACCCAGCGGTGCCGGGTCGGTGTAGCTGCAGACCTCTTCGCCGTTGATACGAATCGTCAGCGAATCGCCGACCAGTCGCATTTCATACAGGTTCCATTCGCCCGGTTTGGCGTTGGGCGGCTTGGTCGCCGGTTGTCGTTTGACGATGCTGCCGGTCGGGAACGGGTTGTCGGCCGGGGCGATGTTGACTTCGTAGCAGTCGCTTTGCGGGTCGGTGGGCGAGAGGGGCGTTCGCAGGAAGACGCCGCTGTTGGTCGCTTCGTCGGCGCGGATTTCCATCCGCAATTCGAAGTCGCGCCAGGGGACCGATGTGCACAGCAGGCCGACCGGCCCTTGATCGACGCGGATCGCACCCTCCTCCACACGCCAATTCGCGGGGGCCCCGGCCTGCCAGCCGAACAGCGTTACGCCATCGAACAGTCGCACCCAACCCAGATCGGTCTCGGCGAGCGGCAACCGAGCGCTGAGCAACGCTTCGGCGGACGCTGCGAAGGCCGGAGTCACCGCCTCGGGAGTCGCCACGTTTGCAGTCGGCTCGTCCGGAAGTGCCACGGGGGTGGGCGGCTTGTCAGCGGCATTCGGCTGCGCTCCGGTTGGCGTGCCGTCCCGATCGCAGCCGGTTGCGGCGAGCAGCGAAATCAGGAGCGTGTGAAAGATTGCCGAGCGGGTTGCCGGAGCGGCAAACGGGCCAAGGGAACGGAACACGAGGGGGAAACTCCGCGGCTGAGGAAACGTGGCTCCGACCGATTCGTCGGAGTCCCTCAGGTTATCACGCCGCGGGAGATCGATCACCGCACCGCTGGGAAAGTTCGCCCCTAGGCTTTGGCAAACCTTTAAAGTTGCGGCCGAA
>DITY01000232.1 GCA_002422955.1 Planctomycetaceae bacterium UBA6172
CGAGTCAGCCTGTCATACAGCGGGAGGCGAGACACGCTGACGGTTAATCTTCTACTGAATCAGTACGGCAGAGCCGGTGATGCTTTTGGTGGCCGCGTCAGCGTCAAGGAAACCTTTCAAGCGTCGTCGATCGATCGGATCGTCGCGTTTCTGCGTGGCGGAAATGACTATTACTTCGGCGGCGGTGACAGCAACTCATCGGCAGCGATCCCGCAGTTCGTTTTCGGAGGCGATGGCAACGATGACATTCGGGGCGGTCGCGGCAGCGACGTGCTGGTCGGCGGCTCTGGCAATGACTTTATCAGTGGCCGCGCCGGCCAAGACATCCTGATCGGCGGTATCGGCAAGGACCAGTTGTATGGTGGCCGAGCCAATGACCTGCTGATTGGCGGTTCGGCAGCCAACGAAGATGACCTCGATGCACTCGAAGCGGCGTCAGCCGCCTGGGTTAGCGGTGACGTCGACACAGCCTTGGCGGCCCTCGGCGCCATCACGGACGATGAGGAAAGGGATTGGCTGAGGGGCAACTGGGGAATTGATAAGTTGCTCGGTGGTGTCGGCGACTGGCTGCGGCAGTGAGTTTGCTCAGAAACCAACGTTGTTGATGTGTTAACCGGCTGCTTCACGAGCGGGCCATGCACTACTTCGGCAGTTGGCGAGGGGCGCTGTCGGCATCGGGATCAACCTGGCCAACGTCTCGCGCCGGAGGCCAAAGCATCTGGACCGCGAGATGATGATTCTGTGGCTTCAGCAGCGAAAAACTGCTGGCCAGAGTCTCAGGTGGACGGTGGTCTGCCTTGAGAACCGGGACCACGCTCTGGCGATTCGCCGGACATTTGACAGCTGGAGAAAGGCATTGGATGCTGCGGGCGTGGCAGCGGCAAAGTAAAGTCCAGGCCGCTCACGTTTCCGGCGGATACGACAGCTTGAAGGTCGATTTGCTGCGACGAGAGAGAGCTTTGAGCGAAGAGGGGATCAGCCGGGGAGACAACGCTCTTTGAGCCACTGCCGCTGGGGCCTGGCCCCTCGCACCGCCCAACCACACCCGGCGCCGCGAAGGTTTCCGCAAGATTGCTGCCAATGCTCGACGGGATGATTCCCACTTTCACGTTTCGAACTAAGATTGGGTATTTGGCGAGGCCTGGGCTGCCCAGCGAGTCCCAGCCCGCCCCGGCCGAGGCGGATCGGGTGGTTGGATTGGCGGTGGAGCAGGGGTGAAATGGTCGCGGGGCGAAAGGCCGCCGCTTGATGTACTGGAATGAGCTTCGGTGCCTGCTTCCCAAGAGCCGTAGCCACAGCCTGCGGGAACCTCCGGTCGGCAGGCGGTGCCGGCGATGATTGGCACGCACCGTTTCCGGATCGGTTCTTGACGGCCATCGGATGTGCAATCGGGAACGAAACGGCGCGGAGGCCGCGATAGCCCGACAAGGGGTGCGCAGCGACTTTTATCAGCAGGGTCAGATGGCAGAGACGTATCACTATCGATTGCACTGCCAACGCTGCGGCAGCAGTATCCCTTCGTTGGGTCGGTGGATCGACCAGGGGCAGGGGTGCGGCGATTGTGGTGAGCGAGATGCCACCGTCCGTTATCAGGATCTGGCGCGAGCCTTACGTTCGGCGATCGGCACCGACCGAGCGGCCCCCGGCCATACCACTACGGGGTTGTGGCGTTATCGCCAAGTGTTGCCGGTCGATCCGAAGACGTCCCCGGTCACGTTCGGTGAAGGGGGCGTTCCGCTCGCGCGTTCGGAGTTCCTCGAGTCTTACGCGGCTAAATTGGGTATCGGCTGCCGTGTCTACCTGCACCGTCACGACCTGAGTTCAGGGACGTCGACGTTCAAGGACCTTTCGGCCAGCATGCTGGCGACGGTGCTGCGAGACCATGGCGTGCAGGACTTCGTGGCAGCCACGACCGGCAACTTCGGAGTAGCGGTCGCGAGGTACCTGGCGGAGGCGGGGATTCGCTTCTGGGCCTTTCTACCGAGTTCGCCACCGGCTTCCTACGAAAAGGCCATCCGTGATTTCGGGCAGCAGGTGATTCGCCACGCGGGGGATTACGCCGCCGCTCAGGTCGCGGCCCAGAAATTGGCTACTTCCCGCGGCTACCTGATGTCGCTCGGAGGCCTGGACCCGATGCGGATCGAGGCCAAAAAGACGATGGCCTTCGAGTGGTATCGGCAATTAGGCCGAGTTCCGACGGTGTATGTGCAGGCGCTCAGTGGCGGGACAGGGCCGCTCGCGATCAGCAAGGGGGTCGCGGAGCTGATCGAGGCGTTCGGTGTGCAGCGGCCGCGAATGTATATGATCCAAAGCGACGGCTGCGCGCCGATGGCGATGGCGTGGGGCGAAGCGAAACGGAGCGATTTCGCGCGGGGCTGGGCTCATCGGTATCCAGTCCTCGAAAACCCGAAAACGGAGATCACGACCCTTCTGACCGGAAACCCAAAGCTGTTCCCCCGCGTCGGTCACGCCGTCCACCTCTCCGGCGGAGAGATCTTGAGCGTCCCCGAGAAGCTCGGCGGGACGTTGGCCGGGGTGGTGCGGCTTCGGAGCGAGCTCAGAATCGGCCCGGCGGCTTCGATCGCGGTCAAAGGGTTCTTGCACATGCTCCACCGAAAACAGATCCGCGAGGGCGACGAAATCGTTATCGCGATCGGCGACTCAGACTTGCATGCCACCCCCCACTGGCGTCAACTAGCCGAAGCGATGCGTTGGT
>DITY01000071.1:0-1546 GCA_002422955.1 Planctomycetaceae bacterium UBA6172
CCCCCCCGTGGACCCTCGCCGATGCCAATCCTGAGTTCGATCGCCCGCCTGCTGTTCGCCGCCGCCCTGCTGGTCCTGGCCCACCATCCGGCTGCGGCCGAGGAGCCGGGGAAAACGCGTATCGTCGCGCATCGTGGCCTGCTGCTGCACGCGCCGGAGAACACGCTCAGCAATTTTCGGGCGTGTCTCGACCTGCGACTCGGCTTCGAACTCGACGTCGAACGGACACGGGACGGTCACTTGGTTTGCATCCATGACTCCACGGTCGATCGCACGACCGATGGCCGTGGCGCCGTCGCGGACATGACCCTCGATCAGATCCGTCAGCTCGACGCCGGCGGGTGGTTCGATCCGCGGTTTGCCGGGGAACGGGTGCCGACCATCGATGAGGTTTTTCAGCTCATCGCTGAGCAGCCTCGCGAAGTGTTGGTCGCCGTCGATATCAAGGCGGAAGGCGTGGAACGGGATCTTGTCTCGCTGGCGACCCAGTACGGGATCACCGACCGCTTGCTGTTCATCGGTCGCACGATCAGTGACGCCGCGCTGCGGACCCGCATCCGCGAACTATCGCCGGACGTGTTGACCGCCGCGGTCGCCAACAATCCCGCCGAGTTCGTCGCCGCCTTGCAGTCGGCATCGGTGGTCTACTTTCGCTATCTCCCGTCCGCTCAAGAAATGGCAGCGGTCCGGCAAGCGGGCAAGGGATCTTTCATCGCCGGAAACCTGGTCGCCGGAAACCAACCCGAGAACTGGCAGCTCGCGAGCGAACTGCGGATCGATGCGGTCCTGACCGATTACCCTTTGGAATTGGCGGCGATGCTGCGACAGTCGCCTCGCCGCAAACCTTAGGCGAGCGTCAAGGTTGAAATTTCGGTACCGGATTACGGGCTCAGGAGTCAATTGTGCGAAGCACCCGAAGGGCCGTTCCGGCGATTGACTCCTGAACCCGTAATCCAAACACCCACCCCCCTAACCCAAACACGATCAGGCGAGGATTTCCCGGACCACATTCCCCGCGACGTCGGTCAGTCGATAGTCGCGTCCGGAATGACGATAGGTCAGCCGCAAGTGATCGATCCCGAGCAGGTGCAGGATCGTCGCTTGCAGGTCATGCACATGCATCGGATCGGCGACCACATCGAAGCCGAAATCGTCCGTGCCTCCGTGGACATAACCGCCCTTCACGCCGCCCCCGGCGAGCCAACCGCTGAAGGCGTTGGGGTGATGGTCGCGTCCTTCCTTGCCGGCCGTGACCCCCCGGCGGACTTCGCCCATCGGCGTGCGTCCGAACTCCCCAACCCAGACGACGAGCGTTTCATCGAGCAGTCCCCGCTGCTTGAGGTCGCGGATCAGCGCGGCGCTGGGCCCATCGGTCATCTGGCAATGCTCGGCCAATCGTTGGTTGAGGTCGGAATGATGGTCCCAAGTGCTATGAACCAGATGGACGAAACGGACGCCCCGCTCGATCATCCGCCGCGCGAGCAGGCAGTTGGTCCCGAAGGCTCGCGTCGGCTCGTCATCGATGCCGTACGACGCCCGTGTGGCG
>DITY01000071.1:1659-18654 GCA_002422955.1 Planctomycetaceae bacterium UBA6172
CCATGGCCGTCGTCGGAGATCAGCACGGTGTAGTCGGGAAGGTTCCGCGCCGCGGACCCCAATCCATAATTGACCCACGCGCCCAGGCTCGGATTGCCGAACAGCGGTGACCCGCTGAGCAACAGCAACTGCGCCGGATCGTGGTTGCTTTGGTCACAGTGCAGCGAACGGATCAGGCAGATGTCATCCGCGATCGCTGCCGTCCGCGGCAACAACTCGGAAAGTTCCATGCCGCAGTCACCGTGAGGCTGAAAGCGGCGGGGACTGGCCATCACCGTTTCTAGAATCCCCCCCGTCGCCGATTTCTTCGCATTGACCAGCGACTCGGGAAGCGGCTGACCGTGCAACGCGGCCATCTCCGGCTTGGGATCGAAGAGATCGAGATGTGACGGCCCACCCATCATGAAGATGAAGATCACCTGCTTCGCTCGCGGCGCGAAATGAGGCGCTGCCGCCGCCGAATCGCCATCGGCGGCGAGCAGGTGCCAAAGCGCCATCGCGCCGAACCCGTGTGAACTCCGCGCCAAGAACTCGCGGCGTCCTAATCCGTGCGGTCGCATGTCTTCATTCCCGTGAGATGAATTCGTCGAGGTTCAACAGGACGCTGGCGAGCACGATCCAAGCCGGATCGGCGTTCGGATCCGTCCCGATCAGTTGGCGTGCGGATTCCGGATCGGCACCGAAGATCTCGCGCTGCTGCCCCAGGTATTCCCGCAATCGCACGGACTCGGCGGTGGTTGGCGGCCGGCCGAGGACCTCGCGAAAGGCGCGCGCTAGCCGCTCGGAATCATCACCCTGTGCTTCGCGAGCTGTCCGCCCCGCCAACGCTCGCGCGGCATCGAGAAACACCGGGTCATTGAGCAGATTGAGCGCCTGCAGCGGCGTGTTGGATCGCTCCCGTCGGGTACACGACCGGCTCAGGTCTGGCAGGTCAAAGGTCACGAACTGGGCGAACGGTGAGGTCCGCTGGATGAACGTGTAGATCCCCCGGCGATACCGATCGCCACCGCTGCTCGGCTCCCACACGTTACTGTAGCCCGCCTCGGAAACGCTCCGCGGCTGCGGAGGCTTCACGCTCGGACCGCCGATCTGGGCCACGAGCTCACCGCTGACGGCGAGCGCCGCGTCTCGGACCGCTTCACCCGAAAGCCGGAGCCGCACTTGCCGCGCGACGAGTGAGTTTTGGGGATCGAGTTCGGCGAGTTCTGGCCGCGCCGCGGATGATTGCCGATAGGTCTGCGAGTTCACGATCAGCCGCAAGCTGCCTTTGAGGCTCCATCCTCCGCGCACCAGTTCGATCGCTAACCAATCGAGCAATTCCGGGTGCGAAGGGGGCGTTCCCCGCACGCCGAAATTGTCCGACGAGGCGACGAGGCCCCGGCCGAACAATTCTTGCCAGAGTCTGTTCACGACGACGCGTGATGTGAGCGGATGCTCGGGTGAAACCAACCACCGCGCGAGGTCCAAACGCGTCGGCCGGCCGGTGGTCGGCAAAGGCGGCAGGGAAGCTGGCGTTTGGGGCTCGACCGCATCGCCCGGCCGGCGAAAATCCCCGCGAACATGCATGCGGGTGGTCCGCGGGACCGTCGACTCCATCATCCCCGGCGCCCGCGTCACCGGTGGCAAACTGCGAGCGAGCGCATCCAGCTGTTGTTTTAGCTCCGCCAATTTCAGCTCTTGAAACGCGGCCGCCTGGGACTCTCGGGGGTTGGCGAGGAAGTAATCGAGCAGTCGATCGCGCTGGTCCGCCGTCCGCTCGTGAGTGGGAAGCTTGACGATGTTCAGCCCCTCGAGTTGCCCCTCGCCCAAATTTTGGCCCCATTGCAAGCCGAGCAATTCCAGCGCGCGGTCCCAACGAAAGTCCTCCCCTGGGTTCGCTTCGGCATGCAGGATGCGACGTTCCCAATCGGCTTGAAGTTCCGCCAGCGGTCCGGCGATCGGTGCGACGAGCGCCGCCCGCTGGCGATCGTATTTCGCCTTCGCCCGTTCGTATGGCCCGGCCTCCCGCGGCAGCGGCGCGTCGAAGTTCACCTCATCCGCCGCATCAAAAAACGCGTACAGCTGATAGAACTCGCGCTGCGACAACGGGTCAAACTTGTGGTCATGACACTGCGCACAGGCGACGGTCAGGGCCAGCCAGGTCGTGCCGAAAGTGGCCGTCCGATCGAGGACCTGCTTGACGCGAAACTCTTCCAAATCCGCGCCACCCTCGCGATTGCTGAGGGTGTTGCGCAGAAACCCGGTTCCCATCCGCTGCCGCACCGAAGCCGCGGGCAAACGATCGCCCGCCAATTGCTCGACCGTGAACTGATCGAACGGCAGGTCGTCATTCAACGCGTCGATCACCCATTGCCGATATCGCCACGCGACGGGGCGGAGGAAGTCCTGCAAATAGCCGTCGCTATCGCCATAATGAGCCAAATCGAGCCACCACCGCGCCCAGCGTTCGCCGAATTGGGGCGAACCGAGCAGGCGATCGACGAAGCGTTCGTAGGCATCCGGTCGCTGGTCGTTGAGGAACGCCTCCACGTCATCGGGCGTCGGTGGCAGGCCGATCAGATCCAGCGTCACCCGTCGCGCCAACGTCGCGCGATCCGCTTCGGCCGCCGGCCGGATCCCTCGGATCGCCAACGGAGCGCGGATGAAACGATCGATCGGATGTTCGGCACCGGACACCTGGGGCGGTTCGGTAAGCCGCGGCGGAATCGATGCCCAGTGCGCCTCGTACTCCGCCCCCTCGCTGACCCAGCGTCGCAGCGTCTCGATTTGAGCGTCGGAGAGTTTCGCGTTCGTGTCCGAAGGCGGCATGCGGAGGTCCTCCTCCGGCGCGGTGATCCGCGTCAGCAATTCACTCTGCTCGATCATCCCCGGGACGATCGCGCGACGTCCCGATCCGAGCCGAGAAGTCGCCGAGCGGTACGAATCAAGCCGCAGCCCCGCCTCCCGCTTCGCCTGGTCAAAGCCATGACAGCTGAAGCAATGCTCCGCCAGAATCGGCAACACGTCGCGATTGAACCGCACCGGCTCCGCGGCAAGCAGGGGACCGCTGGCGAGCAGAAGCATTAGCCAAGCAATCCACACTCCGTGCCGAGGCGCGGACTCGCGGCGGGAGGGACAGATCGGCATTCGCTTTCCTGTTGAGGGCGCTCGGCCGGCGGTTTCGGGGTGACGCAGCGATCATTTTAAGCGACGCCGACAGTCGCCGAGTGTCCATTGGCTACCGAGCCCGCTTGCTATCTTGAGAAAGGGAGCGGCGAAGGATCGTTCGCCGCATCCGTTCAAGGTGCCTGCCGCGGACGATCGCGCGGCGCATCCCTCCCCGTGGAAACAATCACGAGGTGTCTTCTCGGGTGGGTGGCCGATGGAATCACGACCCTCCCATCAGTCCTCCCATCACTTCAGAAGTTGCCAGCCGATGATCGAAATTTTGCCAGCCGACCTCGACTCCAAGACGCACGCGTTGGCGCTCGTCGAGCTGCTCGATGCCTACGCCCGCGACCCGCTCGGGGGCGGCCAGGGCCTCACCAACGACGTCAAGTCTAAACTTCCCGACGAGCTCTCCCGGCGGCCGACGGCTTGCGTGCTGCTGGCATGGGCGGAGGCTAAGACTCAACCGGTGGGATTGCTGATCGCGTTCGAAGGCTTCTCGACCTTCGCCGCGAAGCCGCTGCTCAATCTGCACGACATCTACGTCGACCCCGCGTATCGCCGCCGTGGGGTGGGAAAACTGCTGCTCGCCCATGCGGAAGCGATCGCGCTGCAGCGGGGTTGCTGCAAACTGACGCTCGAAGTGCTGTCGGGGAATACCACGGCCCAAGCGGCCTACCGCGAGTTCGGTTTTCAGCAGTACGAACTGAGTCCCGAGGTTGGCCAGGCGATGTTCTGGGAGAAAAAGCTCTGAACTCGCAAGCACTTTCGCACGTCCGCGGCAGGGGTCAACACGGTCCCGCCAAACCGGCAGCGAATGGGAGCGAACCGCGGCAGGTCACCCCTGGGCGGAGGGGATGAAACGGTCGAAGAAGGTTTCAAATGCGGAATCGGCTTCGGCGACCCGGATTCGATCTCCAGGGCGGAGGGCGTAATCGCAGTCGGGGCGAATGTCGCCCGTCTTGGGATTGAAGCGAACTTCCATCGGAACGCCACCGGGCATGCCGGGGGTCGCGCGATAAACCGTCACCTCGACCGCGCCGAACTTGTCGAGGATGCCGGTCTGTTGCAGCAGTTGGCTGACAAAGATCGAGCGGTTGTCGGGGGGCAGCGGCAGCACCCGCAGTGGGGTCGAGTCGCCGATGACTTGCACCAGCACCGCGTTTTGTGATTGGGCCTCGCGGAGCCGCCGATAGAGGTCCTCGGTCGCTTGCGTGTCCGAAGCCAGCGAATTGTTGCCCCCCAGCGGGCGGAACTCCAGCAAATTGCAGCCGCCTAACCCCAGCAGGGCCGCGAGCAGGATTGCCCGACGGGCCGCCGGTCGATCCTCGCTGCCGGAGGTCAGCAGGGCGGACCTCACACCAGCAGGGGGGTGGGCGGCGTTATTTGGCGCTGGAAGATTCATTTTGAACATCCCTGTTCTTGCGAACGTGGCTTGCGTCAGCCCGAATCTGGCCGGTCGAGTAGCTCAAGACGGCCCGCTGGGGCAATCCGAATTGCGTCGGCGGATTCGAGCGAGGTGAGCCCGTTATGGGGTTTAATTCGTGCCACCCCAGCTGCCGTAGTGAACGACAAAATGGGTGTGGCGGATGGTTTGCGGTTGCGATTGGTCTTGGGAGCGATATACTCTTCGATCCTTCGGCCTTACATACATTCGTTCGTGGTTCCGTTTCGAGATCAAAAAGATGGCACGCCAGTGCGAAATCTGCGGAAAATCCGTACAAGTTGGTAATAGCGTTGAAACTCGCGGTAAGGCGAAGTACTTGGGTGGTGTCGGTACCAAGGTCACGGGCATTACCAAGCGCAAGTTCGTCCCCAATTTGCAGCGGGTCCACGCCTCCCTGCCGTCGGGCGAAAGCAAAACGCTTCGGGTTTGCGTCCAGTGCATCCGCAGCGGCGCCGTCCGCAAGACGGTGAGGACCAAGCCGTTCGAGCTAGGGACTGGCAAGGCTAAGCCTAAGCCCAAGGCCAAGACGAAAGTTGGCGCGACCGCCTGATTCAGGGGCTGTCCGTGACCACGCTTTCCATTGACGAAATTCTCAAGCTGGCTCTGTTGGCGCGGCTCGAGATTACCGAGGCGGAAGCGGCCGAGCTGGCCCCGCAATTCTCGCAGATTCTCGATTTTGTCGATCAATTGCGAGAACTCGACACCGAGAATGTCGAGCCGATGACGACCGCTCTGGACGTCACCAACCGCTGGGCCGAGGACATTCCCGAGCCCGGTTTGTCGCGTGAGCAAGCCCTCGTCAACTCGCCCGCCCAGGACGGCGAGTGCTTCCTGGTTCCGCCGGTTTTGGGTCCGACGCAGTCTTGAAAGGGACGCTGGCTTTTTGAGCGTACCGAGATGACGCTCGCCTGATCGTGCTAAAGCGACGCCAGCTTGGCGGTTCGCTGGTCGTAGATCACCAATCCGCTCAGCGCGTGATAGAGCGCCCCGCATTCCAGGTCGACATCCGCGGTCTTTTCTAGGATTTCGCAGATTGCTGCCGCGGCGCGGTTGACCCACGGCTCGCGGAGCAGATCATCGCTAGCCGCAACCATCAGAAACTCGAAAGCGTGCCCCGTCGTGCCCAGGCTGGCGGCCAAATCGAGCGACCAGCCGGGGCGGTCGAAGTAGCGGGAGGAAAACGTGCCGTCCGCATTCTGGAATTGCTGGACCTGCTCGATCGCGATTTGCAGCAAATCCTCGGCATCGCTCCAAACGCCGGTCATCGGCAGGCCCTCCTGACGGCGCGCGGCCACGGCCGTCGCGATCGCGCACAGGCGATGCGAGCCACCGCAAGCGTTGGTTGGCGCCAATTGGCTCATCTCGGATGACAGCAGCGATTCGATGCTGTACCGCTGGCCGTCTCGGGCGATCCACGAATACGTGGTCGGGCGATGCTTGACCAGACCGGTCAGCGTCCAACTGTATTCCCCTTCGAAGTTTCGCGGCACATCCCACTCGACCTGGCGGATCCAGCCCTCCAGCGTCAACGGGCCGTCAGCACTTTGGATCAAGTCCGAATCGTTCAGTTCGCAGCGAGCCAGATAAGCCAGCCATTGGTCGCGATGCCCTTGGCCGATTTTCTGCCCCGGGTCGAGTTCCGCGACCAGTCCGCGGAGGGTGCCTGTCGGGGTTTCGAAGCGGTCGCCGCCGCGGATCACGAATCCCTTGAGCGGTCCACCTTCTAGCGCATACGTGACGGCGGGCTCCGCACCGGCCGGGGTTTGGATGATAAACTCGCGGCCATAGGCAAGGACGCCATGCATCACTTGCCAGGCGGCGTTGGTGCCGACCGAAAGTTGTCGCTCTTCCCGCCCGGCCCGCAGCACTTCGGCCACTCGCCTGCGGAGGGCGGCGCCATCAATGGCCGGTGCCGCCCCCCCCAGGGCCGCGGCGGCCTGGGTGCCGGTTGCGGTTTCATCGGGCACCTGCGGCGCGACCGCGTCACCCGTCGCCTCGGTCGAGGCGGAATGGCCCACCACGGCGATTTTCGACGCAATTTCGGGCGGTTCTCGCCAAGTTAGGTCACCGCCAGGGCAGCCGAGCAGTCCCCCGGTGATGACGAGCAAACCAAGGGCGTGCCAGCGACGTATTGAAAACAGCTCGATCATCCGGAGTTAAAACCGCTCGTGTTTCGCGGGTTAAATGCGTGTTGGGGTAGGGGGGAAGAGTCCGTTGTGCGAAGCACTCGCAGGCCAGTCCGGCAATTGACTCTTGACCCAATTACCCGAACACCCCCGTAGTATCCCTCGCAAACGGGCGGCTGTCCAATCGGGCTCTGAAACGGCAGGTTCTGGCACGAAGATTGCACTTGATAAGATGGGTTCGGGTGCCGACTGTCATTTCGGGACCCGCGACAAGCGGAGTGAGCGGTAGCGTTCGCTTGTTTTGATCCACCTTACCGACACGACGAATCGACTCGCTATGTACAACTATCTGTTCTTTCTGATCGTTCCCTTCTTGATCGGCCTGTACGCGCAGTGGCGGGTCAAGTCGGCGTTTTCGCAGATGAGCAACGTTCCGACGACGATGACCGGTGCCCAAGCGGCCCGGCGGATGCTCGACGCGTCAGGTTTGCAAGCCGTGCCGATTGAAATGGTGCCGGGCGAATTGAGCGACCATTACGACCCGCGAGCGAAGGTCGTTCGACTCAGCCCGAGCGTTTACAACGATCGTTCGATGGCCGCGGTTGGGGTCGCCTGCCACGAAGTTGGGCATGCGCTGCAGGACGCGAATGCCTACGCGCCGTTGGTGATTCGGAATCTCGCGGTACCCGTGGCCAACATCGGCTCGGGGGCCGGCGGCATGTTGCTGATGCTGGGGGTCGTGTTTTCGATGCCGATGATGCTGGGGCTGGGGATCATCCTGTTCACCGGAGTCGTCGCGTTCCAACTGATCAACCTGCCAGTCGAGTTCAACGCTTCGTCCCGCGCCAAGGAGCAGGTGGTGTCCCTCGGCATCGTCTCGGGCAATGACTCCTACAATTACATCAGCCGAGTGCTGAACGCGGCCGCGCTCACGTATGTCGCGGCCACGTTGCAATCGGTGATGACACTGATTTACTACATCATGATGTTCATGGGGTCGCAGGATCGCGAATAGGTTGATCGCGATCGAGTGGAGCTTCCATGTCGAAATTGAAGGTCCTGGTTAGGGGGTCAAGAGTCCATTGTGCGAAACACCCGCAGGGCCGTTCCGGCAATTGACCACTGCCCCCTAACCCAAACGTTGGACGTTGATCGCGATCTAACGGTTACGGCCTTGCATCGATTCGCGCAGGCCCGCGTTGCTTAAAACCCTGTTGGCGAGCGATTGCCAATGCATTTGATCTGGCGACAGCGTTTCGCTCAGCAGTTGCAGATCGTCCCAATCGTTCTCGGTTTGCAGTGCAAACCGAAGGTCGCCGCGGTCGATCTCCGTGGGCACGGGGATGAACCGCATTTGGAACGTCCCGGGTGCGTCTTGAAAGCAGGTCGCTAAGCAATCTTCCCCTTCGACGTAGCTCAGGCGGTCCAGGTTGCGTCGCAGTCGACGCAGGGCATCGGCATGGCAGATCTCGCCGGCCAAGCCGAGGTCTTGCATCCGCTGCCAACCGCCGCCGGTCGAAAAGAAGCCGAGGTAGTCGCACTCGCTGTGCCGCTGGGCTTCGCTGAGCAACCGATCGATCAGCACCGGATCAACGAACGGGCGATTGCCGGGGACATAGACGACCCACTCCGAGTCGGTCCGGTCAGCCGCGATCGCGAGCCGCTCCAACACATGGCTGTAGGGCTGGCTGATCATCTTCGTCCCGGGGATTCCGTTGGTCAGGATGGTGCTCGGTAGCCCCGCGCCGCTCACCACCACTTCATGGACCAACTGCGATTCGCTGATCCGGCCAGTAATCCGGCGGATCAAGGTTTGCCCCTTCAAGCTTCGCTGAGCAAAGCGGGCTACGTGCGAGGCGTTGGCTGGGTTTTCACAGTCGCCCAAGTCAACCACCGCCACGGCTCGGAGAGATGACACCATCGCTGAACTCCGTTGTCTGAGTGCGAAAATCGTGCGCGTTAAAATACAATCACGGGTCGTTGGAGCATCCTTAAACCAACCGCATTGTCAGGTATTTGGAGGTCGCGCCAAGTCTTTTTTCGGCCTCGCGAAGACAATTTTCAGAATCTTCTTATTTTCGCTCAAGTCTCGATCTAGCTTCCGCCGGGGAGCTTGCGTTATCACTGCGGGCATCGAGACGGACCAAGCAAGGCCCGCTCGAATCGACCCGAATCGATCGGGTTCCGCTTATCAAACCACGGACGGATGGGGACGAAGTCATGCCACAGGGGATCAGCCTGCTCGAGTTGGTCGAAGCCTTCGCCTTGCCCTTGATCGGGATGGCTTCCTTAGCGTCGAGCAAATTGCTCGATGGGGCGGCGGCCCGCGCCGCCGAGCGTTGGTTTCTCGGCGTGCTCCTCGCCGTCACCGTGATCACCTGCCGGACGGTGATCGTCAGCGCGGACGCGTGGCTGATGCACACCGCCACGCTGTCGATGATGTTCGTCGGCGCCCTGTTGCTGCCCGACCGCCGGGCGCTGGCCGAGCGACGCTTGCCCGCCAGCACGCGGATGATGATCTGAAGATTTTCCCGGTGACGATGCGGCATCACCGGGGCCGAGATCAGGCGCGGCCCAAACCGACCATTCGTCGCCACGCGCTGAGTTGGCCGATGTGCAGCATCATGTGGCCACCGACATAGAAGCCGTGCATCGAGCCGATCGTGGCGAACTTGGCCCGCATCGCTTCATTCGGGTTCGGCGGGATGAACTTAGAATCGTCGGCTGTCATCAGCACGTCGATCGCCAACCGATGCGCGGCAAAAAAGCGTTCGCCGATCGCTTCCATCGACGGGTAGACGGTGCCGCTCGGATCGTCGACGCATGAAGCGCGATGGTCGAACAGATTCACGAACGCCTCCGTCGGCTCGATCGATGACGGATCGCCACCGAGTTCCTTGACGATCCGCGAGGGATAGAGGCTCAGGTGACCGAAGATGAAGGCGGGATGATTCGAATCGATCGTCTGCCCCTGGATCGTGGCCAACCGCGCGAAGCGATCGGCCGGGATGTCTTTGAGCAGCCGTTCGGCATAAGCCAAGCCGAGTCGCGCCGAGTCGGCGATCATCGGTCCGTAGTGGCAATTGGATGAACTGGCCATGGGCATTCTCCTGAAGGGAAGGGTAAGGGGTTTTGAAGTGAGGGTGCGTTAAAAAGTGTCCGGTACCCTTTACGAAGCACCCGATGGACGAGTTCCTCGCAAAGGGTACCGGACACTTTTTTACCGCTCATGGCTAGGAGGGCTGACTGCGGGCGAAGCGATCAAGACTTCGCGTTTCCCGCCCGCCGGTCCCGGGACCCGGCGAACCGCGAAACCAGCGGTCGCCAAAGCATCGCGGACGGCGCGACTGACGCAATAGGTGACCAACCTCCCGTCGGCCTGAAGTTCACCGAACATCACCGCAAAAATTTCCGCGGTCCAGAGCTGCGGGGCCGCTTCGGGCGAATACGGATCGAAGTAGACGGCGTCGAATCGCTCGTCGTCGAAGGTTGGCAGGGCCGCGGATCGGGCGGCGCCCCATCGCACGGCATCGACCAGCAGGACCCGCAGCGTCGCGGTCTGGAACCGGAACTCCAGCCGTACATCGGGTCGGTCCGGCGACGCCTCGCGCGGTTCGGTCATGGCCAACCAGCCGCAGAACGCGTCGAGCAGCGCGGGGTGGTCGAGAAATCGCCCCAGGTCGAGTTGCCGGATCACCGACGCGGGAGGGAGTGCGATCTCGAGGGCCTGATAGAACAGCGGCGTGTGGTTGCTGACTGCCCGATCGGCGGTCATCAGCCAGGCCAGCCCAGACCCGAAGCCGACTTCTAGCACGCGGGTCGGCTGCTGCCGGCCCAATCGTTCACTAACGCCGCTGCCCTCCAGATAGACGTGGCGGGTTTCGTCGCGGGCGCCGCAGCCGCTATGCATCGCTTGACCACTGGCGACTTCAACCAGCGTCGGACTGCCGTCATCGGTCAACCGCACGCGCCACCGCGGATCGGGGGAATCGACAGTGGGGCGGTCGGGAATCGGCACGGGGATCCGAGCGAAACGGGAATCAGGAGGCGGAGAGGCTAGCTTTCATCTGGCCGAGCGCCGCGGTGATCCGCGATCGCGTGGCCTGATCGAGCGGGCTGACCAGCGGCAACAGCGGGCCGGTCTTGGCGATACCGGCCAACTCGACCGCTTCGTGCAACACCCGTATCGGATTGATCTCGTTCCGCAACCCTTCCAGCGGCGAGAAGAAGCTGCGGATATCGGCCGCCTCATCCAGCCGTCCGGCTTGGATCGCCCGCAGCATCCGCTGGCTCTCCGCCGGCACAACGCAGACGCAGCCGCTGGTGAAGCCGCCCAGTCCGAAGCCGTCGACGTGCTCGATCGCGGGCTGCTCGCCGATCCCGCTGACCATGCGTTCGGCCGGGAAAACATCGAGCAATTCGCGCAAGTGATCGTCAACGGACGGGTCCTCGCGGACCACGGCGTACTTGATCCACGAGATCACCCCGTCGGCTTCGAGCGCGCGGATCGTCTGGCTGCTCAGCCAGCGATCGAACTTGAGGTACACGACCAGCGGCCGGCCCAATTTTTCGGCCGCATGGCGAATCCCGGTCGCGATCCCCGCGTCGTCGGCGATGTCGCGCTGCGGCAACACCATCGCGGTGGGGTAGTCGAAATCCTGGAGCACTTCGACCTGATCCATCATCGTCCCATAGGCCGGCCCGATCGACGGACAGATGCTGGTGCTCGCGTCGGCCAAGTCGCTGAGCATCCCCAGCAATCCGGCATAGCGACTGGGGCGGACGTGATAAAACAACGCGTTGCCGCCGTAGAGCAGGTGCGACACACCCCCCGCCGTGATGTGCCGGATGATCTTCGCGTTCTCGTCGCGGAGATACTCACCCTCGGCATCGACCGCCAACGGCGGCACGGCGATCACGCTTTCGCGGAGACGGTTGGTATCGGGAAGCCGGGTGTCCATCAATCTTCTCGTGAATCGGGGCGTTTCGGGAACTTTGGCAATAGATTAACGCAGTTTCTCCTCCGCCGCACTGTCCCTGAGGTAGTTGGGGTTGAGGGCGAAGGGCGACAGCGTTTGGTCCGCCAGCAGCAGCCGCATCCCCAGTTCCGCGACGTCCAGCGCCGTGGGATAAACCGCCTCGACCTGGGGCTCAAGCTTGGCCAAGGCGGGCTCCGCCGCGAACCCGCCTCCTGCGTCTCGCTCAGCGATTGCCGCCCGCCAGGCTTCGGTCGTCCAGACTTCAGAGCGGGTCGCGAGAGCTTGCGCATCGCTGGCCGATTCCCAGTCCTGGCGTCGCCACGCCGCGACGAACACCTGTTGGCGATAGGCATTGATCGCGACAGTCACCTCGTCCCGCTCGGGGAACAATCGCCAGTAGGCCCCCGCCATCGCGGCCAGGGTGTCGACCGCGATGACCGGGCATCCCAACGCATAAGCCAGCGTCTTCGCCGTGGTCACACCGATCCGCAAACCCGTGAACGATCCCGGCCCCACCGCCACCGCGATCCCCGACGGGGTGCCGCCCGCGCCGCGAACCTCCGCCAGCAGATTGCGTATCGCAGGCGCGAGCGTCGCGGCGGAGCGGCGTTCGGGATCGAGCGCGAGTTGGATTGGAGCGCCCGTGGTCGAGGTCCAGGCGATCGAGCCGCAGCGGCCGCTGGTTTCGATCGCGAGCAATCCTCGCGAGGTCGCGTGATCAGGCAGGGCGGTCTCGATTCCCAAGGCGGGGCTCACGGGAAGGATGGTTGCGAGCAAGGTAGCGATTGTGCGGACCAGCTAGGAAGCGGCAAGTGGTCCGCGAGCCCGCGTTGGGTGTCCGAACAACCGGAAACCGGTTAAACTGATCGATCGCTTAAAGTTGTCGCGTTACGGACGGGTGGTCAACCTGTTGATCCGCCGAATACTTGCGCTCGCTATCCCGTTACCTTGCCTCGAGCCTTACGACCGTGAAACGAGCCGTCATCAGTGATATTCACGGTAACCTGGAGGCCTTGCAAGCCGTCCTCAAGGACATCCAGGCCCAAGGCGTCGACGAAATCGTTTGTTTGGGGGACATCATCGGCTACGGCCCCAACCCCTGCGAGTGTTTGGACCTGGTGATTCAGCGGGCGAAGTGGACGATTTTGGGCAACCACGACCAGGCCGCGCTATTCGACCCCGAGGGCTTCAACCCTGTCGCGCTGCGGGCCATCTATTGGACTCGCGATCGGCTCGACGAAGGTCCGGGCGGCGCCCAGCAGATCAACCGCCGCTGGGATTTTCTCGGCGAGTTGCCGCGGCAGCGTTCCGAGGGGGACTGGATGTTCGTGCACGGATCGCCGCGCGACCCGACGAACGAATACGTCTTTCCCGAATACATTTTCCATCAGGCGAAGATGGAAATCCTGTTCGCCCGGGTCAATAAGTATTGCTTCATGGGGCACACGCACCTGCCGGGTGTCTTCACCACGGCCTGCGAGTTCGTCACACCCGAGGAATGCAATTACGTCTTCAAGCTGACCAACGAGAAAGTCTTGGTGAATGTCGGCAGCGTCGGACAACCCCGCGATGACGACAACCGCAGCTGCTACGTCATCATCGACGACGTGGCGGGGACCGTGACCTACCGGCGGATCGAGTACGATTTCTTAACCACCAGCCAAAAGATCTACGCCGAGGCCGAATTGGACAACATGCTGGGCGACCGGATCAAGCACGGTCGCTAGCCGCAACTCCCGCCCCGCCGTCTCGCCCGCCTCCACGCCCTCCTGCCCCCGCGAGATCCTGCGATGCTTCGCCTGCGAATCCTACTGTCGTTGTTTGCCGTGTGCGGCGGGTTCGTGCTGGTTGCCGCGACGGCCGTTGCCGAGGGCAAACGCCCTAACGTGCTGTTCATCTTGACCGATGACCAACGCGCCGACGCGTTGTCGATCGCGGGCCATCCGCATCTCAAGACGCCCAGCGTCGACCGTCTGGCGAGCGAGGGCGTCCACTTCAAGAACGCCTTCTGCACCACATCGATTTGCTCGCCCAGCCGAGCGACGATCCTGTCGGGACTGGATGCCCACACCCATGGCGTGACCAACAACTTCACCGAGTATCCGCGGGAGATGCCGACCTGGCCCAAGGCGTTGCAGGCGGTCGGCTATCGCACGGCTTACATCGGCAAGTACCACATGGGCGAAGAGAATGACGACGTCCGTGGCGGGTTCGACTGGTTCGTGACCCACCGCGGTCAGGGCAAGTATTTCGATACCGAGTTCCGCTTTCACGGCGGCGAACGCAAAGTCGTACCGGGGTACTACACGACGGTCGTCACCGACATGGCGTTGGAGTGGCTCGAGTCGGTTCACGCGGCACGGACCGGCGGCGACGCGAGCGATGCTCCGGTCGAGGATCGCCCCTGGTCGCTGACCATCGGTCACAAGGCACCGCACAGCTTTTACGTTCCGGAACCGAAGTACGAACACGCGTTCGACGCGGTCCGCATCGAGTATCCTCGCACCGCGTTCCTGCTGGAGGACAAGCCGAAGTGGTTCCAGCAGCGGCTCGATACTTGGCACGGCATCTACGGGCCGCTGTTCGATTTCCGCAAGGACTGGCCCGACCGCTCGCCGGAAGGGGTCGCCGCCTTTGCCCAGATGGAGCGATCCTACTGGGGGACGATCCTGTCGGTCGATGATTCGGTCGCCAGGCTGTACGCATTCCTGCAGCGGACCGGACAACTCGACAACACGCTGATCATCTACACCGCCGACAACGGGATTCTGTCGGGCGAGCATGGGATGATCGACAAGCGGACGATGCACGAGCCCTCGATTCGCGTCCCGTTGGTCGTGCGTTTCCCCGGTCTGACCCCGCCCGATCAGCCCCGCGTGGTCGAGCAGCAGGTGCTGACCACCGATTTCGCCCCCTCGATCATCGACGTCTGTTCTGCCCAACCGTTGCCCAAGACTCATGGCACCAGTTGGCGGGGGCTCGCCCAAGGCAAGTCGGTCCCTTGGCGAACGGCTTGGTTCTACCATTACAACTACGAAAAGCAGTTTCCCTACACGCCCAACGTGCGTGGGCTGCGGACCGATCGCTACAAGTACATCCATTACCCCCATGGCGACGGCGGCGCCGATCGTCACTTGGCGGAACTCTACGACTTGCGGAATGACCCGCAGGAAACGACCAACCTGATTCGGGACCCGCGGTTCGCGTCGCTGATCGATTCGCTGAAGCAGCAACTTCAGGAGCAGATGGCCGCGACCGATGCGTTACCGGATCGCATGCCGATCGACGAAGGGATCGGGACCGCGCTGCCCGATGCCAAGATTCGATAGGTCTGCCGACGTCGGCGAACCGGGCGAGGCTGTGATGGGACCGTCTGAACCGTAAGCAACGGAGAAGCCGCTGATGAGTTTCGGAGATAGGGACGACCGGGCGGCCTCGGGGTATCACCCCCAACGCTGGATGATCTTCTCGCTCGCGGCGAGCACTTCGTTCCTGCTCTACCTGCACCGCTACACCTGGAACCTGGTGCGTCCCGAGTTGCAGGCCGAATATGGACTTTCCAACACGCAACTGGAGACGATCGGGTCGGCGTTCTTCTTTCCTTATGCGCTCGGTCAGATCCCCTGCGGGATCATCTGCGACCTGTTCGGTCCCCACCTGTTTTTGGTCGCGATCATCATGGCCTGGTCGCTGTTGCTCCCGCTGCAGGGGATGACCGGCAATTTCATGGCGCTGTTGGCGGTGCGTGGCGGCTTCGGCTTGGCGCAAGCCGGTTGCTATCCGGCGCTCAGCCAAGTCACGCGGGCCTGGTTTCCCCTCCGCAGCCGCACGCAAATTCAAGGCTGGGTAGCCGCCGCCTTCGGCCGTGGGGGCGGCGCGATGGCGTCGATCATCATGGGCACGTTCATGATGGGGTACTTGGGCATGAGCTGGCTCGCCTCGCTGTGGACGCTGTCGTTCGTCGGCGTGCTGTTCGCTTTCATATTCCTGTTTTTCTTTCGCAACTCGCCCCCCGCGCCAGTCGATGCCGCACCGCCGACCGATTGGCCGGAGTCGACGCCTTCCAACGACGAGCCGTCCCTCCCCGAGCCACCCCGTGTGCTGCCGTTCCGCGTCGCGCTGCGTAATCGCAGTTATCTGATTCTGCTGGTCCAGCAATTCCTCAATGCCGGGTCGGATGTCGTCTTCACGCTGATCTTGGGCAGTTATTTTCTGTCGTTGGGCGCATCGAACTCCGGGACGTTGGGTTTGTTGATCAGCTTGCCGTTGGTGGGTGGAGCGTTGGGTGGAGTCTTTGGCGGCTATGCCAACGACTGGGCGCTGCAGCGATTTTCCAGCCGGCGTTGGTGCCGCGCCGCGGTGGCTGGGATCGGGATGGGGATTGGCGGGCTGTTGGTCTTGTTGGCGGTCACTTCCCCCGACCCGTTGAAGGTGGCGTTAGGGTTGCTCATCGCGCGGTTCTTCGCCGATTGGAATCAGCCGACGGTCTGGGGGACCTGTACCGATCTGGGTGGTCGTTATTCGGCGACCGTCTTTGGGATCACCAACATGGCGGGCAACATGGGCGCGTTCCTGACGCCGTTCGCGGTCGGGATTTTGCTCGATTACTACAGCGTCAGCAAGCTCGTCGACGGCCAGGCGGTCATCATAACCAACTACGTCCCCGCCTTCATCCTCTGTGGCGGGATGATGTTAGTCGCCGCCGCGGCCTGGCTAGTGATCGACTGCTCCAAACGCATCATCCCCGACATCGACGAAGACTGATCGAAAGCCCGCCCCCTCATCACACCCCACCTGCTTCGGAAGGTGCCACCCACTTTCTGCTTGCGTCTGCCTTGACGGGCTGATCTAATTTGGAAATCGTTACGCGTTCTTGGAGGTGTTCCATGGGTAGGCCCGCTCGGTCCGATCAGTTTCTTCCCGACGAAATCGCGGTCGTGCATGCCGTACAGCGGTGCGTCCGACGGGCATTTCTGGCTGGCGTTGATCCCGTCTCCGGCAAGGATTTTTCGTTCCGTCGCGAGTGGATCCGCAGACGTATGGAAGCCCTCGCTTCCGTCTTCGGCATCGATGTGCTGACCTACGCCGTTATGAGCAACCACCTCCATCTGATCCTCCGTAACCGACCTGACGTCGTCACCCAGTGGTCTGACGAACAAGTCGCCATCCGCTGGCTGAGAGTGTTTCCCGGCCGTAGACTCGAAGAACACCTCGCCGAGCCGACTGAGAACGACGTCCAGATGCTGGTCAACCAGCCGGAAAGGCTGGCGCTGATCCGCCAGCGGTTGTCGGATAT
>DITY01000071.1:18718-22965 GCA_002422955.1 Planctomycetaceae bacterium UBA6172
GCGGGGCTGTTGGCCTGCTCGATGTACGTCGATTTGAACCCGGTGCGGGCCGCGATGGTGTCAAAGCCGGAAGCGGCGATCCATACGTCGGCGTATGACCGGCACCGGGGTGAACGGGGCGAGATGATCAATTCAGCGGCCTTTGATTTGGTACCGGTCGCGACGGCAGCGGCGGGGAAGGAGATTCGCGAGACACCGGTGGCGATACTGAAGGCGAAGCGGCGCGCGAAAAAACGGTCACCGACGGGACGCCGCATCCGGCGCGACCAGTGGTTGGCACCGCTGCAACTCGATCCGCAAACGCTCTCGCACCAGCCACAGGTACACACTTCGGGAATGCGGGCCAGCGACAAAGGGTTTCTGCAACTCAGTTGGCGGAGCTACTTTGACTTGCTTCGCTGGACGGCGCAGCAGGCGCTGGATGGGGTGAGCGCCAAGGTACCACCACGGTTAGCAAAATTGCTGGCGGCGCGGGGCATTGACGCGTCGATGTGGCGTGAGCTGGTGTGGAATTTTAAGAAGTATTTCGGTCGGGGCTCGTGTGCGGGATCGTCGCCCGCGATGGCGGAGGACGCGCAGCGTCATGGCCGAGGTTGGCACCGGGGTCAAAGGACCTCGCGAGCTTTCTTCGTCGCGGCGTAGCGGTCGCAGAGCCCGTCTGCTCAACGCCTCTGCGTCATCGCTGGTCCAGACCGCAAAGGGCGCCTTGTGATCGCTGCAATCACCCGCCCATAGGTCGATATTCACTAATCCGTCTCGTCGGAGGCGACCTGACACGGTGCAAGCGGCGGGCGTTGCCCTAGCTTTTTGCGGTCAGCCATGCCGACCCGGCCGAGGTCCCCTGGAGCCGCTTGCCAAGCGCCGTCCGCCCCCGAAGCGATTGTGAACAGCCCGAAAAATGGGTGGCACTTTTCGAACCATCCCATCTTTCCGTACCCTTCTTCGAAAAATGGGTGGCACTTTCCGAACCGTCCCGTTACCGAGCGCTGCGAACGCCTGTCACTGGCCGCCTAGCGCAAAACGGCCGCAAATTCAGCCTCGCCGCGCGTGTCTGGTCGGCCAATCGAAATTTTTACCCCACCACGACGACTACTTTTGTCCCCCGCGTCCCCTTAACCCTTTCGAAAAATGGGTGGCACTTTCCGAACCTTTTCGCGTCTTCCGAACCTCACCTGGCGATCCTGACCTTCGATACGGAACTCGTGTAAACCTATCGGCCAAGGCTGCTTTGCTCCTCGGTTTCCGCTCCAGGTGGCAAAAAGTCTGCAGGGCGGTGACCGGCACGGCTACCGGCTGCTGAGGTTGCGATGGTTGGGGGTGGGGGGCGAGACTTGCGCGGCTAGGGCGCGGAGGCGGCGGCCGGCTTCTCGCATCGCGGCGGGGTCGATTTCATGCACGTTGAGCGGGCTGCCGACCCGCCGCAGCATCGTGACCGTCAACCGACCGCCTAAGTGCTGACGAAACTCTTCCAACCCGGCCAACACCCGCTCGAAGTCGTTCAACGCCTCGTCCCATAACGGCAGGCCGAGCTGCGTGAAGCACTGGCAAACCCGCCGCGCGTCGGCTTCGGGGAACCCGTGTACCAGGCTGGAATAGAGGCAGTCCAACGCCACGCCGATCGCGACCGCTTCCCCATGGCGGATCGCGTAATCGGTCATCGATTCCAAACGATGCGCGGACCAATGGCCGAAATCGAGCGGCCGGGCTTCGCGGGTTTCGAACGGGTCGCCGCCGCGGGTGATGTGACGCAGGTGCATCTGGCAGGAGGCTTCGATCACCCGGCAGGCGATGGTCATGTCCCGCTGGGCGATCGCCCGGGCATGGTCCACGATCCGTTCAAACTCGGCGGGATCCTTGAGCAGCGACACCTTGACCGCTTCGCTGAACCCGCAGACGAACTCGCGGTCCGGCAGCGTGGTCAAGAAGCCGGCGTCGTTGATCACCGCCCAGGGGACGGCGAAGGTGCCGACCCAATTCTTCTTGCCGAAATGGTTGATCGCGTTCTTGACCCCGACGCCCGAGTCGGCCTGCGCCAGCGTCGTGGTCGGGATGCGGACCAGCCGAATGCCGCGATGGGCGATCGCGGCCGCGTAGCCGGCGGCGTCGAGCATCGCGCCGCCGCCGATCGCGATGATGTAGCTGCGGCGGTCGAGCATCGCGTCGTGGATCTCCGCCAGCAGCGATTCGATCACTTCGGGAGAGTTCTTCGCGACCTCACCCCCCGGCACCCGATGCGGACCGCCCACCAAGGCGACGCGGTCCGATTGGGCCAACCGTTTGGCGATCGCCGCCACCCGCGGGCTGGCGGCCATCACCTCCTCGTCCGCCCAGAGCAAGACGCGGGGCTTGTCCAAGCGGGGCAGATCGGTGTCGGCCTCGCCGAGCGGTTCCCCGTCGCCCATCGCGGAGGGGTGGAGCACGTCCAGCAGTTCGACGAAGTCATCGCCCGCCACTTCCCAGGTGAACCGCAGGCGATGGACCTGGGGCACCATGAAGTGGATGTCGCGCGGATCGCCGCTGGGACCGCTGGGTTGCTGATCGGACATTGTGGGGCGAAGGTGCCGAGTGGGAGGGATGGCCGGTGAGGGATCAGGCGAAGCCCGTTTGGGGGCCGCAGCCGAGGGGCGAATCAGGGTTGCTGCTCGGCCCAGTCTTGCCACAGCCAGCGGAGCGTCGCGGGGAAAATCGTTCCGCCGTGGAAGCCGTTGTGTTCCCCGTCGCCGTACACGAACTGGTAGTCGTAGCCTTTGTAGTCGAGCGTGTTGGCGAGAGTCAGATTCGCCAGAGGCCAGTTGCCATGCCGGTTGTCGAGGTCGTTCGCCCCTTCCTGCAGGAATACTCGTAGCGGTTTCGGTTCCGCCTTGCGGACCAGTGGCGAAACGACGTGCCCGCCGCGGATGTCGACGAAGCTACCGATTTGGCTGACGACCTTGCGGAAGGAATCGGGGCGGTGCCAGGCGACCGAAAAGGCGCAGATGCCGCCGGAGCTCATCCCACAGATCGCCCGCAACTCGGGGTTGTCCGTGAGCTTCACTTCCTTAGCGACGATCGGCAGCAGCTCTTCGATCAGGAACTTCGCGTAGTCGTCGCTGACGGTGTCGTATTCGACGGAGCGGTTGGTCGGGCGGGGGTTCCAGCCGCGTTTTTCCGCCAATTCGTCTCGAGTGCCCGGATCGACGAAGACGCCGACCGTGACCGGCATTTCGCCGCGGTGGATCAGGTTATCGAACACGGTGGCGGCGCGATAATCGCCCCCTGGCCCGGCGTAGGCGTGACCGTCTTGGAAGACCATCAACGCGGCGGGGCGCGAGCCGTCGTACTGGGCGGGGACGTAGACGCTGAAGTGGCGGCGGGTGCCGGGAAACACCTGACTATCGAGCATCACGTGCTCGGTCACGGTCCCCCGCGGCACGCCTTCGATCGGGCTCGAATCGGGCCCATGTTCGTAGGGACCGGGGATGATCGGATAAGGACCGAAGCCCGACCGGGTCGGGGCGTCCTGGGCCAGGGCCACGGAATGCAACGCGAAGGCACAGACCAGCGCGGCCGCCCACAGGCCCGAAGCCGGGCGGCCTTCCGCCGGGGAGATGACAAGGTTCATGAGGACATCGCTAGCGGAGGGATGAGGCGCGGGGGGGATGCAGGCCATTCATTTTAGTTCGTCGGAATCGGGCCGCTCAACCGCAAGCTAACGCGCCGTGGCGATCCGGGCAGCGGGCTCAGATCTGGTTTTCGGCGGTGGGGGCGATGTCGACCGCGGGATGCGACGATTCTTTCGATTGGGACGTTCGCACCCGGGCGCGGGGCTGCAAGCCCTGGGTGCCGGGGACCAGCCACGGGCCGGTGCAGTTTTCGTCGAGCAGCCGTTTCAATTCGTCGTGATCGATCGACTCCACCTCGAGCAACCGTTGGGTCACCGCTTCCAGCGCCTCGCGGCGTTGTTCGAGGATCTCGCGGGTTTGGGCCAGGGCTTCGTCGAGGATTCGAACGACTTCCTGGTCGACCCGCTTGGCCATTTCCTCGCTGAGCACCGTCGGCGAACCCTCGCCGCCACCGGTCGCCAGGAATGGGCTGGAGGCCCCTTTGCGATAGTTCACCCGACCCAGCCGGCTCATCCCATAATCCATCACCATCGAGCGGGCGATTTCGGTGCAGCGTTCGAGGTCGTTTTGCGCTCCCGTGCTGATGTCGGCGAAGACCATTTCCTCGGTCAGCGTGCCGGCCAGCAAAACCTTCATGCGGCTTTC
>DITY01000071.1:23035-47490 GCA_002422955.1 Planctomycetaceae bacterium UBA6172
TGCGGGCGGCCAGCAGCGTCGCCTCATTGACCAGGTTGGCCAGGTCCGCGCCGACGAAGCCGCTGGTGATCGCGGCGATCTCCTTAAGCTGCAGCGCGTCGTCGAGTTTGACATTCTTGACGTGGACCTTGAGGATCTCCTCGCGGCCCGCGACGTCGGGGCGGTCGACCAGGACATGGCGGTCAAAGCGGCCGGGCCGCAGCAGCGCCGGGTCGAGCGTTTCGGGGCGGTTGGTCGCGGCGATCACGATCACACTGTCGTCGGTGTCGAAGCCATCCATTTCGACCAACAACGCGTTGAGGGTTTGTTCCCGTTCGTCGTGACCCCCGAGCGGATTGTTGCCGCGGCTTTTGCCAAGGGCATCCAGTTCGTCGATGAAGATGATGCTGGGCGAGCGGGCGATGGCCTGTTGGAACATATCGCGAACCCGTGCCGCTCCCACGCCGACGAACATTTCGACGAAATCGCTCCCCGAGAGCCCGTAGAACGGCACGCCCGCTTCGCCGGCGATGGCCTTGGCCAACAGCGTCTTGCCGGTCCCTGGGGGGCCGACCAGCAGCACGCCTCGGGGTATCCGACCGCCGAGCTGTTGGTACTTTTCGGGGTGCTTGAGGAAATCGACGATCTCATTGACCTCTTCGACCGCCTCGTTGATCCCGGCGACCTCGTCGAACGTGACCGGCAGGTCTTCCTGGCCATACAACTTGCCACGGCTTCGCGAGAAGGCCATCGGTGACCCGACCCCGCCGATTCGCTTGAGCATCAGGTAGCCGAACAGCATCAGGACGCCGATCATCAGCAGGGTCGCGCCATGATCCGCCATGAAGGTGCTGGGGCGATGGGTGTCCCAAACGACATTCGATTCCTTCAAAAGCCGGATCAGTTCGGCCTCTTCGGCATCCCCCAAGATCGTCCGCTCGGTATGAAACGGCACCCGCTGAGGTTTCGATTCGGGGCTCAGCAGCGAGCGATATTCGACCGTGCCGGTGATTACCCGGTCCGCGACGGCGATATCCTGCGGGGCTCTGAACTCAACCGTCCGATCCGGCATGCTCGGCGACGGGACGCTGAGCACGCCGATCCGCGACCGTCCGAGCGGCGGCACGAGCGAATCCGCCACGGGCTCCGCAGCCGGATCGGTCGTCGGTTGCTGGTTCCCGTACGCATCGTAGTGTGTCCGCGCCAGCAATTCCTTGAGATCGGGATAGCGCAGCCGTTGCGTCGTGCCTGACATCAGGTAGCCGCTGATGGTCACCGCGGCCAGCAGTACGCCGAGCATCAACCAGACGCCGACGGTTCGCGGCTCTTCGGCGGATTTTTTTCGCTTGCGGCTGTCGCTCATTCGGACTCCAGGACGGTTCAGGCGGCGAGGTTAAAACGTTAGGCTATCGGGTGGACCAATCGGGCGGGCAAGCTGGGGATGCGCGGCGGACATCGGCAGGATCACCCCCAAGCCGTCACCCGCAGGCAATCCGATTTCGTGGTCATCCGCTCTCGGGCACGACTCTTCGGATCGTGACGGTCACTCTTTCTTGGTGCAACCGCTGGTATGTCGACGTCGCAACCGAACGAACACCGCATCGCCATTTTAGGTGCCACCGGGAGTATTGGTACCGCGACGGTCGACGTAATCGAACATTTACGGCGGACCGACTCGATCGACAGTTGGAGTTTGTACGGGATTTCCGGCCATCACAACGTGGACCGGCTGGCCGAAATCGCGGTGCGGCACGAACCCAAACGGGTGGTGATCTCGGATCAGGACCAGGCGTCGGGAGCGGAACCGGGCCAAGTTTTCAAGGCGGAGCGATTTCCCGCCGGCGTCGACATTCGCGTCGGGGCCGACCGCTTGGTCGAGTTGGCGGCCGATCCGGAAGTCGACATCGTGGTGGCGGCGATTGTCGGGCGGGCGGGTTTGGAGAGCACCCTGGAGGCGGTGCGGGCGGGGAAGCGGGTCGCGATCGCCAACAAGGAGACGCTGGTCGTCGCGGGCGGCCTGGTACGAGAATTGGCGGCCCAGTCGGGCGCGGAATTGCTGCCGGTCGATAGCGAGCATTCGGCGATTTTTCAGTGTTTGGCCGGGGGCGATATCCCGCGCCGGATCATTCTGACGGCGAGCGGCGGGCCGTTCCGCGACTGGTCGGTCGAGCGGATGCGGGAGGCGACGATCGAGCAGGCGTTGGCCCATCCGACCTGGAAGATGGGGCGAAAAATCTCGATCGATTCCGCGACGATGATGAACAAGGCACTCGAGATCATCGAAGCCCGCTGGCTGTTCGACTGTCCCGCGGAACGGATCGAGGTCATGATCCATCCGCAATCGATCATCCATTCGATGGTCGAGATGATCAACGGTTCGACGATCGCGCAGCTCAGCCCGCCCGACATGAGGTTGCCGATTCAGCACGCGTTGACCCATCCCCGATGCCTGGCGGGCGACACGCCGACACTCGATTTGTCGCGGATCAGCCACTGGACGCTCGAGCCGGTCGACACCGAACGATTCCCAGCGATTCGGCTCGGATTCGAAGTGGCGCGGGTCGGCGGCAGCGCCGGCGCGGTCGTCAATGCTGCTAATGAAGCCGCGGTCGGCCTGTTCCTGGACGGGCGAATCAGGTTTACTGACATTGTGACAGCGTGCCGGATCGCGTTGGAACATCACACTCATGAAAACAATCCCTCGCCCAGTCGGCTCTCGGAGCTGGATCGGTGGGCCAGGGCGGAGGTAACGCGGTGGCTTGCTCGTTCGAACAATTCCTAACCTGTCCCCTGTTGGCCTCGCTCGGCGGTGCTGAGCCGTTGGGGGTTCTGCTCGCGCAGGCCGACGGCGGTCTCGCTTCCGCGATCGCGTCGCAGATTTGGAAAATTGGGCTCGTGGTCCTCGGGATCGGCCTGGTCATTTTCGTACACGAACTCGGGCACTTTCTCGCCGCCAAGTGGTGCGGCGTGAAGGTCGAGAAGTTCTATGTCGGGTTCGACTTCCCGATCAGCATCGGGCCGATCAAGTTGCCGCGGACGCTCGGCAAGTTCCGCTATGGCGAAACCGAGTACGGGATCGGCACCATCCCGCTAGGTGGCTACGTCAAGATGCTCGGTCAAGACGACGACCCGCGGAAAATGGAAGAGGAGGCGAAGCGGATTCGTCTGGCGGAGTCCGGCGTCGATGCGGCGGATGACCCCACCGAGCCGGCCGATGCCTCAGGCCAGTCCGCGCTCGACCCGCGTTCGTACCCCGCCAAATCGGTCTGGCAGCGGATGATCATCATCAGCTCCGGCGTGGTCATGAACCTGATCACGGGCGTAATGTTCGCCACGGCCGCCTTCATGTACGGCGTCCCCTACGTGCCGGCGGTGGTCGGCGACGTTTCACCAGGCGGACCGGCGTATCGGGCCGGGATCGAACCGGGCGGCAAGGTGATCAGCGTCGGTGGTATCGAGCAGGACGACAACCTGTACTTTTCCGACATGGCGACCGCGATCGTCCTGGAAGGGACCGCCAACCCCGAAGAGGCGGTGCGGGTCGCGATCGAATACCCGGACGGGGTGCGAAATTACAGCCTGAAGACGGCTGAAGTGGCAGCGATTCCCGGCTTGCGGCGGATCGGCATTTCCAACTTGCCAACGACCTTCCTCCGCGACAACCCGGAGCAGATTTCGTCCCGCGGCAGTTTAGCGGCGGGGATATTGCGGCCCGAGGATGCGGGCGCCGAGGTGATTTCGGTCGACGGCACCGCCGTCCCAGGGGCTGGCGAACGGGACAACGTGGCCGGGAGCGTCTGGTTGCAGCGAACGTTGATCCGCCGCAGCGGTCACCCCGTGACGCTCGGCCTGAAACGCAAGGATGGCACGACCAGAGAGGTGGTGCTGCCCCCTCAGCCGCTGTTGCTACCGGGGATCGGTTTTCTGGCCGGGCCGGTCATCGCGTTGGTCAGCGGCGGGCCGGCGGATAAGGCCGGCGTCCAGGTCGGCGACCAGATCGTCGCCATCGACGGCGATGCCCAGATCGATGCCTTCGCTTTGTCCGGCCGCTTGGCCGAGCGGACCGGGGCGGTGAAACTGACGGTGAAACGGCCGCAAGGCGAACAATTTGAGCAGCTCGAACTGGAGGTGCCGCTGGGCGAGTTGGTGCGAACCTCCGGCCCCTCGACCCCGTTGGATAACACGGTCTCGATCGACCGATTGGGATTGGCGGTGACCGCGGTCCCCGAAGTGGCGTTCGTTCGCGGCGACGCCGCGGTTGCCGCGGCCCAGCCGTTCCGCGTCGGCGACCAGATCAAAAAAGTTGCGGTCCGCTGGACCGATGGCGAGATCCCGGAAATTTTGGCCGACGACGTCACGAAACCGCTCCGCACCCGGTTGGCCGAGGGCTTTGAATTCAACGCCGAAAACACGCTTTCGTCGCTCGTCGACCTATGGCAGTACTTTCCCGAGGGGACGGGGCTGCGGGTCACGCTGATGCGAGACGGCCAGATCGTCGAAGTCGATGCGGAACTGCGGAACAGCGGCGAATTTTGGCATGACCGCGGTCTGGGCTTCGCCGAATTGCAGCGGACGCACGTCGCGGCGGGAATCGTCCCGGCGGTCAAACTGGGGTTGGAAGCGAGCAAGCGGAAGTTCAAAGAAGTCTTCCGCTTCCTGGGGTTGCTCGTCTCGGGGAAGGCTGGCGCTGACATGGTTGGTGGGCCGATCACGATCTTCCGGGTCGCGGGTCAGGAGACCAGCCGGGGCGTCCCCGCGTTGCTGATGTTCCTGACGATGCTGAGCATGAACCTGGCGATCCTGAACTTCCTGCCGATCCCGGCCTTGGACGGCGGGCACATGGTTTTCCTCACGGCCGAAGCGGTCTTGGGGCGACCCGTCAACGAACGGCTGCAGATGCAATTGACGATGGCCGGCGTCCTGGCGATTTTGTCGCTGATGGTCTTCGCGCTGTTCAACGACATCCGCCGGTTGTAATGCCCAGCAAGCCCGCTAATCTCGCGCGGCCTCAGATCGGGTGTCGCTCCGCCGCTTCGACGATCTGCCGCAGGTCGTCGACCATTTTGGGACCGGCATCGCCGGGGACGATGGGGCCGCCGATCGCCACGCTGTGCGCGCCGATTTCGAAGGCGCGGATCGAGTCGGCGATCGACAAGCCGCCGACCACTTGGATCGGGATCGAGACCGCGGCATGGACCGCTTCGAGATAATCCAGCGGGCTGCGGTGCTGTTCGACCGCTCGTTCCTCAAATCCCAAATGCAGGACCAGGTAGTCGACGCCGAGATCCTCACAGCGACGGCAGACGCCGACCTGGTCCGGTTCATACATCGTGTCGACCATCACCTTGGTCCCGAACTCCTCGCGGCAGCGAATCGCTCCGCGGATGACATGCTCGCCCGCCGCGGACATGATCACCGCATAGTCGGCCCCCGCCTGGCCGCACCATTTGCTCAGGGGATAGCCGCCGTCCATCGTTTTCGTATCCGCGATGATCGGCACGTCGGGGAACTCCCGTCGCAGCGCGCGAATGCCCTCCAACCCCGAACCGAGCAACAGCCCCGTGCCGGCTTCGAGCCAATGCACGCCGGCTTGGCGTCCCAACCGAGCCAGCTTGAGCGCTTCTTCGCATGTCGGACAATCGAGGCTGATCTGCACGAATCCCATGGGGCTTGCCTGTTGTTCATCGAGTTTCGTTCGTTGACCTTCATTCGGACGCGGCGTTCACTTGCAGCACCGCCTTGACGATCTCGCCGGAGTGCATCGTTTCGAACGCGGGGCGCCAATCTTCGAGGGGCCAGATCCCGCCGAGGATCGGTTTGACATCCAGCTTGCCGGTCCCCATCAAGAACAACACGCGTTCCCAAATCGGCCAGTTGTGACTGAAGCTGCCTTGCAGCCGAACGTTCTTTTGCACGAGCGGATCGAGGGAGAATTGACAGGGCTGCGGTCCCCAGCCGACCTTGGAAATCCAGCCCGCCGGCCGGACGACTTTCATGGCGGTCTGCAACGATGCCGAGACGCCGGTTGAGTCGATCACGCCGTCGACGCCCAAGCGGTCGGGACCGGCGCCGAATGCCCATTCCTCGACGTCACCCACCAACGCTTCGCAGCCGTATGCCGTGACGACTTCGAGCCGCTTGCGGTCCCGTTCTAAGCCGGCCACCGCCACGATCGCCCCGCGGAGGCTGGCGATGGCCGCGCACAGGATCCCGATGGGGCCCGGCCCGAGGACCAGGATCCGATCACCCGGCTCGATGTGCGCGTTGGCGACGGCAGCGCTGTAGGCGACGCAGCACGGTTCCGTCAGCGCCGCCTCGGGCAGCGACACGGTCTCCGGGATGCGGTGCAGGATGCGAGCGGGAACGGCAATCTGGCGGGTCATCGAACCGTCGACCGCGCCGCCGAAGCCCTTGCGATTCGGGTCGAGGTTGTACAACCCGCGACGGCTGAGCGGGGAACGCGGGTCGATCACGGCGGCCGTTTCGCTGACGACCCGCTCGCCGACCCGCCACTGGCCCTCGAGTTCCGCGCCGACTTCGCGGATGATCCCCGAGAACTCGTGCCCCAGCACCATGGGATAAGGGATCGCCCAGCTCTGATCGCCCAGCCACATGTGCAGGTCGCTGCCGCAGACGCCGACATTCGCCACGTCCACCAGCACTTCATCCGCCCTGAGGCGTGGTGGCGGCAGTTCCCGCAGTTCGACGCTGTAGCGCGCCGGCCCAAAGCAGACGACGGCGGGTTGGGTCGCGGTCACCATGGAAAACACCATTCCGGCGCGCGGGATGTAAAGCAGGGGATCGGGAGGAGGCGGGGCGAGAGGCTAGATCATGACACCCGCTCGAGGGCATCGCCAGTCCGGGCCGGCGGGGGTACAAGATCGGGCACGCCGTTCGCGCGGGGCTTGCCGCGGCGGCGAAAGTGGGTCTCGAAAGCGGGCGAGGGGAACGCGCCGGGCGGTTCGGGCAACTGCTGTTGGCCGCTGGGGGGCTTCGCTACGCTGGGCGGCTGATGTGGCGAAATTCGACCCCCGCCGTGTGCGGGCTTTCCAATGAACGCAAGGGAACGAGTGATGGGCAGTGAGACGCAGCTTCGCATCTTGGTCATCGGAGCGCACCCGGATGATTGCGATTTCAAGGCGGGCGGGGTGGCGACGAAGTACGCGGCCCTGGGGCATGTCGTGCGGTTCGTGTCGGTCACCAATGGCGACGCGGGACACCAACGGCTCGGCGGTGTGGAGCTGGCCGAAATGCGACGGGCGGAAGCGGAGGCAGCCGGGGCGGTGATCGGCATCGAATATCAGGTCTTGGACCATCACGACGGCCAACTCGAACCGAGTCTGTTCAATCGCCAGACGATCATTCGGCTGATCCGGAGCTTTGCCCCTGATCTGATCCTGACACATCGCCCCAACGACTATCACCCCGACCACCGTTACACCTCGACGCTGGTACAAGACGCGTCCTATCTGGTGACGGTCCCCAATCTATGCGAGGACACGCCGGCGCTCCGCGAGTCGCCGGTGATCGCTTATCTGAGCGACGACTTTCAGCGGCCTTACCCGTTCACGCCCGATGTGGCGGTTGACATCGATGACGCGATCGAGCGGAAGTTGGACATGCTCCATTGCCACACGTCGCAGGTCTACGATTGGTTGGCCTGGCACGACGGGGTTTTGCAGCAGGTGCCGGCGGGCGAGGCGGAGCGTCGCGAGTGGCTCCGCGGTCGGATGATCGAGCCCTTCGATCCGGCGATCGCGGACCGTTATCGCGACCTGCTGGTCCGCTGGTACGGCCCGCAGCAGGGGGCCGCGGTCCGCTATTGCGAGGCGTTCGAGCTCTGCGAATACGGCCAGCAACCCAGCGCGGCGGAATTGCGCCGCCTGTTCCCGTTCTTCGATTGAACTGCGACGCGTCCAGCCGACCGCCGTGATCAGCCGACCGACGTGATCAAGCGGCTGCGGACTTCGCGGCCCAGGGAAAGCGTCCGTTCGTGGAGCCGTTGCCAGGGGATGTGGTGCATCTGCTCGGCGGTGCAGCGCCAGGCCCAGTTGCCGTCGGCGATGCCGGGGACGTTCATCCGCGCCTCACCGCCCAGGTTGAGCAGATCTTGCAGCGGCGCGATCGCGACGGCGGCGGCGCTCCGCCAGGCGACATCGATCATCACGTCAGCCACTTCGCTCTCGTGCAGCGGATCGGTGCCGAGGTATTTCCAGAAGTACTCGCGGTTCTGCTCGGACAGTTCGTGATACCAACCGCGCGAGGTGTCGTTATCGTGCGTGCCGGTGTAGGCGACCATGTTCTCGACGGTGTTGTGCGGCAAGAACGCGTTCTGTTGATCGCCATCGAAGGCGAATTGCAAGACGCTCATCCGGGGGAAGCGGAAATCGGCGAGCAATTGGCGGACGTCGTCGGTGATGGTCCCGAGATCTTCGGCGACGAACGGGAGGCTGCCGAGTTGTTGCTGCAGTTCGGTGAAGAAATCGGCGCCCGGGCCTTCGACCCAGTCGCCCGTTTCGGCGGTCGGCGCGCCGGCCGGGATATGCCACGCGGCCGAGAAGCCGCGGAAGTGATCGAGCCGAATCACGTCGTGGTGCATCAGCAGCGTCCGGAGCCGATCGATCCACCAGGCGTAGGCGGTTTTCTTGAGTTCGGCCCAGTTGTAGACCGGGTTCCCCCACAGCTGACCGGTGGCGGCGAAGTAATCGGGCGGGACGCCGGCGACGAACCGTGGCCGCCGATCCTGATCGAGCAGGAACAGGTTCGGATTGGCCCACACGTCGGCCGAGTCGGCGGAGACGAAGATCGGGATATCGCCGAACAGCCGGACGCCGCGGCGGGCGGCATGTTGGCGAAGGCGGCTGAGTTGGCGGAAGCAGATGAATTGCTCCCATTTCACGCGGTTGATCGCGTCGCGTCGGTTTTCGATCGTGTGGGTCAGCGCCCCCGGATCGCGGGTCACGAACTCGCGCGGCCAATGCACGTAGTAGGCGCCGCCGAAGCCCGACTTCAGCACCTGAAAGAGCGCGAAGTCCTCCAACCATCGGGCGTTGGCTTGGCAAAAGGCCCGCATCTCCGACGCCAGTTCGGGGAAGCCTCCCTCGCGGAAGCGAGCCCAGGCGCGATCGAGCAACTCGGTCTTGTAGGCGATCACGTCGCCGAACTCGACCCGCTCACCCGGGAACGATTCGCGGCTGCAGTCCCGCTCCCGGAGCAGGCCGTCTTCGACCAGCAGATCGGGGCTGATCAGCAGCGGGTTGCAGGCGAAGGTCGACAGCGGCGTGTAGGGCGAGTTGCCGGAACTCGGCGGCCCGATCGGCAGGATCTGCCACCACGATTGCCCGGCGTCGGCCAGGGCGTCGATCCAGCGGATCGCCTCGGGGCCAAAGTCACCGATCCCATAGGGCGACGGGAGCGAGGTGATGTGCAGCAAAATTCCCGAGGCCCGATAGCCGGCAGGAAACAGGCACGATGAGTCGCTGAATGCGACCTCGGTCAAATGGTCCACGTAGGTACCGATGCGGGAGGGGTGAGGGGAATCCGTTCTGACGTGGTGTTATATCGGCTTTATCCGCGGTTGCTAGCAAGCCCGACAAGCCGCGGGTGGGGAGGCCGTGAGTCGGGCTGCTGCCTGAGCGTCTAGTTTATGGCTGGGCGGTGGCGGCAGGTTCATCCCGGGGGAAATATTCGTCCACGACCCGCAGAAATTCGTCCACGCCGACGACGTTCGCGACGTGGCTGCGGAAGTGGCGCGCCCCGGTTTTTCCCTGGGCATAGCAACAAGCGAACTTCCGCATCAAGACGGTTCCCTTCTCGGGGCCGAAGCGGTCGCAGACCAAGCGGTAATGTTGCAGCATGCAGGTCCGCTGCGTTTCGAGGTCGGGTTCGGCCGGGATCGGCTCGCCCCGCAGCGCCGCGGCGGCCTGAGAGAACAGCCAGGGGCGGCCGAGCGCCGCCCGGGCGATCATCACCCCATCGACGTCGTAGTTCTGGAAGGCGTGGACCACCTTGTCCGCGGAATCGAGATCGCCGTTGCCGATCAGCGGGATCCGTTTGAGGTGCTGCTTGATTTGCGAGATCCGGTCCCAATTCGCTTGGCCGCTGAAAAAATCCTTGGCCGTGCGGCCGTGAACCGTCAGCGCCGCGGCACCGGCCTCTTCGACGACACGGGCGATCTCGTCGCAATTGATCGTGCAGGGGGAGCAGCCGAGGCGGATCTTGGCGGTCACCGGGGTCGGAGCGCAGGCTTCGACCAGCCGCGAGATGATCGCGTGCATGCGGGCGGGGTCGCGGAGCAGGTAGCTGCCGCTGTGCGCCCGCTCGGTCACCTGCCGGACGGGGCAGCCGAAATTGATATCGACGACGCTGACGCGGTATTCCTGGGCCAGGCGGCGTCCGACCTTGGCCATCGTCTCAGGGTCGTTGTCCCAGATCTGGACCGCCAGCGGCCGGGGCTCGTCGGCGACGCCCCACAGCCGGTCGGGATGTTCGGCGGTGTGTTCGTCCAGCCAGACGAAACCGCGGGCATTGACCATTTCGGTCGCCAGCAGGCCCGCGCCGCCGTACTGGCGAACGATTTGGCGGAACGCGGCGTTGGTATAGCCCGCCATCGGCGCTTGCAGGATCGGCGGATCGACCACCAAGTCGCCGATGCGGATCGGGGGCGGGGGGAAATTACGGGGCACGGTGATAGCAAGCGGAGCGATTGGGGAACACGGTGAGGAACGCGGGCGCGGACCGACGGCCTGCATTGTCGACGACGGGGGCGGGGTTCGTCAAAGCGAGATGCGTCAAAGCGGGGCCAGACGCGAGGTTTTTTTCAGCTCGGGGGGGCGGCGGGAGCCACGAAAGAGCCGCTGACGCCACCGGTTTTGCTCAGCAGCCGGGCCGAGCGAAGTTCCATCCCGCGGTCGACCGATTTACACATGTCGTAGACGGTCAGGCAGGCCACGGTCACGGCGGTCAACGCTTCCATTTCCACGCCGGTCTTGCCGCTGGTGCGGACATCGGCCTCGCAGCGGAGCGTGGTCTCGTCGGCGAACTCGAACCGGACCTCGACCGCTTCGATCGGGATCGCGTGACAGAGCGGGATCAGCAGCGGCGTTAGTTTGGTCGCCCCGATCGCCGCCAAACGGGCGACGGCGAGGACATCCCCTTTGGCGGTTCCGCCCTCGCGGATCATCCGCGCGGTGGCGGGGAGCATGTGGATCGAAGCGGTCGCCGTCGCCGTCCGGATCGAGATCGGTTTGGCGGTGATATCGACCATCCGCGGATGGCCGTGGGCATCCAAATGGCTCGAGCGGGGCTCGGTCGGAGACATTGGGGCAACTCCCCGCCGAATCCGGCGGTGGGAAAACGAAAAAACGTCGCGAGCTTCCCTTTGGTGAAGGGACCCTCACGACGTTTTTAACGAAACGATAACGTTTGGGAACCGGTCTAGCTTGCGGGAGCCTAGACGAGTTCTTTCTTAACGCCGATCAGAGTTCGCAGCCGTTCGGCCAGCAGGTGTGCGTCGAATGGCTTCTTGAACGTCTCGTTGATCGCCGAGCGGTCAAAGCTCATCGGCTGGCCGTCGTCCGGCAGCAGGGCGATGAGAATGATCTCGGAGAAATCGACGTTCTTACGCAGGTTCTGGCAAATCTGCACCGACTCGACCTTGCCGATCGAGAAGTCCACGATGATGCAATCGGGGCTGAAGCTTTCGGCTTGAATCCCGGCTTCGAAACCGCTCGCGGCCACGGCGACCTTGAACGACCTCTCGGGGGGCAATTCGCGCTTCAGATTCTCGATCAGGATTTGGTCCTGGGCGACGATCAGGCACTTGGCCATCGCTTCGTCTTCCAGGTCGCCCAAAGGCATCCCGTGCTCTTTCAGGAACTTGATGAGGTAATCGCGCGGGATTCGGCGGTCTTGCGACCCCGGAATGCGATAACCTTTCAAACGCCCCGAGTCGAACCATTTGCTAACAGTTCGCGGGGCCACTTTACAGATCTTAGCGACCTGCCCAGTTGTGAAGACCTTCATTTCAGGTACTCCCAAACGCCTCGTTGATTCTTATCAAAGCCATTGGTGCGTCGAAACCCAATGGTCTGTAGGCCCCCTATCTGTTTCCATCGCATGTCATTCTCTGGGAATACGTACGATCGGCTCGCAAAGTCGCACCGTGATGCGACGAAGGTGGCCGGTAGCACTGTTTGCATTCCCGTGTTGAGATTGGCTGAACGATTGACTCGGACCGCGGTGGGACGCCGCCGAGTTGCTCGAAGTGATGAAAACTGCTGGGTCGGGGCCAGCCGGCTGCGTAATGCAACGCGAACCGGTTCGGAATCCTCGCGATGAAGAAAAATAGGATGCGGCTTGGTGGGCATCCCTTCGACGGCGACGCCGACGTGATCCGCAGCGGGCCTGCGAATCTCGCCGCATGGTTCGATTGTCGGATTGATAATCGGAATCATGAATCGCCGTTGAAATGGAAACGACACGTTTGCCGGGCTGCTGACATAGGAACCGCCGGAACCGATGGGAACCGTCGGGTGGGGAGACAGACGGGGAACCGATCGCGAACCGACTCATCCCGCATCGTGGCAATCCCTGATGCGATGCGGAAGTCGTTTGTCGATCGATCCCGTGACGAGCGCAGTGCGGACGTATCGCCGCCCTGTTGCTCGCCACGTTGCCCAGAAATCCCCCCGGATAGCCGAACCGTAATCGAACCTCATCTCCGTGGCCGGTGATGCTGTCGAGAATTGTCCCGCCGAGATACTATGTCGAGAAAAACCGGCCCAGATCTTTAGTGCGTTTGAACGGGAACAAGCAGCAAATCCGGGATGCCCCCGTCGGGCCACCAAACCGGGGCAATACTTGGATTATTCCCCGAAGTTAGTCTCAACTTGCGCGGCTCGATCCGCTCCCCACACCACGTCTCACTCGGCCGGTGGCGAGGCGGTCTCCGCCGCCGCGGGCAGGGCTTCCGGGGCGGCCTCCGTCGCCACGGCCGCGGGTTCTTCGGCAGCGGGCTCGGCCGCCGCGGCGGGGACGCTCGGTGGCGGCAGGCCGGCGGGCGGTTCCGCGCCGCCGCGGAGGTAACGGAAGTAATCGGAATCGGCGCCGATCACCACCGTCACGTCACGGCCCAGGGCGGTGGAATAGCTTTCCAACGTCCGGAAGAAGGCGTAGAACTCCGGGTCGGTGCCGTAGGCTTCGCTATAAATCTTGGTCGCTTCGGCATCGGCGAGGCCACGGACGATTTCGGCTTGCTTTTCGGCTTCGGACTGCAGTTCCGCGACCAGCCGGTCGGTCTCGCCATCGATTTCCGCCGCCCGGCCTTGGCCTTCGCTGCGGAACTCCTCGGCGATCCGCTGCCGCTCGGCGATCATCCGTTCGAAAACTTCCCGCTGGACCGAGTCGACATAATTCAGCCGCTTGATGCGGATGTCGACCAGTTCGATCCCGTATTCGGGAACCTGTTTTTGGGCGGTTTCCAGGATCGAGCGGACCAATTCCTCGCGGCCCACGATCACCTTTTGCAGCAGGGTTTCCTCTTCGCCTTCGCCCGCCATCGCCCGTTCCAGGTCGGCCTGCGAAACCTTCCAATCCTTGGACCGCACGATCTCCGCCAGCGAACTGGAGGCGATCTTGTCGCGCACGACGGAGTCGAGGATGTCATTCAAGCGGTTCTGAGCCCCCTGCTCGTTCTGGACCGTTTGCATGAACTTCAGCGGATCGACGATCCGCCAGCGGCCGGTCGCATCGACGGAAATGAATTGTTCCTCGATCGTCGGGATCTGGTTGGGGTCGCCGTCCCAGGCGATCAGCCGCTTATCGAAACGGCGAATCTCTTGCACGAAGGGCATGCGGAAGTGCAAACCCGGCTCCGTGATCGGTTCGCCGACCGGGGCGCCGAACTGCACCAGAACCGCCTGCTCGGCGGGGTCGATGGTGTAGACCGAAGCGAACAGGAACACCAGCAGCACCACAACCGCCAAAACGATCAGCGCCGCGGCGGCCTGGCCGCCGCGGTCGGGGCGGAATTTCGCCCGGTCGTCGGCGTCGGGCGATCGTGGGTGACTTCGAAGGATCATGGGCGTGGCGTTCCGGAAGGGATGGATGAAGTCGGCGACGAGAACCGCGGCGGGGCAAAGCGGGTCGGGGCTGGCCGCGGCGCGGTGGCCCGAGGTTCCGCGGGACCTCCGGGCGAATCGAGATTCAAGAGCGGCAGCGGCCCCATCGAGCCCCCTTCGACGACGACGATGCGGCCCAGGTTGGGGAACACTTCGTCGAACATTTCCAGCTGCATCCGTTGGCGGGTGACTTCGGGGGATTGGCGGTATTCTTGGACGATGGCCTGGAATCGCGACGCCTCGCCGGTGGCGCGATTGACTCGCTGGGCGCGATATCCCTCGGCCGATTCGAGCAACTGCTTGGCTTCGCCTCGGGTCCGGGGGACCATCTGGTTCCGCCGCTTTTCGGCTTCGTTGATCATCCGCTCCTTTTCCTGTTCGGCCTGATTGACCTCGTTGAACGCCGGTTTGACGGGATCGGGCGGGGTCACGTCCTGCAATTCCACCGTGCCGACCGTGACGCCCATGTCGAACGCGTCGAGGATCGTCTGCAGCTCCTGCTTCGCCAAGGTCGAGATCTGGACCCGCTTGACCGTCAGCACATCCGAGCCGAGCGAATTGCCGACGATCCTCCGCATCACCGCCTCCGCGGAATCGCGAATCGCCTTGTCGGTGTCACGCAGGGTGTGCAGGTACTTGTCGGGGTCGTCGACGCGGTATTGGACGACCCATTCGACGTCGACGACCTTCAAGTCGCCGGTCAACATCAGCGATTCTTCCTGGTGGGAGCTGCTCTTGGCGTAATCGGTTCGCGATTCGAAAGACTCGCCTTCCGAGCGAAAGCCGAACTCGTGTTTGAGGATCCGGGCGGTGGGGACGAAGGTCTGCGTTTCGATCCCGAACGGGAGCTTGAAATGCAAGCCGGGCTGCTTGACCGCGACCACGCGTCCGAACCGCTTGACGACCGCTTGGCCTTCGGGCTGAACGGTATAGGAACAACTCATCACGCCCCAGATCGCCAGGATCGCCAGCGGGATCAACAGCAGCGAGACGAGACTTCCCTTCCAATTCAGCCGTAGCCGGGAGAGCTCCGCTAGCCACTGTTCGAGGGGATTGGATGGATTGGGTGCTCGACTCATGGGTGGATCTCTGGTCCGCGATCGGGTTGCGAAACGCTGGCAGCGGTTTCGCCTCGGGGCTTTCGCCTAGGAACACTCGGGTCTTTCGCCTAGGAACAACAGTACGTCGCGAACCCCGCCCCGTCCAATCGGACGCCGCGGGAATTCTCGGCCGCGGTGGTCCTCGCGACACCGCCCGCGGGCCGTTCGGCGGCGATGGGATCCGCACGCCGGGACGCTCGGGGCTCAGTCGTCGCGACGCATGTGGCCGCTGTAACCGCTCAGCTTGGCGGCCAAGTGCTGGCGCCAGGCGGCCTGGTTGAAGCCGTGATTCGCCGTCGGTTCGATCTGCCGTAACGCGTTGAGTACGGCGGGATTCTCGACGCGAGTGACGATCGTTTTCGCTTTGCCGCCGGTGGTCATCCCGCCCCCGCCCGCGGAGTTGAAGCCGACGCTGGTGCTTTGGTCGGCGGGGATGACGGTCTTGTGGGAGGTGATCAGGGCGTTGATCAGCGGCAGCGACAATTCGGGATCGGGGAAGAAACTGAGTGCCTCGGCGGCCCGCTGGACCATCGCGTTGTCGTTGTCACGCAGCCGCTGGACGTAGAACTGCTTGGCGGCCGTCGGGGCGAGTTGGTTGAGCGTTTCGAGCGCCTTTTCGCGGACCACTTCGTCCGGTTCGGAGAGGCCCACGCGGAGCAGCGGACCCAGCCCGGCGGGGGCATTGAGCTGAGACAATTTATCGATCCAGAACAGCCTCAGGTCACGGGCTTGGCCGGTCGATTCGACCAATTCCTTGCCGATCGCCAACGCCGCCAACGGGTCATCGATCGCCGCTAGCGTTCGCCAGGCCTCGGCCCCACGGTCACCGCCGCGGGCCACGACTTTTTTCAGACGATCCAGGTCGCGAACCCAGCTCTTTGTCGCCTTGTCGGCCGCCTCCTGAGCTTGCGTGATCATCCATTCGGCCGGGACTCGATATTTGCCGGCGATCCGCACCAGCCCTCGACTTTTCTGCAAATCTTCCAAACGGACCCACTTCCCATCATGGCTGACATAGCCCAACGCGGCGCGGGCGCGATCATGAGTCGGGTCGATCCGGATTGTCCGCTGCAGGTGATGACGGGCCTGGGCCCGGAGCCCCGACTGCTGACACCATCGCGCCAGACTGAATTGGTCTTCGGCCTGCTGCGGGGTGGCGGCGACCCGCTGGCGATACTCCGCCAACGCCGCCGATTCCGCGACGCGGCTGATCTGATGGTCCAAGATCGCGACCTTCAACCGCGCGTCGACCTCGATCAGCGTGTAGGGCGATTTGGCGGCCTCGATGCGAGAAACCTTGCCCTCGATCTGGCCGCCACTTTGAAGCTGTACGTCGTCCGCCCTGGCCGAAAGGCTCGCCAACAGCACGAACAGCACCCCCCACCCGCTCGGCTGGCAGCGGTGACCGCGACGGAACGATGGGGAGTGGTCGCGAAACATCGACGCTCGCGGTGATCGACAAGCCGGACGGAACGATTCGGAAGAAGAGGCGAAATCTCATTCTAGGCCAAGCGGCGGGTCAGCCAACCTGAAAAAGCGAGACACGAGGGAACATCAGGACGATTTGGCGAAGTTTCCTGCGGAAAATGCCGAAAATAGGGTTGATACTTGACTAATATGATCATGTAAGTGTAATTTCAACGGAAGCTTCACCTTCGAAGTGGAAGAGTTTGGCCATGGGCCTTCGAACAGCGATTCGGCAATCCGCCACCCGACGAACCGACATGAACCCAGCCCCCAGCGATCGGCCGGCCGTTTTACCCTTGTTGCAGGTCGTGTCCCCCGCCGCGGAGGCTGAGCAGCTGGACGGGGCTTTGGCGGCGGACCCGCCGTTGGAGCCGAGCGAATCGTTCCTGGCGGAATTGGCGGCTGACAGTGAACGGTTGGAAGCGGCAACGCCGCAGGCGATCCTGAAGTACGCGGTGGATCGGTTCGCCCCGCGATTCACCATGGCGACTGCGTTTGGCCCCGAGGGGATGACGCTGATTCACATGCTGGCCGAGTTCGCGCCGCGGACCCCCATTTTCAACCTCGATACCGGTTATCAGTTCCCCGAGACACTGGAGCTGCGCGAGCGGGTGAAGCGGCGGTATGGGATCGAGATCGAGATGAAGCAGCCCGACACGACGGTGGCCGAATACGAAGCGCTGCACGGCGGGCCGGTCTACAAAACGGACCCCAACCGGTGCTGTTTCGACCGCAAACTGCGAGTGCTGCGGACGGCTGCCCGCGGGATGTACGCCTGGGCCAGCGCGATCCGCCGGGATCAGAGCGATGATCGCAAACGGGCGGCGATCGTCGGCTGGGATCACAAGTTTCAGCTGGTCAAGATCAGCCCATTGGCGAATTGGACGAAGAAGGAAGTTTGGAATCTGATCACCCAGCACGACATCCCCTACAACCCGCTGCACGATCGCGGCTACCCCAGCGTCGGCTGCTGGCCTTGCACGCGGTCGGTGCAGATCGGCGAGGACGAGCGGGCGGGAAGGTGGAGCGGATTCGCGAAGACCGAGTGCGGACTCCATACCTCCTGAGGACCTGTCATGCAGATTCCCGTTCGGCTGCATTACGCGGTCTTGGCGATGATGGAATTGGCTGCCGCCGAGGGGCGGAGCGAACCGTTGTCGATCCGCCACATCGCGTCCCGACATGCGATCCCGCAACCGTTCCTGGTTCAGATCCTGCAGCAACTCAAGGCGCGCGGCTGGATCGCTAGCAGCCGTGGCTCGAGCGGCGGTTATCGGCTGGGTGCCAACATGAGCGGGCTGACGCTGGGCGACATCGCCGACGCCATCGGCTGCGGCGAAGCCGGCTGCCGTACCGAAGGGGGCGGGACGCTCGCCGCGGAGGAACTGAAGCGGGTCTGGGACCGCGCGGCTCAAGCGTATCGCGACGTGTTGGAATCGGTCACGCTGGCCGATCTGATCGAGCACGCGGAAGAGGGTCAGTCGGCGATGTTTTACATTTGATCGCGAATTGCATCGGCCCGGCTAGCATAAGCCGCGGACCCAGCCAGGACCGGCGGGCGATGGGTTGCATTGGATCGCCAGGGCACGGCGCGGTGTCCACCCGTGCCCCCTCTGCAGTCGGTCGGGCCGTGGACTACGATCGCGTGAAGGAGAGGAGCCGATGACGAAATCGAAACTGGAGCTGGCCGCGGAACGTTTAGCTGTTGTCCTCGAGCACCACGGGTTGAAGGTCGTGTTTGCCGAAAGTTGCACGGGCGGTTTGGTCTCCGCTGCCTTGGCCGCGATCCCCGGCATCTCGCGGTGGCTGTGCGGGTCGGCGGTGACCTATACCGAGTCGGCGAAGATCGAGTGGCTGGGGGTCAGCCCGGCCGAGTTGAAACAGCATTCGGCGGTCAGCGCGCGGGTCACGCGGGCGATGGCGGCGGGGGTCTTGAGTCGGGCACCCGAGGCCGAATTGGCGGTGGCCGTCACCGGGCACCTGGGGCCCGCTGCCCCCCACGAGCTCGATGGCGTGCTGTTCATCGTGGGGTTGGCTCGCACCGGTTCGCTGACCGAGCCGACCCTGCATCAGTCGGCGCTGCACAGCGATTCTCGCCCCGACCGTCAGGTCGAAGCGGCGACGGCGGTGCTGAATATGGCCCGGATTTGGGCCGAGCGACTGCGGTCCGACGCCGATGCTTCCGACGGAGGCTGACCCGCGGGGCCAGGCTGTCCACAGGCTCGCCGCTCGCGCCCCCCCCGGACCCAGCCGCTCGGACCCCCGAGTGGGTTTCGAATTCGGCTGAGGATCGGGTTGCACAACCGCTGGTTCGCGCGACGTCTGGGCGGAAGCCTTTGCCTGGAGGATGCTCATCAAACCCCTTGCCAGGGTGGGGAAAATCCGTAAAGTGCAGGTTTGGTGATAATGGAATCCAACGCCTCAGTCGGTCGATTCCGACTCGGGCAATCCGACTTTCCTGCAACGGACAACACATGACGATCAGCCTTCTGGCAGTTGACGACCACGAGGTCGTCTTGGTGGGCTTGAAGTCCATTTTTAACGGTACCGATATCAACCTGTCCGCGACCGCCAAGTCGGCGGCGGAGGCTCTGGAGCAATTGAAGCGGCAGCGGCCGGACGTGGTCTTGATGGACATCCGGATGGAGGGCGGCGACGGGTTGACCGCCTTGGGCCGCATCAAGTTGGACACGCCCGACCTGCCCGTCGTGATGTATTCCGCCTACGACAACCCGACCTACATCGCTCGCGCGGTGGCGTTGGGCGCTTCGGGCTATGTGCTCAAGCACGAACCGATCGACAAGTTGTTCGACACGCTCCGCAAGGTTGCGGGCGGCGAGTCGGCTTGGACTCGCGAGGAATTGCGACGGGTCACCGGCGCGCTCGCGGCCCCGCGGATGGGCAGTGAGATCGAAGTGCCGTTGACGCAGCGTGAGAGCGAGGTGCTGCGTCAGATGGCGAACGGTTTGACCAACAAAGAGATCGCGAAAATGCTCGGGATCAGCTACGAAACGGTCAAGGAACACGTCCAGCACATCCTGCGGAAGGTGGGCGTCACCGACCGTACCCAAGCCGCCGTTTGGGCCGTCCGCAAGAACCTCGTGTAACGGTAACCCATGCTCCCCTCCGACATCATCGATTTCGAACTCCGTCTGACCACCGAAAGCTATCGTTATCGGGTGCCGATCAAGTTCGGCGGCCGAGTGGTGGAGGACGCGACGGTGCTGAATATTGAGGCGTCCTGCGTCACCCGCGATCAGCGGCGGGTTGAGTTGGCAGGGCACCCGGGCGGTCGATCGGGTTGGGGATCGATGACGCTGGGGGTCGCGTGGGCTTGGCCTGACCCCGCGGTCAGCGACGACCAACGTTTGGCGGTCGTCCGGCAGCTGGCGGAACGGTTCATCGAGGACTTTTCCGCCGCTCGCGATTCGGGCCATCCGCTGGAAATCTGCCATCGGCAAGCGGGGCGCCGCGCCGCCATCGCCAGCGACGTGGCGAGTCAATTCGGGCTTGCCGCGCCGATTCCCGATTTGGCGATTCTGCTCGCGGCCTCCCCGATCGAAGCGGCGCTGTTCGACGCGCATGGCAAGGCGCTGGGCCGGAGCAGTTTCGACCTGCTCGGCAAAGCCTACGTCAACGAAGATCTGTCTGCTTACCTCGGCCCCGCCTATCGCGGGCTGTATCTCGATCGCTTCGTCTCGGCCAAGCCGAAGCCGGTGATGCCGCTGTATCACTTGGTCGGCGCGCTCGATCCGTTGCAGGAATCCGAGGTCGTCAAACCGGCGGCTGACGGCCTTCCGGAAACGCTACACCAGTGGATCCTGCGGGACGGCCTGACGCATCTCAAGATCAAGTTGGCGGGCGACGACCTGGCCTGGGACGTCGAACGGGTGCTCGGCGTCGACCGCACGGCGACCGCCGCCGCGGCCGATCGCGGCTTCGCCTTTTCGCTCGACTTCAACGAACGCTGCCAAGACGAAGCCTACGTGCTCGAACTGCTCGATCAGTTGACGGCCCGCTCGCCGCTGGCGACGAAGCGGATTCAATACATCGAACAGCCCACGCACCGCGATTTGGCGGCGCACCCGGAAAATACGATGCGCCGCGTCGCGGAGCGTTTGCCGGTGGTGATCGACGAATCGCTGGTCGGCTTGGCCAGCCTGCGATTGGCGGTCGAGCAGGGCTACAGCGGTGTCGCGTTGAAGGCCTGCAAGGGGCACGCCGAGGCGCTGCTGATGGCCGCGGTCGCCCAGCACGAAAACTTGTTCCTCTGCGTGCAAGACCTGACCTGCATCGGCGCATCGCTGTTGCACAGCGCTTCGTTGGCCGCGCACATCCCCACGGTCGCGGCGATCGAAAGCAACGGCCGGCAGTACTGCCCCGCGGGGAATGCGGCTTGGGAAGCGGCTTACCCCGGCATGTTCACCGTCCGGGACGGCGTGTTGCCGACCGCCTGCTTGGATTCGGACGGCCTCGGGTATTCCCGGCCGTTGGTCTGAGTCCAGCTCGGCGGAGTCCGAGGCGAGCTCTTCGCGTTGCTCAGCATCGCGCCGCGCGGGGCTGATCGCCGTGTTCAGAAGCGGAGGCCCCGTGTTCAGAAGCGGAGGCCCTGCGCGAATCGCCAAGCTTTGGCTTGGTCCTCGGGGCCATATTCCAGCGTCAGGGCTTGCCACCGCGACGCCGCTTCGGTCAGCGCATCCCGCGCCGACAGCTTGCCATCGAGGCAGGCGAGGACGGCGTCGTCGAGCGCCTGGAGGTAACGGTCGTAACCGAGCAGGCGGAGCGCGGGCCGAACTTGCAGTGTCGCGAGGCGTTCGAGCAAGAATCGTTGGTAGGCGTCCGGTGCCGCGGCGGAACTTTCGCGATCCTGGGCGACCCGACTGACCGTCATCCCGGGGAGCACGCCTTGGATGAGCTCACTCCCCTCGCCGCCGCTGACCCAGATCAAAAATCGCTTGGCGGCGGCGGTTTGCCGACAGCGGCTGCCGATCAAGCCGAGTGGCGAATCGGCGTCGGGCAGGACCGGCCAGTTCGCGTTGGAGGCGGAGGTCCGGGCGGTGTCCGTCGCGGCGGCCTGGTCTCGCGGTGGCGTTCCGACCCAGACCGATTCGAGCCGCGTGACGCGTGGCTGGTCGGCGATCACGCCCGGCCAACCGATGGCCATGCGGATCGAGCCGTTCGCGACGCCATCCCAGACTTCTCCTGCCGTCAGCCGGCGATTGCCGTACAGCTCCGCGCACGATTTCAGGGACTCCAGCGCTCGCACGTAAGGCTCCGTCGCCAGCGCCGGCACGAACGTCTCGCGGTCGAACAACCAAGCCGCCGGATCGGCGTCGTGAACTCGCCATAAGAACGTTTTCGCCGCGTCGCCGCCCGCGAGTGGTTCGGCGACGGCGGGCAGTTCGGCTTGGTCGCTAACCTCCTTGGCCAGTTCCCGCGCTGCCGCGAGGTACTCTGACCAATCCTGGGGCGGGCTGGCGGTCGAGATCGCGGCGGTCGAGGCCCCCTCGCTGATCAGCAGGGCCGGTTGGGGCATGCCGAGCGGGATGCCGATCGGTTTACCCGCCCAGCGGACCAGCGCGGCATCGACGGCCCCCAGCCATTCGCCCGACTCGGCGACGGCCGTCAGCAGGTCGTTGCCCAAGGGTACGATCGCGGACCGAGCGTGCAGTTCGGGGACGCAACCGCAGGGGACGATCCCCACGTCATTCCGCTGAAACGCTTCGACCAGCCGTTCGCCAAGTGAACCGGCCGCGGCGGCCGGAGTCTCGGCGGGCGACGCGGCGTCACCAGCCGAAATCCGTTCGATCGCCAGCGGCTGGTCCGAGATTCCTCCCCAAGCCCTGCGCAGTGCTTCGGCCCCCGCTTCGGAACCGCAGAGCAGCAACCGCAGCGGCACGTCCACGCGGGTCGCGACCGGCGCGGGCGGTGGTTCGGCGGGACGGCATCCGGCCATACCGACCAAGCCAGTCGCGGCGCTGACGATCAGGAACTCGCGGCGGGGGAGTGGGTGCGGATTGGCCACGTTCAGTAGACGCCTGGGGATGGTGACGAAACGGACATCCGGGATAGGCAAACGGAGTCGTGTTACGCATGATACGCGTCGAGAGTTCATCGGGTTAAGGCCCCGCCGATCGAGGGTCCGCCGTGATCGCTTCCCTTACCTTGTCCCCAGCCTTGCCCCAGCCCGTCGCCCGGGTCACGGCCCGCGCAGCCGCATCCCAAAGCGGCCGCTCGTTCGCCAGCCCTCCCGCGACCGCCGGGTCGCTTCGCCTTCCACCCACGGACGTGAACAAACCATGGCTCATTATCTCGGTATCGACATCGGAACGACGGCGACCAAAACACTGTTGATCGATCCCTCCGGCCGTGTGGTCTCCGAAGCGAGTGCCCCCTATCCGCTCGAACAACCCAAGCCCGGCTGGACCCAACAGGATCCGGAAGATTGGTGGCGGGCGACCGTCAAGACCGTCCGCGAGGTGATGGCGCGGTCGGGCATCGCCCCGGAAGAGGTCGGCGCGCTGGGGCTTTCTGGCCAAATGCACGGCTCCGTGTTTCTCGATAAGCAGGATCGCGTGCTGCGACCGGCGCTGCTCTGGAACGACCAGCGGACCGAAGCCGAGTGTGCCGAGATCACCACCCGCGCTGGCGGCCGCAAGGCGCTGATCCGGTTGGTCGCCAACCCGGCGTTGACCGGGTTCCAGGCACCCAAAATTCTTTGGCTGCGAAACCATGAACCGAAGGCCTTCGCGAAATTGGCCAAGGTGTTATTGCCCAAGGATGAGATCCGCCGTCGGCTGACGGGCGATTACATCACCGAGGTCAGCGATGCCAGCGGCACGCTGCTGTTGGATGTCGTCAAGCGTCGCTGGAGCACCACGCTGCTGAGCAAGCTCGACCTCGACCCCAGCCTGTTGCCGCGGGTTGTCGAGAGCGAAGACGTCACCGGGACGCTGACCTCCCAAGCCGCCGAAGCGTTGGGTTTGACCACCCGCTGCAAGGTCGTCGGCGGTGCCGGGGACTGCGCCGCCGGGGCGATCGGCAACGGCGTGGTCCGCGCCGGCCTGCTCAGCACCTCGATCGGCACCTCCGGCGTGATGTTCGTCCACAGCGACCAACCGCAGTACGATGCGCTCGGCCGGCTGCACACGTTCTGCCATGCGGTGCGGGGCCAATGGCACATGATGGGCGTCAACCTGACCAGCGGCGGGTCGTTGCAGTGGTGGGTCGAAAACATCCTGGCCGGGCTGGGCGGGAAGGAAGCGGATGCCTATCGGCAGGCGACCCGCGAAGCGACCGCGGTACCGGCCGGCAGCGGTTCGCTGTTGTTCCTCCCCTACCTGAACGGCGAACGGACCCCGCATGCCGATCCGACGGCCCGCGGCTCGTTCGTCGGTTTGAACCTGACCCATGGCCGCGGGCACCTGACCCGCGCCGTGATGGAAGGGGTCACGTTCGCGCTGCGGGATAGCCTCGAAATCATCCGCTCGCTCGACGTCAGCGTGAAGGAAATCCGCGCCGGAGGCGGCGGGAGTCGCAACCCGCTGTGGCGGCAGATGCAGGCCGACGTTTTCGGCACCGCCATCACCGCCCTGAAGGTCGAGCAAGGGCCAGCCTATGGCGTGGCGCTGCTCGCCGCGGTTGGCGACGGCGCGTTCAAAAACATCCAGCAAGCCTGCAAGGAGACGATCGAGGTGGCGGATAAGACCTCGCCGGATCGCAAAGCCGTCAAGGTTTATCAAAACCTGTTCCCGATCTACCAGCGGTTGTACGGCTGCTTGCGAGAGGA